>JALZJE010000051.1 GCA_030859955.1 Chloroflexota bacterium | reverse complement strand
TCCAAAGCACCTACGATCCTCATCGGGGCCTCCTCGAGCTCCGTCGACATGACACCGCGTGGTATCACGCTTGGGCCGAGGGGGTCCCTCTACATGCCATCTTTCCCTACATAGCCGTAGTCACTCTGGTGGCGCTCGGTTGTGCGACGCTCGCGCCATTCTTACTCAGGTTCGCCTCGAGTCGCGCCTAGCGTCCGCCGCTTCGGAATTGCTCGGAACGAGCGTCGAGGTTCGTTGCCAGAGTTTCGGCGGAGCCTTCACGGACGTCGGGGCTGACCTGGGCTACGTGGTCTTCGGAGCCGACGGCAGACCCGAACAATGGACTCTCAGATGCCGGCCGCCTACCGCTCCGAGGAGTGCGCGCCCGGCATGGCCCTCGACGCTGGTCAACCGGACGCACCGTGGGTGCTCGCCACGAGGTAGGGATTGCTTCCGTTTCTTCCAGATAGATCTTCTCTCGGAGCTTGGCTGGTCGGAGGGGTCGTAGTGGTAGGCACCAACCGCACCGACCGCACCGACCGCACCGACCGCACCGACCGCACCGACCGCACGACGCCGGACCAACCATGTGGCGCGTGAAAACCGCTCGACTTGCTGCGGGCCGGCGGTCACAATCGGATCATGACCGAGGGATTCTTTGCGCTCCTGGGAGTCGTTCTGGGTGGTGTCGTCACGGCGGGAGTGACGGTGGTCCAGGACAATCGGCGATCCGCCGCGGCGCGCAGGATCGCCGCTCGGATCCTGGTCGAGCAACTTCTCCTTGCGGGTCACAAGCTCAACTCCATAGGCCGATCCGGTTCGTGGGAGTTCACCTCGGAGGCCGAGCGGACGAGAGCGCTGTCGGATGCCCAATGGGTCCAGCAGCGGCAGTTGTTCGCGCAGGATCTCTCCGCCGAGTCGTGGGACCGGCTCTCCGCGGCGTTCCACTGGCTCGGACGCCTGAACGACGCCACCGGCGACGCGACTCCGGGGGGCCCGGCGCCCTTCGCGGAACACGGAGTCTCTCCCTGGGAAACGGGCTTCAGCCTGGTCGTCGGCGCGGTCGAGGTCCTGATCCCGATCGCCGACGTCGAGCCGCTGACCCACGTCGAGATCGCGCAGGGCTATCGCTCGGCCGGCGTCCCGAGAGTGTCCCTCCAGACGTAAACCGACACACGCTCGCGACGTCGCGGCTTTCCGCGATGTTTTCCTCGGAACTGCTTTCGTAACGATTTGAGGACGGTGGCTCCCTAGTTTGCCGTCAGTTGGTAAGTGGTCGACTTTGGGGAGGACCCATATGTTGAAGAAGAAGTTCCTGTCCGTCGCGGTGGCGGTATGTCTTGTGATCCCCGCCGGCAGCGCATTCGCCGGAGAGGAACCGGCACCCGAACGCACTCGTGTGGACATCGTCGCCATGGACTACCACTTCATGCTGGCCGACGGATCCGAGTTCCCGAGGAAGCTTGACAAGGGGGCTTACAAGTTCACCTTCCGCAACGACAGCGAAGAGCGGATCCACGAAGTGGTTATGTTCAAGCTGCTGCACGGAAAGAAGCTCAGGTGGCTTCTGAGGGTGTCCGAGAAGAAGGCGCAGCGGCACATCCGGTTCTTGGGCGCGACGTTCGCCATGCCCGGCAAGGAAGCAAAGAAGCCGATCAGGGCCGACCTGAACAAGGGTCGCTACGCCATGCTCTGTTTCGTACAGAACGGAAAGAGGAAGAAGCCGCACTTCCTGAAGGGCATGATGCACCGCTTCGACGTCGTCAAGCCGGCGACGCAGTAGTTCCCGACGACTCAGATCAAACTCAGTCGCAAGCCGGCGTCCCCGAATCAAAGGGGGCGCCGGTCTTGCGTGAGACCTCGGTTAGCCCTCTCTCGTGGGGCCCACCCGGTCGAGCGGGATGCGGACGATGAGACGTCTTTCCTCCTCCATCGCCCTTCTGTAGTCGTCCCAGTCGGGATGCTCGCCTGATATCCGGCGGTAGTAGTCGATCAGTCTCTCCATCGCCTCGGGTTGGGATATCAGGTCGGCCCTGCCGTCGATCTGAATCCAATCCCCGTAGAAGGCGTCGCTGAAGACGCAAAGAGTCGCTCTCGGATCGCGCCGCAGATTGCGAACCTTGTAGGCGGTCTCCCGACTGCTGATGACGGCGTAGCCATCGCCGTCGATGCCGACCGTGATCGGCGAGGTCTGCACTCCCTTACCCGCCCTGCGGGTCACAAGCACGGCTCGGTGGTTCTTGCTCACGAACTCGAGCGCATCGTCGCGATTCATAGCTGACCTCCTGTGGTCGTGAGACAGAACCTACTTGTCGCCGGGGTTATGGGACGACCCCACTCATCTCGGATGGTCGAATTGAGGCTTCTTGGCTCGTCTTAAGAGAATTCGGTCCTTAGAAGCGGAGGTGGCGATGTTCCAGGAGGCGTTCCCAATTCTTACTGTGGAGAACATGGAGGCGGCGCTGGGTTTTTACCGCGACCAACTCGAGTTCGCCGAGACCTATCGCTTTCCAGATGAGGGCGATCCCGTTTACGTGGGCCTCGAGCTCGGCTCCTCCAGGCTGGGAATCGGTCTCGACCCCAAAGTCGTGGCCGGAGAGGAAGTGCGATCCGACGACCTCGACCGGCCGTTTGACCTGTGGGTCTATGCCGACGACTGCGATGCCGCGATCCAGCGCCTTCGCTCCGGCGGCGTGCGGATCGTCGAGGAGCCCGCGGATCAGCCTTGGGGTGAGCGCATGGCGCGCGTGCGGGATCCCGAGGGCAACCGGGTCATCGTCGCGGCGCGGGCCGGGTGACGGTAGACAAGACCCCCTTGTGCCACTTTTCTGGCACTTGCTGATGTCGAGTCGTCCGTTCTGCCACCTTGACAGGAACGGTAGGG
>JALZJE010000043.1 GCA_030859955.1 Chloroflexota bacterium | reverse complement strand
CGCGATCCGTTGGTCACGGTAGTGGTCCAGAAGAGCCCGCGCCGGCTCCACCTCCTCCTCGCCCTCGGCGTGGAACCACTTGAGCACGACGCTCGCGTCGCTAACGACGTCGATCGTCGGCATCGTGTGCGACGCGCTGTGCACGGATCAGATCGGCGGACTCGAAGGCACCCGCTGCTGCCAGGGCAGTGCGCCCGCGTTCGAGAGCAGCGTCCAGCCGTTCGACATTTGGCCAGCTCAGGTGGCGGCGAGCTGCCTCCTGGAGGAACCGACTGCGGCTGCTCCCCTGCGCCCGTGCCTCGCGATCGATGCGCTCCAGCAATGGCTCGGGAATGGAGATCAAGACCTTGGTCATGTGGTGGAGTATATCCGTGGTATATCCAATGTCAAAGGATGCACCTGTGCTTGTCGGCGACGGCTACCATCGCTCCGTGATCAACGCGTGAAGGCGGCCTATCGGGACCGATACGGCTCGCCGGATGTCGTGCAGCTGCGGGACGTCGAGGTTCCGGTCCCGACCGAGGAACAGGTGCTGGTTCGTGTCCGAGCCGCATCGGTCAACCGGGCTGACCTCGATGGCCTGAAGCCGCGGCCGAGCTTCGCCCGCCTGTTCATGGGCCTTCGCGCGCCGAGGGATCACGGTGTCGGCATCGACGTGGCCGGGGTCGTCGAGTCCGTTGGTGCCAGCGCCACTCGCTTCCAGCCGGGTGATGAGGTCTTCGGCGATCTCATCGGGTACGCCGGTGGAGCCTTCGCCGAGTACGTGTGCGCTCGCGAAAAGGCGTTTGAGCCGATGCCGACGGGCCTGTCATTCGAGGACGCGGCCACGCTTCCGCACTCGGCCGTACTCGCGCTCCAGGGACTTCGCCTGCGCAATGGCCGGACAGTGCAGCCGGGTGACAGGGTCCTGATCGACGGCGCATCGGGCAATGTCGGCCCGTTCGCGGTCCAGATCGCAAAGTCGATGGGTGCTGCGGTGACCGGTGTCGCCAGCACCGACAAGCTGGACATGGTGAGATCGCTCGGAGCCGATCACGTCATCGACTACACGAAGGTCGACTACACCAGGAGCGGCGAGCGTTATGACTGGGTCGTCGATACCGATTCGCACCACTCGATCTCCGACGTCCGCCGCGCGCTGCGGCCGGGAGGCGCGTACGTGACGCTCGGCGGCGAGACCGGCCCGATCCTCCAGGGGTTGATCGCCGGCGCGCTGGTGTCGAAATTCAGCGACAAATGGATGGGCCTGCTGCTCTGGTGGAAGCCGTTCCATCGGCCCGACGTTGCGACTCTGGTGGAGCTCATCGCGGCCGGAAAGCTGAAGCCGGTCATCGACCGCCGCTTTCCGTTGAGCCATGTCGTGGATGCGCTTCGCCACGTGGACGAAGGTCGCGCGATGGGCAAGGTGGTCATCACCATGGATGAAGGAGTTGCCGATGGCTGATGCCGGGCGGATATGACCACTGATCCGCGCGTGAGGCTCAAGCTCAGCCGATCCCAGATCCTTGCGTATCGGCGCAGGGTGCAGGGGCTCGACGAGCGTCTTCCCGCGGGCAAGTCCTCCCTGCGGACTGCCGCGTGGGCCGGACTCCAGGACAGCATGCCGAGGGCCGCACTCCTGTCGATCCATGCGCGGGTGGAGGGCACCACGTCCTCGGCGCTCGATGATCCTTCGCTCGTCCAGGTTTGGGGTCCGCGATTCAGCGCCTACGTCGTGGCAGCAGGCGACGTTGCCCCGTTCACGCTCGGTCGGCTACCCGAGGACGACCGGCGTCGGCGTCGTGCCGAAGATACGGCGGCTCGGCTCCACGCGTTCCTGGACGGCCGGGAACTCCCCTATGGCGTGGCAGGTCGAGGCGTGGGTGTCGCTCCGAACGCTCTTCGGTACGCCGCGCCGACGGCCACGGTCCTCATCCGATGGGACGGTGCGCGCGCGCCGACGGTGCGAACGGTGCCGGCCCCAGCGGTCGATCCGTTCGAGGCACGTCTCGATCTGGTGCGTCGCTACCTGCACGTCTTCGGTCCGTCCACGGCTGATGCGTTTGCCGAATGGGCAGGTATCGTGACCGCCGGTGGCCGCGCCGCCTTCGATGCGCTCGGCGAAGGGCTGCTGCCGGTTCGTACGCCGGTCGGCGACCGGTGGATCCTGGCGGGTGATGAGCCGACGTACCGCGCGCTCGCGGCCGCAGCGGCCCCAGCACGCCTGTTGCCGAGCGGCGACACCTACTTTCTCCTCCAGGGAGCCGATCGCGAACTGCTCGTCCCCGAGGTCGATCGTCGTCGGCTGCTCTGGACCCCGCGCGTGTGGCCGGGGGCGGTGCTGGTGGCAGGAGAGATCGTCGGGACGTGGCGACGGTCGACCGCAGTCGTCACCATCGAGGCGTGGCGGACGCTCTCCGCGGCTGAGCGCGAGGCCGCCGAGGCGGAGGCGGCATCCATGCCGCTGCCCGGACTGCCCCGTCCGATCGCGGTGCGTTGGGCGAGCTGAGCCTCAATCGCCCCTTATGACGCGTCCTTGGCCGCCTCCTACCCGACTTCGCGGTTCCTGATCTCGACGATCCGCGCGACGAGCTCGAGCGGGATCGGCTTATCGGCCGGGAAGCGGATCGTGCCCTTCCCGACGGCATATGGCTTCATCTCGTCGCCGAGCTCCTTGACCATGCCATCGCTCCACGGGAAGAGGCTGTAGTGACGCTTGAAGGCCTCGTACGAGACTAGGAACCGGCGGCCCATGCGAAAGGCCGGCATGTTGTACGAGATCGCCTCGGTGGCGTTCGGTGCGGCTGAACGGATAGTGTCGCGAAGCTGCTCCATCACCGCGCGACGGTCGTCAGGCAGCTGCGCCATGTACTCGTCCACGTCCTGGTACTTGGCCACCGTCGTATCTCCTCCTCGCTCTTCGAGTTTCCGCGCCTACCGATGGCCCCGCGCGCATATACGGATATATGCGGCGGCGAACGAGCAGAAATATAGGCGTGCCGCTGCGCCGATTGTCCTGCCGATGCGCGCAGTGGACAATGGGCGATAAGCCCGATTAAAGGGAGCCGTCGATGGCCCAGAACGAACGGCCGCATCCTGGCACCGCTCTGTCCTCAGCTCACGGCTTGCTTCACGAGCTCACCGATCCGCTTCTCGTCGGCGGCGGTCAGCTTCGTCAGTGCGAAGGAGGTCGGCCACATGGCGCCTTCGTCGAGGTTCGCCACGTCGTTGAAGCCGAACGTGGCGTAGCGCGCCTTGAACTTGTCCGCTGCCTGGAAGAAGCAGACGACCTTCCCGTCCCTGGCATACGCTGGCATCCCGTACCAGGTTCTCGGCGTGAGGTCTGGCGCGTTCGCCGTGACGACCGCGTGGACCCGCTCGGCCATGGCCCGATCCGACTCCGGCATTTCGGCGATCTTCGCGAGCACGTCCGCTTCCCCGTCCGCTTTGTCCTTGCTCGCGCGCGCCTCCGCCTTCATCTCTTTCGCGCGCGCCCTCATCGCGGCGCGTTCCTCGGCCGTCCATACCTCGGACGTCGTGTCGCGCGCGGCCGTGCGCTTGGCGTACTTCTGCGAGTCGTTCATTTGCTCAGCTTTTCCTCCTCTGCGAGTCTTGAGTCAGAAGCCGATGCGGCGTCGGCCGCCCGGCGGAGCTCTTCGACCTCGATCTTTCCCATCTGCAGCATGGCCTCCATCGCGCGCCGGGCTCGCTCCGGATCGGGATCATCCACCATTTCGTTGAGCTCGCGCGGAACGATCTGCCACGACAGCCCGAAGCGATCCTTCAGCCAGCCGCAGGGGCCGGGCTCTCCGCCATCCGCGGTCAGGGCGTCCCAGAGACGGTCGACCTCGGCCTGGTCGTCCACCTCGACCACGAACGAGACGGCCTCGCTGAATTGAAAGTCCGGTCCGCCATTCAGGCCCTGGACACAGCTGCCGAGCAGCGTGAAGTCAACGGTGAGCACCATGCCGGCAGGTCCGGCCGGGGTTTCGGCGGGGGAGCGCCAGACACGGTCGACGTGGCTGTCCGGGAGGACGGAGGCGTAGAACGTCGCGGCCTCCTCGGCACTGCCATCGAACCAGAGGCAGGGATAGAACGTATGCATCGGTGACTCCTCGGCTGGTGTGGGTTCGTTACATCTCAGGACTGCTCGAGCCGGCCCAACTCATCGGTCTGGGCACATCATGCAGACGGCGCCGGCTCGGTGGTGTCCTGCCGGAACAGCAGGCCCGAGGCCGACCCGTTCGAGATATCACTGGTGGCCGTATCCAGCACATCGGGCGAGTGGACCCGTCGGGCCACGCAGATGCCCACGCGGTACCGGGTCGACCAGTTGGCAAGGATTTGCTCGGCGTTCTGATGCGGACGCCACCGTCAGGGAAAATATCGGTACTGATATAACCGCTGACAATCGCCGATCGATTGCTCGAGCCCGCTGTGATGCGCGCCATCACGACCACAGGATTCGTCAGCTCACCGCCCTTCTTCACGAGCTCGCCGATCGCTGCTCATCGGCCGCGGTCGACTTCGAGGTTCGCCACGTCGTTGGAGCCGAACGTCGCGTACTGCGCCTTGAATTTCCGCGGCCTGGAAGAAGCAGACGACCTTGCCGTCCTTCGCGTGAGCCGGCTTCGCCGTCCGCCTTGACCGCACCGCGGCGAGCGGCAGCTTTCAGCTCCTTAGTAGATCCGCCGCTCGTCGTCCGTGGCGGGGTCGGTGCGCTTGTCGCTCTCCCGGATCAGCCCGGCGGTCATCATCCGGCCGAGCGACCCGTACAGCGTTCCCGGCCCCATCTTCACGTTGCCGTGCGACTCCAGCTCGACCTGCTTCATGATCCCGTACCCGTGTCCGCCAAAGACCACCTAGACCAGGCGGCGGTCGGCGGCCCAGCGCGTAAGCTCGTATCGGTTCGAGAGCTGCAGCTTGCGGAGCACCGCGGAGACGTGCGTCTCGACCGTCTTGACGCTGATGTGCAGCTCGTGCGCGACCTCCTTGTAGGTGTAGCCGCGCGCGATGTAGCGCAGCACTTCGCGCTCCCGGCGGCTGAGCAGGTCCAGCTCGGGGTCGAGGGGCTGCGGGGCCTCGCCGGCGAAGGCGTCCAGGACGAAGCCAGCCAGGCGCGGTGAGAAGACGGTGTCACCGTCGTGGATGCGCTGTACCGCTGACACGAGCTCCTCGGCGGAGATCGACTTGGTGACGTAGCCGCGTGCGCCGGCGCGGATGATGCCGATGACGTCCTCCGCGGCATCGGACACCGAGAGCGCCAGGAAGCGTACCTCCGGCCGCTCGACCCGCACGGCGTCGATCACCGCGCGGCCGCCGCCGCCGGACATGTGGACGTCGAGCAGGACGACGTCCGGTTCGAGCCGCACGATGGCCGGCACCGCCTCCTCGACCGACCCCGCGTCGCCCACGATCTCCAGGTCACGCCCGAGCTCCGACCGAACGCCGGATCGGAAGAGCTGATGGTCGTCGACCACGAAGACGCGCGCCGTCACGACGCCTTCCTCGGCAGTTGGAGGACGACCTCGGTCCCGACGCCCGGCCGGCTGTGGATGTACGCGCTGCCGCCGCGGCGCTCCATGCGGCCGACGATCGAATCGGCGATGCCTCTCCGGTCGGACGGCACGACGTCCGGATCGAAGCCGGATCCAAGGTCGCGCACGAACGCGCTGATGGTGTCCTCCTCGACCTCGACGTAGACGGAGATGGTCGTCGAGCCCGAGTGTTTGGCGGCGTTCGCGATCGCCTCCGCGCAGGCGTTGACCAGCGCGCGCAGTCGGTCGTCCATCTCCGCGTCCCCGACGACGACAGCCTCAACGGACACCTGGTGCTGGCGCTCGATCCGGCCCGCCATCGAGTCGATCGCGTCGCGCAATCGAACGCCGGCCAACTCCGGCGCACGCCCGTACAGCCACGCGCGCAGCTCGCGCTCTTGGGTGCGCGCCAGGCTCGCCATCTCGCGCGGCGCTTTCGCGCGCTGGATGAGAGCCAGCGTCTGGAGGACCGAGTCGTGGAGGTGTGCCGCCATCTCTGCCCGCGCCTCCGACCGAACGCGGCTGCTGCGCTCGTCGACCAGCTCGCGACCCATGTTCCACACCCACGGGCCGAAGAGCAGTGTCGCTCCGCCGATCGCCACGATCATCGCCAGCAGGACGTTGCCCGCCGCCGCCAGCGACGTGTTTGCGGCCAGGAATGACGGCCATGCCGGCCAGGATGAGCACCGAGCCGATCGCGACGCGCGGCAGCGACACTTCGCCGCTCACGACCGACTCGAGCGGCGTGCCAAGGCTGGACAGTGTCCAGCGCCCGCGCCCCTCATCGGTGCTGCGAGCCCAGAGGATGGCGAAGCCGATGGCCGCCAGTACCACCGGCCACCCGAGATCACCCCCGAACCAGAAGCCGGAGATCCAGAGGAGGACGATCAATCCGGCCATGACGAGCCCGATCCCCAGGGCCTGGCCACGGGTCGGCATCCGGATCGTTCGTGCAGGTGCCTCCGCTGCCGGTGCCTGCTCGAGGGGTGCGAGGAGCCACGTGAGCAGGTAGACGATGATCCCGAAGCCGAGCGCGACCGAGAGGCCGATGAAGCCCGCCCGCACGATGTTCGGCTCCACGCCCAGGTGGTGGCCGATGCCGCCGGCGACTCCCGCGACCATGCGGTCCGATCGGCTCCTCTCGAGGCGAGTCCGATCAGTCCTGGTCTCGGCCGCGCGATTGCGCGTGTTCACCTGCGCCATGCGAGGCATGTTCCCACACCGCCGCACCGCATCACGATGGGTGACAACCCCGAGCGCTCGCTCGTCGGCTCAGGGTCGATTCAGGGTCATCCCTGATGGTCTTCCCGGTCGCCCACTCGCATGATCGAGACCGATGACGACCGAGCAGCCGACCGCTCCACGACTCCTGCGCCGCCGGACCGACGATCGGGTCGTCGGTGGCGTGGCAAGTGGCCTTGGCGACTTCCTCAACGTCGATCCGCTGCTGGTCCGCATCGGTTTCGTGGGGCTCATGGTCTTCGGCGGGCTGGGCCTCCTGCTGTACGTTGCCGGCTGGCTGCTCGTGCCCGAGGAATCGAGTGACGACTCCATCGTCGGAGAGCTCATCACCCGCATGGCGCTGCCACCGGTCCCCTGGCTGATCCTGCTGCTGTTCGGCGTCGGCGGCCTGCTCTTCATCGGTGGATTGGGTTACTCGATCGCGTTTCCGGAGCTGGCCGTCGTCCTGGGCATCGTCCTGTTGGTTGTCGGCGGAGCGCTGTTCGGCCGGACCGGCCGCAGCTTTTCAATTGCGGCTCCTCCCGTTGCCACGACGACGGCACCGCGAGTGGAGGCGCGACCGGCCGTAGCACGCCGTCCGCGTCCGCGTCGCGTTCGCTCGCCGCTCGGCTGGTACGTGCTCGGCGCGATGCTGGCGTGCATCGGCCTCCTGGCTCTTGCGACCAATGTCTCCGGCGCGGATGTCGATCTCGGCCAGTTCTTCGGTGTCGCGTTGGCCGTGATCGGCATCGGTCTGGTGACCGGCACGTGGTGGGGACACGCTCGCCTGCTCATCCTGCTGGGTCTGCTGCTGCTGCCGTTGGCGATCACCGCCAGCTTCATCACCGCGCCGATCGAGGGCGGCCTCGGCTACCACCGCTTCAGCCCGACAACCGCGCAGGAGCTGCACGACGAGTATCGGTTGGTGGGCGGCCGGATGGAGCTTGACCTGACGGCGGTGGAGCGGACCGCCGAGCCGATTCGCATCGCAGCGAGCGTGGCGGCGGGTCAGCTTTACCTGGCCCTGCCCGAAGGGGCAGGCATCGAGCTGATCTCGGAGGTGGGTGCCGGCGAGCTCGGCGTGCTGGGGACCTGGCAGTACGGGACTGGCCTGTCGGACCGATACGTCGCCGACGGCTCAGGTCCGCGATTCATCCTCGACCTGGAGATGGGCATCGGATCCATCTGGGTCGACGGTTTTTCGTCGGGAGACCGATGATGCATCGCCACCCGGCCGACCTGCTGTCGCTGTTCTTCGGCCTACTCTTCGCGTCGGTCGGCCTCGTGCTCCTCTCGGGCGGCAGCGGCGCACTCTCGCTGGCCTGGGTCGGCCCGCTGGTGGCCCTGGCGCTCGGCGTCTTGCTCGTATTCGCAGCCCGTTCGTCGCGTGGCCCGGTTGTCGAGCAGCCGTCGGAGAGTGATCCGATGCGTGTCTGACATGAGCAAGGTACGCGTTCACATCTCGGTTTCACTGGACGGCTACGTCGCCGGACCTAACCAGCGCCAGGAAGAGCCGCTGGGCGAGGGCGGCGAGCACCTCCACGACTGGATGGTCGAGCTGCGCTCGTGGCGTGAGCCGCAGGGCATGGAGGGCGGCGAGGAGAACGCCAATAGTGCGGTCGTGGCCGCGGAGCTCGCCAACGTCGGCGCCGAGATCATGGGTCGGGGCAAGTTCGGCCCGGCGGGGCGCGGGCCCTGGGGCGACGATGCGTGGCAGGGCTGGTGGGGCGGGGACCCGCCCTTCCACAAGCCGGTCTTCGTCCTGACCCATCACGAGCGGCAGCCGCTGATCCTCTCTGACACCACCTTCACCTTCGTGACCGATGGCATCGAGGCCGCGCTTGCGCACGCGAGGGAGGCGGCCGGTGACAAGGACGTCTTCATCGGCGGCGGCGCCGATATCATCAACCAGTACCTGGCGGCCGGGCTCGTCGACGAGGTCGAGCTGCACGTCGTCCCGATCATCCTAGGCGGCGGCGCGCGACTCTTCGAGGGCATCGGGCCTGATGTGAACCTCAAGCTGCTCCGCGTGATCGATGCCCCTGGCGTCACGCACCTGAAATACCGCGTCGTGCCCTGATAGCGATTCTGCGGATGGACAATGTCCTCATCGTTGTCGAGCACCCCGAGGCGGCTACTGCGTTCTTCGTCGCGCTCGGGATGGAGCTGGAGGGCCGGATGCGCCGAGCTCGTCGGCGCGACGGCAGAGGCGCACCGCCGACGTCCTCACGGACGGGTTGATGCCACTAGGGCGAATTATATCGGTACTGATATAGCGGCTGACAGATCGCAGATTAACCGCCGAACCGCTGTTGCATCGGCGCCGACTAGAGACGCGCCATGACGCGACCGGCCAACCAACCATCGGCCCCACCGCTACCATCGACTGGTGACCGAGCGAGCCCATGACCCGAGCCGAGACGCCGGCTTCGTGCACCTTCACGTTCACTCAGAATTCAGCCTGCTCGACGGGCTGAGCCGTATCCCGGAGATGACGCAGCGCGTCGCCGACCAGGGGATGCCGGCGCTGGCGCTCACCGACCACGGCAGCATGTACGGGGTCATCCCGTTCTATGCGGCGGCCAAGAAGGCGGGGATCAAGCCGATCATCGGGCTCGAGGCGTACATCAGCCCGCGCGGAATGACCCAGAAGGAAGGCAAGCAGGACGCCGATTACCACCACATGATCCTGCTGGCCAAGAATGATGTCGGCTATAAGAACCTGCTGGCCCTGACGACCGCTTCGCATCTCGAGGGCTACTACTACAAGCCGCGGATCGACAAGGAGCTGCTGGCTCGGCATGCCGAAGGCCTTATCGGCACCTCCGCCTGCCTGGGTGGGGAGGTGCTCAAGCGCCTGGGCCAGGGCGACGAAGCCGCGGCGGCGAAGGCCGCGAACGAGTACCGGGAGATCCTGGGCGACGGGAACTTCTTCATCGAGGTCCAGGAGCACGGGATCGACGATCAGCGACGGCTTCATCCGCAGCTTGTCGAGCTCGCGCGACGGAACAACCTCCCGCTCGTGGCGACAAACGACACGCACTACACCAGCCCTGACCAGTACGAGGCGCACGACCTCCTGGTCTGCATCCAGACGGCGTCGAACGTCGATACGCCGGGGCGGATGCGATTCGAGAACAACGAGTTCTACCTGAAGTCAGCAGCCCAGATGCACCGCCTCTTCAACGGCGAGCTGCCTGACGCCATGGACAACACGCTGCTCATCGCCGAGCAGTGCGAGGTAAACCTCGACTACGCCGGCCTGCGGCTGCCACATTTCGAGGTACCGGCGGGCGAAAGCGAGGCGAGCTGGCTCCGCAAGGAATGCGAGCGCGGCCTCCTGGACCGATACGGCACGGTCACCGATGCCGTTCGTAAGCGGCTTGATTACGAATTGGGAATCATCGACCGGATGGGGTACAGCGCCTACTTCCTGATCGTCGGCGACTTCACGCGATTCGCGCGGGAGCAGGGGATCATGATCACCTGTCGCGGCAGCGCCCCAGGTTCCATCGTCACCTACTCGCTGAAGATCACGCCGGTCGACCCGCTCGAGTACGGCCTGCCGTTCGAGCGCTTCCTCAATCCCGACCGGGTGACGATGCCGGACATCGACATCGACTTCCAGGACAGCCGCCGGGACGAGGTCATCCAGTACGTCACGCAGAAGTACGGCGACGACCGGGTGGCCCAGATCATCACGTTCGGGACGCTCGGCGCCAAGGCGGCCATTCGGGACGTCGGACGCGCCATGGGTCTCACCTACGCGGAGGCGGATCGCGTCGCCAAGGCGGTTCCGAACGAGCTGAACATCAGCCTGACCCGAGCCGTGGACACGAGCCCGCCCCTGCGCGAGCTGATGGCGGGGGACGATCGGGTCGACAGGCTCATCGGCATCGCGAAGCAGCTCGAAGGTGTCTCGCGACATGCGAGCACCCATGCCGCCGGCATCGTCATCAGCCGCGACCCGCTGACCGAGATCATGCCGCTCCAGCGCGCGACCGACGGCAGGACCACCATGACGCAGTTCGAGATGCATGCCTGCGAGGCCCTCGGCCTCCTGAAGTTCGACTTCCTGGGCCTCATCAACCTCACCATCCTGGCCGATGCCGTCGACCTGGTACGAACGCATCGGTCCATTGAGCTGGACGTCGACAAGCTGCCGCTCGATGACCGCAAGACGTTCGAGCTGCTGTCCACCGGCGAGACCACCGGCGTCTTCCAGTTGGAAGGCTCCGGCATGCGCCGATACGTCAAGGAACTCAAGCCCACCGAGGTGCGCGACCTGGCCGCCATGGTGGCCCTCTTCCGGCCCGGACCGATGGCGAACATCCCCGCCTACATCCGCCGCAAGCACGGCCTGGAGCCGGTCACGTACCTCCACGACTCGCTGGAGCCCGCGTTGCGCGACACGTACGGGATCTTCGTGTACCAGGAGGACATCATGACCGCCGCCATCGCGATGGCGGACTACACCGGTCCCGAGGCCGATAACCTCTGCTACGCGATCCGCAAGAAGAAGGAGGACGTCCTCCGCCAACACGAGGCCAAGTTCAAGGCGGGGGCGCGTAAGAAGGGCATCTCACCGGGCGTCGTCGACAAGGTCTTCGCCGAGTTCGAGCCATTCGCGCGCTATGGCTTCAACAAGGCCCATGCGACCTGCTACGGGCTGATCGCCTACCAGACGGCCTACCTGAAGGCGAACTATCCGATCGAGTTCATGACCGCCGTCATGAACGGGTTCAGCGGCCGCGCCGAAAAAGTCGCCGCGGTGATCGCCGAGTGCCGGCGGCTGGGGATCGAGGTGCGTCCGCCGGATGTGCAGAAGTCGTCCGCCCCCTTCATCGTCGAGACCGATGCCGGAGGCGTGCCCGAGGCGATTCGCTTCGGGATGGCCGCCATCAAGAACGTGGGTGAGGGGGCGATCGAAGCGATCACGGCCGTCCGGGACGGGGGAGATGAACCTGGTCCCTTCCGCTCCCTGGCGGATCTGTGCGAGCGCGTCGACCTGCGCACGGTGAACAAGCGGGTCCTCGAGTCGTTGCTCAAGGCGAATGCGATGGCCTCGCTGGGGACGGCCGGCGCGCTGTTGGCCGCCCTGGATGGCGCCCTTGAGGCCGGGCAGCGGCATCAGCGTGACGTGGCCGCTGGTCAGTCGACCATGTTCGACCTGTTTGCGCCGGCGGACGGCGACGGATCCATCCAGTTCCTCGACGGCGGGGACGAGATCCCGCGCCGCGAGCGGCTGCGCTGGGAGAAGGAACTCATCGGCCTGTATCTGTCAGAGCACCCGTTGGGCGATATCGCTGATCAGCTGCCGGAGTACGTGACTGCCTACACCGGGGACCTCGCCGAGGAGCTGGATGCCGCCAAGGTCACGCTGGGCGGGATCCTCATCTCGTCTCGGCGCGTGGTGACGCGGGCCGGATCCACCATGCTGGTGGCGACGCTGGAGGACCTCACCGGCTCCGTCGAGGTCGTCGTCTTCCCAAAGGTCTTCGAGCAGACCGCTCAGTCATGGGCCGATGACTCCATCGTCCTGGTCACCGGGCGCATCGACCGGCGCGACGACTCTCCACAGATTCTGTGCGAGGCGGTCCATGCCTGGGACGATGCCGTGCGCATGGGGTCGGCCGTCTTTGGTGCCGAGCGAGACCGGCTACTGGCCGTGCGCGGCGCAGGTCGCCGATGGGAGAAGCCGCCGGAACGGGCGCAGGGCGTCTGGAGCGGGTCGGAGCGTCAGCCGATTCCCGTGCAGGTGCCGCCCGCGACTGCCGTTGCGGTGGCAGAGCCAGAGGCAGTTGCCGCGGCGATCGGTGCACCGGAGCCGGCGGAGGAGGCCATTGCCCCCGCAGACGCGGTCAGGATCCAGTCGACGCCCGTGGGTGCGGCCGCCACCGTCAGCGTCTCGTTCGGCGACGACGTATCGATGGATCGGTTGCTCGGTGCGATCGAATCGGTCAAGGGAGCGCTCACGGCTCGTCCGGGACCGTTGGCAGTGCTGCTTTCCATCTCTGTGGCCGGCGCGACGCGGCAGGTGCGTCTCCCGGATCACGTGACGTGGGACGAGCACCTGGGCGAGGTCCTCAGACGGGTAGCCGGCGTGCCGGTGGCGGTGGAGCTGCGGTCAGGAGCCGAGGAGCGGCTCGCCTGACAGCCACCCGTGGTGCGGGGCTAACCACCACGGAAGCAACGTTCTGACGCCGTATTCCCGCGCTGCGGGTCAAAACGCTGCTGAGGTCATGGAAATTCGTGCCTTGTTGGACGATAGCCCCGTCCCACGGGTAACGCGCGGGCGGACATCAGCCTTCGAAGCGAAAGGTTTCCAGCACGGCCCGGATTTCATCAACCATCTCCGCCCGCTCCGGTAGCTGGCCGCCGATCTCGGCGCGAACCTCGATCCATCGGTCCGGGAAGTCCGGTGAGCTGAGCTGCCACCAGGCGACGGTGGTGCCGTCATCTCGATGGTCAAGCTCGAAGACGGCCGGTTGACCCCCGATGATGTCGTCGGCGTCGAGGCCGAATGGCCGCGCGACGACCGGGTCAGTCACACGCGGCAAACCTCCCTCCCAGGCGGTGATCACGATGGATGCCTCGCCCGGCGGAAGGGTATCCGCGCTGATATCGCACGGCCCTGAGAAGGTCGTACAGAGCTTGGTAGGTTGTACGGCGAAGGTCACGAGGTGCGCGACCACCTGGTGCTCCGGCGGGTCCGTCTGATCGCCCGGCGCCAGGATCCAGTCCGACGGATATCTGAATTCGAGCTGTGCGCTCGTGAATCGAAGCCGGTCGTCGAATGGCTGGGAAGCCGCTGACACGCCAATCATGATCACGGCGACCAGTGCTGCGACGGCTGATATCACACCGAATGCCACCCAGCCCGAATCCATGCGTGATGGAGGCGCTGCTCGTGCGCGGTCGGGGCGCCTCTGAACGTCGGCATGGGCTGGGCCCCAATGCGGAGGCGCCAGGACAGTGTGCTCGCGGTCCCAGCGGGCTCGACGCATCGGATCTGAGAGCACGCGCCATGCATCGTTGATGCGTGGCATGGCGGGACTGGGCGGAGCGGCAACGTCAGGATGATGTTGCTTGGCCAGTCGCCGATACGCGCGCGCGATCTCCTCGCGCGATGCGGTGCGCGCAACGCCCAGGGTGGTATACGGGTCGAACTCGGTCACGACACCGGAAGTCTACGCCGCGTGCCTTGCTATCCTGTCGCCCGTGATCATGAAGCGCATCGAGGACAGGGAGCCTGTCCAGCACGGGGATCCGGATTCGACGGTTGAGCCAGCAGCCGCCGATGCCGCCGCGGTTGCCACCGTGCCATCCGCCGCGGATGCGCCCATCGATGGTGCCCAGCTGGATGCCGCCATCCTTCGAGCGCTGCGTCGGTTCCCGAACCAGACGGTCGACCTGGGCCCGGTGGCCGAGGAGCTGGGCGTCGAGCCGGACCGGGTGCAGCTCGCCGTGGAGGCGCTCGCTCGCAGACGCCTGGTGGTCGCGCCGTTCATCGAGCCCGGAGCCGCCGGGGGAGCGACGCTGACCTCGATCGGCCTCCGCTGGCTGATCGATCGGGAGGGCGGATCACCGGCCGACACCCCGACGGCGCTGATGCCGGCGGAGGAGCGAGTGCGTGCCGAGGATGAGGCCGCACGCCTGCCACGAGCCCAGGTGTACGGGATCACCCGCCGCGAATAGCCGCGCCGGGCCGCGGAGTATATACATATATATTCCGGGGCTACAGCGGATTGACCGAATCGCCGACTCGAATCACCCCCGGCTCCACGACGCCGGCATAGACGCCGAAGTCCAGGTGGCGCCCATCGCGCAGCCCGCGGTACGACTTGATGGCGTGCAGGGTCGGGATGTCGCGCACGCCGGTCTCCGGATCTTGCGTCGTGATGACGCACCGGGCGTCCAGCTCGCTGACGCGGACGACCGCTCCGCCGATGCGCACGTCCCTGTGCAACCACTCGTCCTCCTCGTGCGGTGAGGCGCCTGCCACCTCCAGCAGCATGCGAAACCGGCGCGCGTCGACCCGCCGCTCGGGCTCCAGGTGGCGCCCCAGCTCCTGGACCGATGCGTCCGACACGATCGAGACCGGATGGCGATCCATCGCCCCGTCCATGCGCTCGACGCGAACGAGGGTCACCGCCGTTTCGGCAAAGGCGGAGATGGCATCCGCCCAGGGGCCGATGACCGGCCTGGCGGCGAAGCTGCGGCCGTAGGCCGTGACCGTCATCGGCGTGTCGAGCGTGACTTCATCGGCAACCCTGCTCCCATCTGGAAATGTCAGGCCAAGGTGTTCGGGATCGCTGTGCAGCTCGGATTGGATCTGGACCAGCGTGCCTAGCTTCGTCCCGTCGAAGACGCGACCGTCAGCGGTGAGCAGGAGGAAGCGGCGATCGTCCGCGACGCCGTGACGGCCCAGATGGACCTCGGCGGGATGGTGAAGGCGGAGTCCACGGACGTGGGCAATCGAGAGGCGCGACACGGTGAGCATGCCAGCGCACTCTGCCACATCCGGAACGGGCACAATAGGCGGCCGATGATCAGTGACCTCCTCTCCAGGCTTTCGCGACTGCCCGCCGCCATCTGGCACGCGACAGTCGGTCGGCTGATGGCGGCGCCGCCACCGGCTCCGGCACCCATTCTCCTGTCGCAGGCTCCCGAGCCACGGGGCGTGGCCGGCATCACGTTCCGGGCCAGCCTGGTCGTCGT
>JALZJE010000007.1 GCA_030859955.1 Chloroflexota bacterium | reverse complement strand
CGTGTCGCCTTCCGGCAGCTGGTCGGCAGCACCGTCGAGCAAGATGCTCGGCACGGCCAGGATCGCCCGCGTCGATGTCGAGCCGGATGGTGAGTGGGAGGTCGAAAGTGACGGCTGTACGGACGTCATCTGGGACACGGAGACGTCTCTGAATGAGGGGCCCGACCGACCTCACCTCGGTCCGCACGACGGCTGCGAGTATCGGGTGCCCCACCGACATCCCGACCGGGCATACGACCAGTTCATGACCGCCGACGGGTCCGTCGTCCTCCGCAGGGACGTCCGGTTCGAGCGCTGGGTGAGCCGTCGTGTCACTCGGTCGCAGTAGCGGCCGATCGCTAGGGTCCGTGGCTCAGGCTTGCTCCTCGAAGTAGCCCGTGTCGACGCGCCGAAGCTCCAGCGTTCGGATGCGGCGCACGCCGATGCCGTGTTCGTACATCAGCCGCACGAGCGTCGGGCCGTCGATGAGGCGGATCCGCCGCGAGATCCGGTCGACGTACTCGGTCGCATCCGCCGTGAACCGTGACGTCGTGATGAAGACGCCCTTGCTCGCTCGCTGCCCCTCCAGGCTGCCGGCGAAGGCCTGTAGGTCCGGTCGACGCACGGGATGGTCGGAGGCCCAGCGCTTCGCTTGGACGTACACGGCATCGAGCCCCAGCTTGTCTTCATCGATGATGCCGTCGATGCCATCGTCGCCGCTTCGACCGACCCGCCGCGCAGCCTCTCCAGAGTTCGAGCCCCCGTATCCCATGGCCACCAGCAGGTCGACGACCAACTGCTCGAAGAAGATCGGCGGCGCTGCCTTGACCCGTTCAAGGAGGTCGGCCTCGACCGATTGGCGGATGGAGTCGAAGGTGGATTCCAGGATCTCCTCGGGCGTGGCCTGACTCTCCTCGATCGCCGTCGACGCGGTCTTGGACCTGGCCCTGTTCCGGAACTCCTGGAACTCGGGATACTGGACGAGGAACTTGACGTCGATGTGGGCTGGCGGTTGAGCAAGGACACCGCGACCACGCTCGGTCACTTGGACCAAACCTCGGCCGACTCGCTGGATCAGCCCGGCTTGCACCATGTAACTCACGGCCCAGTGGACGCGGTTGACGATCGTCCGTTGCGTCCCGGACGGCAGCATCTGTTCACGGTCCTCCGGTGAGAGCTGGAACCGCGACTCGATTCCGCCCATGATCTCGGAGACCGCCCGCTGTTCGGCCGCCGCCACCTCCTGCAGAACCGGGAGCATGATCATCTGGAAGGTCGGAACAGCCATCATCACCCCTTATTCGAGGAGGAGCCGATGCTACAAGGCCGCCCGTCGCACGACAGGTCGCTGGCCATGGGCTCGATAGTGCGACCTCGACAGGATGCCGTGGCGGGCACCTCGCTCGATGTCCCGCTCACTTCGGACGCGTGATGGAGTGCTGAGCGGCCGCGATGTGCGATGTCAGATCGTCGAGCGAACCAATGTCGAGGTCGGGCTCGACCGACTGATCGGGACGGGAGACACGACTGCGGTTCAACCAGACGGCGACCAGCCCCGCCGACTTCGCCCCACCGACGTCTGTGACGAGGTTGTCACCGACGTGCCACGCTGCGGACGGGTCGGTGCCGAGCCGATCGCAAGCCAACCGGAACGCAGCCGGATCGGGCTTGGCAACGCCGACCTCTCCAGAGATAACGATGGCGTCGAAACGGCGCTCGAGGTCGAGAGCGCGCAGGACGGCATGCTGCGTATCGGACGCGCCATTCGTGATCAGTGCCAGCGGCAACTGACCGTCAAGCGCATCGAGCAGCCTAGCTGCATCGTCGAAGAGACGCTGCTCGGCGAGGATCTCCGCCAGATGCACTTCGGTCGCGCGACGCACCAGGCCCGGATCGTCCACGCCGCAGGCTCCGAGTGTCCGGCGCCAGGCCTCGCTTGTCACCTCCGCTCCGCTCATGGCTCCGAGCGTCCAGGCAGTCTCCACCTCCGGCCACAGGCCGGCCCACTCGGTCGCGTTCGCTCCGAGGATGACGTCGGACGCGACACCGCTGAGCGCGGCGAGCTTCTCTGCGGTCCGACGGAGCGCGTCGGCGGCGCCGCCGCCATCACGCAGCGTGTCGTCGAGGTCGAAGCACACGGCGCCGACCTCCCGCATGCTGGTCACTTTCCACCGGCTCCACTGGGGGATTCGCGGTTGAAGCTTAATGCCACGAGGTCAACTCGGCCGCTGTCGCTGAAGCCGGCATTACGGGCCACGCCGTCGCGCGTCTGGACCTAACCGATCGGCCAACATCGGCCCCGCGGGATCAGCGATCCTCATCGGGCATGGCTCCTTGAAGAGCTGATGGCTTGCTTGGGAGCACATCGTCCCAGGCTGGGCCATGCAGCCACTCGACAGTCCGCGGCCCGAACTCCGCGGCATGGGACGCGCGCTTTCGGACGTCACGCTGCCGAGGCCCGTAGTTGCGTCGACGCGACGCTCCGTGCCCCCGGCTCATGCCGCCAACCTCCGCGCTCCCCTTCGGGAGGCGCCGCGGGATCGAGAGCTGGCCTTCACCGGGCAAGCCGGCCGGCGGACGCAACCTGCCCGTTGGGGGTCCGGCCCACACCGCGACTGATCGCGTCGGGCATCGATGGTGATCGCGCTACTGCGTGAGTCGCACTCCTCACTGTAGCGGCGCGACCGCTGCTCGAAGCCGGCCTCAAGAGCGACCTCCTTCCATCCTCTCGAAGTTGCCCTCACGGAGCACGACGCCGCCACCGAACTGGCCGCCACGGTCCATCGATCTGGCTCTGCCGCCCGGAGCCGGTGAGAGAGCCGTGATGACCTCCTCCACCATCACGGGCAATGCCCCTAGCTCCACGTTCGCGAACGGTCTATGGCAAGCCCTTCCGATCGCGCGCGCCAAGCGTCGCGAAACGCGGCCAACGCGAGTTGCGCGCGTCAGCCTGGACACGTTCCGTGGTTCCGCCTTCGCGTCACCAGCGCCTCAACTACACCCGCTCGTGCTGCCACAGTTGAGGCACTTGTAGCAACTGCCGTTGCGGACCATGATCGAGCCGCACTCGGCGCAGCTCGGTGAGTCGGCGCTCACGCTGAAGGCGACCTTCGTGCTGGCACCCAGGGACGCCGTGATGGCCGCCACTGCGGTCCCCGCCGCATGGCCGTTCCCATTGCCATTCCCATTCGCGTACCCACCGCCAACCACGGGAAGCGGTCCTGCTGCGGGTGAGTCGGCGGTGATAGCGACGGCACGCGCCTCATCCCCAGGAGGGGACGCGGAGGCGGTCGGGG
>JALZJE010000340.1 GCA_030859955.1 Chloroflexota bacterium | reverse complement strand
GGCCAAGCGCCATGACCGGGAACGCGAACTGGTAGAGGCCGTCGGCGAGGTTCGAGGTGGCGTTCGCGCTCCAGACGCCCCAGAACGGACCGAAACGGTTCACCAGCGGGCCTCCCTCCCATCTTACTGGTGTGGTGTCGTACGACGGTAACACGGGCGGACGGTATCGTCAACCACTAATGCCATAGTGAGTGGTAACATCATCGACATGCGACAAGTCCGCGAGATTGCGACGCTCTCGCTCGTCGGCGGCTCAGCATGTCTCGACCTGGCGAACACCATTAGTTCCCGGATCGCGCCCGAGCACGACTACCTTGCGAGCTATGCCGACGTATTGGCCTGGTCCCAGCGCGCGATCGGGCTGGCGCCGCGTGAGTGCCATGCACTTACGGCGCGAGCCGATCGCGACCCCAAGGGCGCAGCAGCGGCTTGGCGTGCCACCGTCGCGCTCCGCGAGGCGGTGTATCGGACCTTTGCCGGCCTGGCGCACGAACGCGAGCCAGCGGCGGGGGCGCTCGAGACAGTGATCGATGCCTATGCGGACGCCCTCGTCCGCGCAAGGTGGGAACGCACGGTTGACGCTGTGGTGCCGTCGTGGGACGTGACGGCCGATCTGCGAGGCCCGCTTTGGCCGATCGCCCACCAGGCCGGAATGCTCGTAACCTCAGCGGACGTGGCGGACGTCAAGGAGTGTCCCGGCTGTGGGTGGCTATTCCTTGACGTCAGCCGGAATCGCAGCCGGCGCTGGTGCGACATGGCGACCTGCGGCAGCCGCGACAAGATGCGGAGATACCACTGGAGGCGCCGAGTCGACTCCTGAAGGCACCCGAACCACGCCGACGAAGGAGCCTCGCTCCCTCGTGGCGGCCACGCGGGCGGCGGGTCGGTCGATACGCCGTGACGTCGCGGTCCTCCATCTCAAGCGCCGCCGTGGAGGACCACCCAGTCATCGACGCCCACGGCGGCGAGGAACTCGTCCCAGCCTTTCTTGCTCATGGCATACCTCCCGTTTCGTCAGTTGAGGTATCGGCGCCGGCATGTCGCGGCGACCCGGAACCTGGCCAAGCGGCTCCACGGCCAGAGCGCAAAGCGCCGAAGGGCAACCCATGGCAGAACATCGAGCGCGAGGCGGCTTGCCAGCCTCCTGCCTCACCCTCCTGTGGCACCTTGTGTGGCCTGCTCCTCGGCGTAGTTGATGAGATCTAGCTCGCCGGGCGATCGGCCCTCCGCGGTCAGGAGGGCTGCCGCCTCCGCACGGTGCTGTGTGCCGTGGTTCACGACGTGCACGAGCATCTGCCAGACGGGGACGCCCTCGTGAACGTACCCCACAAACCCTTCGGTGACGGTCGGCAGCCAGGCGTCGACCGCGGCCCACTCGGCTTGCCAGCGCTCGCGCAGCTCGTCCATCGTCGGCAGCGGCTCGCGTTCCGGCTCGGGCGACTCGCCGGTGTCCTGGAATCCGTGGCGCCAGCGCTGCGACGCGCCGAGATGGTGCACAAGGATGCTGCCCAAGCCGCGTTCGTCGACCACGTTGATCCGCGTCCAGACGGCCGGGTCCAGGCCGTCGAGGGCGGCCAGCACGCGGCGCGTGGCCCAACGGTCGTAGGCGAACAGCCAGTGGATCTCGTCAACCTGCATCGGTGGTTGCTCCTCGTGCTACTGCTTCGGTTGATGCCGTTGAGACTAAGGGCCATTGCGGACACCATCTGTCAGGATCCTTCCCGCCGGGGCGCGCCGTGCCACTGCTACCGAGTCCGGTTTAGCGGCCGAACCGTCCGCCCGGAGCCCCGCGCAGCGGGTGACTGAGGACGGCGACGTTGGAAAGGCGGTCTCGATAGGCAGCATCAGCGGTTGTCGAATCCAGGCTGCGCTGGGACTTGAAGGATCTCGCCAGTCTCGAGGGTCAGCTGCGGAGTCATCGCCCTTACCGACCTTCGGGCGCGACGACGATGGCTCTCGATCCTGCCCGCTGGGATCAACGACCGATCCTTGGGGCGTGCGTACATACCAGCGTCGATTCCTGCCGCAGCGTGTCTATATCCGAGGCACGATAGCCGCATGAACGTCATGGACTGGCTCCTCGATTCCGATCCCGTGATCCGCCGGCAGGGGCGGCTTTCAGCACCGTGTGGTCGACAAGACGACGGACCTCATCTTGGACTTCATCGCCGCAAACCACGGTAAGGAAAATGGAGAGGGATCGGACCTGATGCTGTCGTGGTCCCAGTCACCCCCGTGGAACCCAGGGGCATACCTCCTGCACGAAACGTAGCGGCTGCCCGCGGTTCGCTCCAGTTACTCGGCAGCTCCGGTCAGCATTTGGTAGGCGAGGACGACGTGAATCGGTCGGGAGGAGTGCTGTGAACGGAGCTGCAAGCGAGGTGCGGTTGACCGATGCACCGCGGACCTCGCCGGGTGGGCAGACGTTGCTGCGTCTCAGCGTCGACCAGGTCCGTCGGCTGAATCTCATCGCGCAGCGCCTCGCCGGCCCGCGGCCTCCGCATGGAACTGAAGGGATCCTGGATGTCGCGCAACGGCTACGTCGCATCCAGATCGACCCGACCAACGCCGTGGCGCGCAGCCAGCTGCTCGTCCTGTGGTCGCGGCTTGGAGCCTATGACGCCAGTGAGCTGGACCGGCTGCTGTGGAATGAGAGCGCGCTGTTCGAGTACGACGCGTATATCGTTCCGATGCAGGACCACCCCATCTACGCCGCCTCGGCGGCCGGTACGCCATTCGGCGATACCAAGCGCGCGCGCGATGTTCGCGAGTGGCTGGCCGACAACGACGACCTTCGCCACGACCTGCTCGCAGCACTCGAGGAGCGGGGCCAGTTGGCCACCGGGGACTTCGAGGCCGCACCGGCCCGTGCCTGGCGCTCGTCGGGTTGGAGCGACGAGCGGAGCATTGGGCGCATGCTCGAGCTTCTGGCACGCAAGGGCGAGATGATCGTTGCCGGCCGGCGCGGACGCGAGCGGCTGTGGGACCTGCCGGATCGCGTGGTGCCCGAGCACCTCCGGGCGCCGCTGCCGCTCTCAGAGGCGCTCAACGCGCGAATCGAGCAGAGCGTTCGGGCGCGTGGCGCGATGCCCCAACCGCCGCCGGCGCCCTACTCGGCCGCGCCGCCGCCCTTCGGCGGACTACCCCGCGAGCCCGTGGAGGCGGAGATCGCGCGGCTCGTCGAGGCCGGCCGGCTGGTTCGCTGCGAGGTGCTTGGGCCGGATGGGCCTCTGCGCGGCAGCTGGGTGGTGCACGCCGACATGCTCGGACTCGTGGAATCGATAGCGGACCGGATGCCAGATGCGCGACCACCCTGCTGTCCCCGTTCGACAACCTCATCATCGACCGGGATCGGACGAACCTCCTGTTCGGCTTCGACTACAAGATGGAGATCTACGTGCCGCCGGGGAAGCGCGAGTACGGCTATTGGGTCATGCCCATCCTGCATGGCGATCGGCTGATCGGCCGCGCAGACCTCGCGGTCAACCGCAAGGCCCGCGTGCTGGAGGCCAAGGCGGTCTTCGTCGAGCCTGATGCGCCAATGACGGCCGATGTTGGGACCGCCGGGCATCGTCGGCGCGAAGCTGCCTGCCGGCGAGGTGCTCCTGATACCGATCCGCCACCGCTTCGGCTCGCTCGCGAGTTCGTCCCTTCTCCGGCAGCCGGCCGAGGGTGAAGGGCGCGTGGTCGCCCGCAGGAACGACGTAGACGGTGTATCGCGGGCCCCAGACCTGGGCCAGGGACGGGTCGGCCCACGCGCCCGGTGCCACGCCTTCGACACGGGCGTGGAGCGCGTGCAGTCCGGACCTCGGGACGCTGTCCTGAAGCCCCGCCCAGGCGGCACGCCGCAGCGAGTCGGCGCCGGGCGGCAGGCGCCGGTCGAGGGCCTGGACCTGGCGCCGGTAGGCGAGGATCTGCGCCCGCGTCAGGGCGAGCGCGCCCCTGTCGGAGCGGACAAACGGCATCAGGCTGCGCTCTCGGGGTCCGCCGGGATATACATGTCGCATCTGTGGCGCACTGCTGTCGCGACGCTGCGTCGTCCGCAGCCGTCAGGCGAGGCCCCGGTATTGGACGAGCAGCCGCCAAGGAGACTACGCCGGGCGGCCATTAGTCCGCCCGTTCGTGATGCGAAGCGTGTACCAGAGAGCACTCCTCCCGGAGCCCGGATGGCGACCACGACCCGTAGCCGACCTCGTGCTGCTAACGCCATTGACGCCGTTGCGACTAATGGCCATAGCCGTTATCTGGCGGAGGCATCATCCGTCAGGTCGCGGTCCTGCATTTCCCAAGCGTGATCCAGCACGTGGTATGCCGTGTGGCGCAGCAGATAGGGGATCGTCCACTTGCCGAGCGGCTTGCCCTCCGCGTACCAGGCGCGCATCGCCTCGACATAGCGGTCGCGATGATAGGCGAGCCCGGCCGGCGTCAGCAGATCCTCCAGCTCCGAATCCGCCTTCACGCGCTTCGAGAAGTCGCCGCCCTCGTTCGCCAGAACATGCCGAACGATCTGGTCCCGAGATCGGCCGCCGCCCCGCACACCCGGGCGGAGCTCTGCCGAGACGCGCGCGGCCGTCTCGTCGAACTCGGCCCACGCCGCGCGCAGCAGCCGCACCTGGCGGCCGAAGGTCGGCGCGTCGAACGGCTCGCGGTCGAGCGGCGAGGGCGCGAACGAGATGCCCCAGAAGTCGGTCGAGCCGGTGCCCGGGTACCGGCCGATGACCTCGAGGGCGGTCTGGGTCGCGAGCTCCGTGCCCAAGCGGGCGCGCTTCGCGACCGGGAGGTATCGCGGCACGTAGCGCGCGAGCTTGTCGACCGCTTCGTCCTCCGTCTTGCCGCCCCGTTCGAGCCCCGGCCAGTCCGCCGCAACGGCCACCCAGCGCTTGCCCCTCGTGGGCTGCTCGACGAGCACGCGAAGCTGGGACGTCATCGGCCCGCGCCTTCCGGACCGTCGACATTGACGTGCTCTGGCTCGCCGCCGACGCGTAGGACGAAGGCCTCGTTCCCATCCGGGCCGGTCGTCTCGCGGTGGACCGTCTGGGACGGAACGAGGAAGAAATCGCCGGTCCGGGCCTCGACGCGTTCGGCTCCGCCCTGCCCGAATTCGATCGTCACCGAGCCACGGATGACGTAGACGTACGTGTCGTTGGCGGCATGGTGGTGCCAGCCACTCACGTCGCCCGCCTCGTTCCGGATCCAGCCGCTCCAGCCGACCCAGCGGCCGTCTGGATCGAGGTGCTGGCGCAGTTCCATGCCGGGCGTCGTTGGCCCGGCGACTGCTTCCTCAGCATGAACAACTATCGGTCGGGACTCGCTCATGGTGTGAAACCTCCAGATGGGTATGTCTGTTTTATGGTCGGCCGACGGTGGCGGACGAGTGACCCGCCCGCAGCGCGACCGCGTCGGTCTTGGGGGTCGCGAAGTAGCGAGGCGCATCGCGCCAGGTCTCGGTCGCGACCACGGCCCTCATTCCCGCATCGCGGGCGAAACCTGCGACGGCGAGGCGTCGCGGCCACAGGGTCTGCGCTCGCCGCGTCGACGATCGAGTCCATGCCAGCCTGCCCCCGGAGCTGTCAGGCGCAGCACAAGGAAATCGAAGCGCGCACTGGATTCCTGTGCGGTCGGACCTCCGCAGGAAATCGTCCCGTCCCGAACGCTGGCCATGCGGCGGGTAGCGATTTCAAGCCCTGCAACTGACGGGACGTGTCCGGCGCCAACCCGAGCGGCAAGTCGACAAGGCGTCATGGGCACCTCCGATCCACGCTACGCGGCAGCTAAGCTGGGCGTGGATCGCCATGAGGCGCGAGCCGCCGACTTGCGAACCATACCACCTTGGCGGGGTGCCCGAAACGTCGAACTCGGAGTTTCGGCGATTCCAGGTAGCTGCGGGGCGCGTCGCAATTGCTCACGCGGCGCGTCGCACGATTCTGAAGTGACCAATTGGCTATAACGCGTCGCGACCTCTCCCGGCAGTTTCCGAGCAGCAGGGCAGCAGGTTGTAGCATTGCCCCGTGAGCGAGAAGCGAACGACTGCTCGGGCATTCCACGACGCCGCCGGAGTCGAGGACTGGCGGGTCCTCTTCTCTGGCGCCCACGCCTACTTCGAGGTCGGATCGTTCGCGGAAGCAGCAAGGCTTGTGGCCGCGATCGCCGAAGTCGCGGAGGTGGTGGGCCACTTCCCCGACGTGGACGTGCGACCCGAGGGAGTCACAGTCCGGACCGCCTCCGGGGAGTACGGAGCTCTGAGCCATCGTGATGTCGAGCTGGCACGCCAGATTTCGGCAGAAGCTCGGA
>JALZJE010000338.1 GCA_030859955.1 Chloroflexota bacterium | reverse complement strand
GCGTGCACCCACGAAACGGGCTCGCGTGGCAGGAGCTTGTAGGCGACGAGCAGGAACGCGCCCAGCAGGAACGCGGGGATGAGCTGCCAGTCCAGCAACCAGAGCTCCTGCGACGAGGTACCGGCGCCGAACAGCGCGAAGACCAGGGCTTCACCGAGCGCCGCAACGGTGAGCAGGACCAGCGTGACGAACAGCATGCCAAAGCGAAGAGCCTGTCGACGAACGAAGGTGAGCCGATCCACCCGCCGCCACATCACGTTGATGGCCGACGTGAGTGCAGCGAAGGCGCGGCTGCCACTGAACAGGAGGAGCGCCACCGAGATCGCGCCGCCGATCGCTTCAGTCGGGCGGGATTCAACGATTCCCTCCAACAATCCCTGCTCAGACGGCAGATATTTCGCCACCTGCTCGATCACGAACGACTCGGCCTGGTCCGGCGGAACGAACAGAGCCGCCACATAGGCCGTCGCGACCATGAATGGCGGGATCGAGAGGAACAGGTAGAGGCCGATGGCGCCCGCCCAGGTCAGTCCCTGGTCATCCGCGTACACGCGCACCGTCAACCAGATCGTGCTCCAGGCGCCGCGCGCCTGCTCCGCCAGGAATGTGGTGAATCGGTTCACCGGTCAGGGCTCCATCGGCGCATTGTGAAAGGCCGATCGGCTGCGAGCCGACCGGCCTGAATGCCATGTAGTCCGCTGCGGACTAGCGGTCGTCGCGGGGCGTCGCCGTGTTGACGTCATCTTCCTGGTCGAAGCCGTCGCGGCGGGGCGTCTCGAGGCGATCGTCCTGGATCGGCACGTTCGTCGAATCGTCCGCGTACGTGGCTCCGCCCTGTGGGGACTGGTCGAGCGGCCGGTCGTCAACTGCCCCGCGGTCGATGCCGACGTGCTGATGGCCGGTCTCGTCGACCTCGCCGTCGACGATGAGACGCTCGTGCGATCCCTGGTCGACCAACGTGCCGGTGGCTGCTGGAGCAGCAGCCGCGGCCACGGCATCGTGATCATGGTCGTGGTCGTGGTCGTGATCATGGTCCCCGTGATCATCATCACGGTCGGCGATCGGCTCATTGGACCAGTCGGCGTTCTCGATCTGCTCCTTGGTCATGGTGAGCATGATGCGGCCATCCTCGACACCGGCCAAGGCCGATACCGGCACATAGATGTCGGTCGTGAGAATGAAGCCCTTCTCTACCACGAAATGATTTGCGGCGACGCCCGCGACGCTACCGATTTTCTCGCCATCGCTGCCGTACACGTCGGTGCCGGTCTCGATCAGAGTGATGTTCGGGTTCTGCATGAGGTGATCCGTCCTGTCTTGAGCGGTTGATTGCCACTGCGTGTGGCAAGCCGCGTACCACGGCCCGGTGGCACGCCGGTTGCGCAGGGGCGGCCATGGCCCTGTTCGCACCCTGATCGCCTTCATTGGACGGCAGGTCGGCCGCATCGTGCAGATGGCCTTCGGCTGGGCGACGATCCTGCTGTTCGGCCGCGTCCCGCAGCGCAAGCAGCTGCTCCTGGCGGGCGTGGCACTGGGCTCGATCCTGTGGGTCGTGACGCTCGTCGGCGTGGCGTTCCCCGACGTCGGCGCGTTCCTGGTGGCCATCGTGCCGGCACCCGACTTCATCGACGAGGGCTGGATTCGCCTGGCGATGCTGGTGCTCGGGTTCGTCCTGCCACTGGCGGTCGGGGCCGGCGGGCTGTTCCTGATGGATGCCGCTGACCGGCCGGCAGGCATCGGCGGAAAGGTTGTCCAGGTGCTCCGGGGCTACCCGTACGCCGCTGTTCTGGCGCTGGTGATCGGATTCCTGCTGATCGTGGCGCCGATCTTCAAGCTGCGGACCATCATCAAGCGCTGGGAGGACGCCCACATCCCCATTGTCATCAAGCCAGATGGCTACGAGCAGGTCGCCGATCAACTGGAGGCCGCGGTAGATGCCGCCGGCCTGGAGCTGACACGGGTCCGCGCGCCGCGGGTCCTCGAGGCACCTTCACGGCTGCTGGCGGCAGTGGGCGGCGAGAGCGTGCGCCGCCTGGTGCCCGAACGGCTCGTCATGCTCCGAGCGACCGGGCTCGAGGTGACGATCCATCCCTCCGACGTCTCAATGGCCGGGTCGAAGGAGGCGGTGGCCCGGGCGCGCGCGGCCATCGCGGATCGGCTCACTCGGACGGAGGCCTACCTCACCGCCAGCGAGGAGGCCCAGGAGATCGAGGACGCGCTTCGCCCGCTCCACGACCCCGCCGATCCCACCGGCCGGGAGGAGGCGCTGACCACCCTGGCGGTCATCGACGATCGGTTGAAGAAGCTCACCGTGCCGTACGAGGAGTGGGAGGTGCTGTACCGGCAGCGGCTCCAGGTCGAGCGCGACCTCCTGCGGATCGGGACGATCGAGCCGCAGCACGAGCGCTCGGCGGTCTCCAGGATCGTGGACAAGGTCGCCGACCTGATCGGCTGAATGAGGCGTCAGCCGACCGGCTGCTGGAGCTCCGTGACGAACTCGGTGGGTTGCCTGACGACGTAGCCGCGCGGCACTGTAGGGCAAGGCGCAGCGACTGGCGGGGCAGCGTGCGCTGCTCGAGACCGTGACCGGCGACAGCGCGCTCCGCAGCGGGCTGAACCAGGAAGCCGCCCTGGACACCCTGTATGCGATCGACAGCCCCGAGACCTACAACCTGTTGACCGCCGATCGGGGCCGGTCGCCTGCCCGGTTCGGGGCCTGGTACGCCGACGGGCTGGCGCGGCTCCTGTTCGAAGAGCCGCCCGTCTGAATCCCGCGGAGCCTTGGCGGACGGGCCGTCGCTCGTCGAGCGACTGAGCGGAGTGGCATGACCGATGCATTTGGATGCGGCCCTAGCCACAACACGTATGGGGGAACCCCCAATGACCTTCAATAACCGGACAAGCACTCTCGACGACCCGACGGACACCACGTTCGCTCCCGACACTGGCCAGGAGAGTCACCCGTTGGCCGAAGCCGGCAAGGACGCGACCGAGAGCGCGGGGCACCTCGCCGAGCGGGCCGCCGACATCGGCCTTCAGCAGGCGGATCGTGGGCGGGAAACAGCGGCCTCGGGCATCGACCAGGTGGCACAGAGCATTCGCCGGGTGTCGACCGACATGCTCAGCGAGCAGCCGGGAATTGCCAACGCAGCGATGACGGCAGCCGACCAGGCGGAACGCGTCGCACAGTACCTGCGCCAGACCGATGCACGACAGATCATCAGCAAGGTCGAGGACGTCGCCCGACGCCAGCCGCTCGTCTTCCTCGGAGGCGCATTCCTCCTCGGGGCCGCAGCATCGCGCTTCATCAAGGCCGCCGGCGGCGACAAGACCAGCCAGGGCGGCCAGTCCCGCCAGGGCGAGTTCCGGTCCGGCTACAGCCCTGATTACAGCACCGGCGGGACGTCGGACTACCGCACGTCCGACGCCTACCAGCCAACTGGGCCTGGAGCGAGCGCCGGCAACGCGGGGTTCTGAGATGGATTACCGCGAGGACAGCCGAGGAATCGGCGAGCTCCTCGGCGACCTGGGGAACCAGGTCAGCACGCTCGTTCGCAAGGAGATCGATCTCGCTCGAGTGGAGGTCACGTCGAGTGCGGGCAGGCTGAGCCGGGGCGCGGCAATGGCCGCGGCCGGTGGGCTGATCCTCTACGCGGGGCTGTTGGTCCTGCTCGGCGCATTCGTGCTGGCGTTGATCGCACTCGGCCTGGACGCCTGGCTCGCGGCAATCATCGTCGCAATCGTGGTGCTGATCATCGGCGGCGTCGTTACCTCGATGGGCGTGAAGCAGATTCAGACCACCGACATGGCACCCAAGCAGACGGCGGAGACGGTTCGCGAGAACGTCGACTTCGTCAAGGAGCAGATGAAGTGACACAGGACCGAATCGACGAGATCCGCCTGTCGGAGCATGGAGCGCTCGACACCGAGCTCCGCCTCGACGAGGACGAGTCGCTCGACACGATGAGCGACAAGGAGCAGGTCGAAGTCGCGGGCATCCGCGCCGACATCGAGGAGACTCGGCTCGAGATGGGCGGGACGCTGAACGAGCTGGGGAATCGGCTCGAGCCGAGCCACCTGGTCGAACAAGCCAAGGAGAACGTTCGCGAGGCGACCATCGGTCGCGTCGAGGAAACAGCAAAGGGAGTTTCAGACATGGTGATGGATACGATCAAGCGCAATCCGATCCCGACCGCCCTGGCCGGAGCCGGGCTGGCCCTGCTCTGGAAGAATCGCTCACAGGGACAGAGCCAGCACGATCGCTCCCAGCGAGAGGGCTACCAGTACGGGACGGGCTATGGCTACGCCAGCCGTCCGGCATCGATGTACGAGGCCGACGGCGGCCAGGGCATCGGTTCCAAGGTCGGCGACGCTGCGTCGACCGTCGGCGAGAACGTCGGCGGAGCCGTTGGTGCGGTGGCCGGTGGGGCGCAGCAGGCGACCGGCGAGGTGATCGATCGCGCCGGGCAGACGGCACAGCAGGTCGGGTGGAAGCTCGACAGCTTCATGCAGGCCAGCCCGCTGGCGATGGGCGCGATCGCGGTCGGCGCCGGAGCGGTCATCGGATCGCTCATTCCCGAAACGCCGAAGGAACGGGAGGTGCTCGGCGACGCAAGCCGCCAGGTCACGTCCGCAGTGCGAGACACGGTCGATCAGGCCACCATGAAGGCCGAGGACACCATGGATCGGGTCGAGGAGAAGGTCAGCTCGCCCGCCTGACCGTTCGACTCTCAGCTGCCGCCGCCGGGCCGGTCGCTCGGTGGCGGTTCCGTGTGCGGCGAAATCAGTGGCTCTGACCGCTGGGTAAGTCCGTGCTGCGGCCGGACGCCGCGTCACCCTCCTCGAGCTCTGGTGATGCCATGACCTGCGAAAGCTTCAGGGCGTGGCGGATGGCGTGCTCGAGATGCTCGACCTTGAACGGCTTCATGACGACCTTTACCGCGTTAGCCGCCAACCATCCCTCCTGCTCGCGGACCCAGTTCGTGGCCGCCGTGCAAAGCACCACCGGGATGTCCTCCGTCTGCCGGCTCATCCTGACCTTCTGAAGCAGCGCCCAGCCCTGGAGCTCGGTGGGACCGAGCATCAGGTCGAGAACGATCAGATCGGGCTGAATCTCCGTGACCTTGGCTAGGTCGTCCGGCGAGTAGCTCCAGGCCGTCATTTGATGGCCCATCCCCTCCAGGATGTCCCGAAACAGGTCGAGGATCTCCTCGGTGTCGTTGACGACCAGGACGTGACGGGAAGCGTGCCCGCTGTCAGCCATGCGTACCTCTCGGGTGATCCATCGATGGCTGGCGTGCGCCGGGCCACGGCCCGAGTATGGACGCTCATCGCCGAAGCTGCCAGCTGTTCGCCGGTGCTATCGAACCAGCGGCACGCGTGGATCGGGCGCGAGATCCGCCCACGACTCCATCGCGAATGCGAGGTTCGGGTCGAAGGAGGCGGCCATGGTGCGATGGTCGCCGGCGAGCGCATTGAGGTAGTAGGCGTCATCCCCATGCGTGGCCACGAAGGGGTGATAACCATCGGTCACGATCACGGTCTCGCCGTCGCGGACGGCCCACAGCAGGTCGCGCGAGCCATCGGCCCGATACAGCCGTTGAACACCCCATGCTTCCGGCCTGCGGAAGCGGTAGGAATAGACCTCCTCGAGAATCGCCTCGTTGGGCAGGTCGTCGGTATCGTGCTTGTGCGGCGGCCACGAGGACCAGTTGCCGGATGGCGTGTAAACCTCGACCACCTCCAGGCGATCCGCCGGGAAATCGGGCGCGATGATGTGATTGATCTGGCGCGTCGCATTGCCGGCTCCGCGGACCTCGGTGCGAATGTCTTCGGGACCGATGCGGACGGGCGCGTCCGCCGTGGCACGACCCGATGCCGGGGCATTCGCAACCGCAATCGTTACGAATTCATCCGATGGGGTCACCGTCGCGGCAAATCCCGGGGGTAGGTAGGCCGCCGATGACAGACCCTCCCAGACAGACACGCGGCCCGCCAGGCTCAGCTCACCCACGCGAGCTCCCCCGCCTGCCAGGATCACAACCGCAGTCTCCACACCCGGTCCGCCGACGTCCATCGGTCCCGAGAGGTCGTGGACAGCGAACGAGAGGTAGCGCCAGCCGGCGCGCTCCGGCGTCACGCCCTCACCCGGCGGCAGGCGCAGGCTGTCCCGGTCGCTCACGCCAGCAGCGCCTCGCCGACCAGGTGCAGCAGCTCGTGGTACGAACCGATGAAGGCACGCAGCGTCTTGACCGATGGGCCCCAGGTGTCGAACTCGCCCACGCCCAGGCCATCCGGCTCGAAGGCGCGCACGAAGTCCGGCACGGTCCGCAGCTCAGCCAGGTGTGCGACAGCCACCGGCTCACCGATGCGGGAGCGGACCTCGACCGAGGAGGCGTTGAAGCGCTTCTGCCAGGACGACGGCATGGTGATCACGACGTCACCACCGATGAGCTGGGACCAGTGCAGATGATGTCGAATGGCCGCGCCCAGCAGTCGAGCACGGAGCCCACGCGCGGCCCATTCGGTGTACGCGCGCTTGAAGACGGCCACGCCGGACCATGGCAGTGCCGAAGGATGGACGGAGAGGTCGTCACGCTCGACCGTCTCGCGCAGCCAGTCCTCCAGGCGGCCCATCATGATCGTGATGACCGGCCCCATGCCCGCGATGTCGAGGCCCTCCGCCTCCCGTCGCTGCAGGCCGCGCTCCACGGCCTCCCCCGCCGCGAGGGCCTGCGCCACGGAGAACGAGAGGGTGGCGTTGACGCTGATGCCCCGATACGTCGCCTCCTCCATGGCCGCGACGCCGGCGGCCGTGGTCGGGAACTTGACGATGATGTTCGGAGCCAGGCCGTCGAAGCCGAACGCCTGGGTGACCATGGCGGGAGCGTCCCGAAACAGCGTCGGATCCGTCTGGACCGATAGCCTGCCGGCGCGCCCGCCAGAGGCGGTGAAGGCGGGCATCAGCAGCGGCGCGGCGCGGACGCTCATCTCGGCGACGATTCCCCACGCCAGCTCGCGCTCCGACCAGGTCGCCTGCTCCGCACCAAGCTCGCTCACGCGAGACGCCCAGCGCGCGGGATCCTTCTTCCAGTTGTCGACCACGATGGTGGGGTTGGCGGTCGCGCCCACTGCCCCGAACGCGACGGCGTACTCGAGCTCGTCGACGGCGCAGCTGTCGTTCCAGACGTCCGTCGGCGTCTCGGAAATCGTGCGTGCCAGGGGGCTGGCGTTCAGCGTCTGCATCGGTCCCCGAGTGCTAGAGTGCCGCGACGTAATCGTTGGCATGGTAACGGATTGACGCTTTCGGGCTCGGACCTTCAGCGGCTCACCGGGGCACAGATCATCGCCGAATACCTGGTGCGCAGCGGGGTCACCCATGCGGCCGGGATCCCCGGCCACGGCGTCTGGACGCTGACCGACGCGCTCCTCGATCGGCCCGAGATCCGCACCGTGCAGGTCATGCACGAGCAGTCCGCCGTGCATCTCGCTGACGGCTACTACCGCGCCTCCGGCCGCCCGATGCTGGCCTTCACGTCGATCGGCCCCGGTGCCGCGAACACGGTCATCGGGATGGCGACCGCGTACGTCGACTCCACCGCGGTCGCCCTCTTCACCGGCTCGACCCACACGTACATGCGCGGGCACGGCGTCCTCCAGGAGATGGAGCGGCGCCACCACGCCGACAACCCGCGCATCTTCGAGCCGATCGTCAAGGAGTGGTGGCAGC
>JALZJE010000331.1 GCA_030859955.1 Chloroflexota bacterium | reverse complement strand
CGTCAGGCTCGTTCGTGAAGCGGGGCGTCGGCGCCGGGGTCGGGCTGGGCGTCGGGTCCGGGGATGGTGATGCCGTCTGCGTCGCCGACGGTTTGGGGCTCGGGGAGGCGGCGCTCGGAGTCGGTGCGGTCTCGGACGTAGAGCACGCCGCGAGCATCAGGGCGGATCCGAGCAGCGCGCTCACCGCCCCGCGCAGGCGCAGCGAAGCGAGGCGGGAGGACGTCATCGGCGCCGAAATGATACACCGCGGGCAGGGTCAGGCGGCGCCCCGAGCCTCCGCCGCTGCGTCGACCGCGCGCCGCCGACGGCCCTCGTCGCGGTGCTCGTGGACGATGGTGGCGAGCGCACGCAGGACGTCGGTGCGGAAAGTCGCCGGATCCCGCCGCAGGCGCGCCATGGCGTCGCTGCGCCCGGTGCGGATCGATCCGACCGCGCTCACCAGCTCGTCATACGCGTTGGCGACGCCGATGACGTGAGGGCCGACCGGTCCTCGCGCCCGGGGTGCTCGGCGTCCCCGCCGGGTGCCGTCGGTGAGCAGCCCGCGATGGCCGGCGATCAGGGTTGCCGCCGCATGGAGGGACGGGATCGCGCTCAGTTCCGCAATCGCCGCATCGTCGAGGCCGTGAAGGCGCCCCGCCAGTTCGAGGCCATGCTGCTGCTCCTCGCTGAGCCCAAGTTGAGTGGCGATGCGAGCGGCAAGGCGGCCGACGCGATCGCCGTGTCCGCCGTCCTCCGCGGCCGCAACGTCCGCGCCGAACGAGCGGGTGACCGCCAGGACAGCATCGCGCACGCGCTCGCTCGGCTCGTGAGCGGCACTTGACAGCCGGGTGGCGCGATCGACGAGATGCTCGACCGCTTGAGGGTCATGCTCGTCGCGCAGCGCAGCACGGGCAAGATCGTCGAGCCGTCCGCGCAGATCGACGACGTCGCGGGGAAGCTCATCGATGCGCACGACGCGGTTCTCACCGGCGCGTTTCCCGTAGTACAGGGCGGTGTCGGCGGCCTCGATCAGGCCGGCACGGTCGTTCGCGTCGCCGGGCAGGCTGGCGACGCCGATGGTGATGGTCACCGGGGTCGCCGTGTCCGCGGTGAGCGCGGCGACGGCCGTTCGGATTCGCTCAGATGCGCTCGCCGCCTCCGCCACCGTGGAGCCGGGCAGGATGAGCGCGAATTCGTCACCGCCATACCGGAAGACACGGTCCTCGCTGCGCGCTGCCCCATAGATGGCGGTCGCAACCTCATGCAGGAGCGCATCCCCCGCGGGGTGGCCATGTCGGTCGTTGTAGCCCTTGAAGGCGTCCAGGTCCATCATCAGCACCGAGAGGCGGCAGGCCCTGTCCGTCGTCGCCGCGGTCGCGACGTCGACCAGCCGTCCGAGCTCCTGCTGGAATGCCCCGTGATTTCCGAGCCCGGTGAGCGCATCCGTCTCGGCTCGCTGGCTCATGGCATGGTGCGTATCGGCATTGCGCAGGGCAATCGATGCCTGGGCCCCAAACAGCTGCACCAACTCGAAATCGCTCTCGCTGAAGCACACCTCCGGTCCGCCGACGCGCGAGACGTTCAGCGCACCGAGCACCTCGCCGTCAGCGATGAGCGGTACGACCACCACCGCCTCGGGGTCGGGTGGCGTGCCCGGAATCTGGAGCGCGCGCGGGTCGTTGAGGGCGTCGTTGGCGAGGATCGGCTGCGAATGCTCGACCGACCATCCCATCAGGCCGCGGCCGAACGGGATCACGTAGCGGTTCACCTGCTCGGCGTGACGCTCGCGGGTCAGGACCGGCATCATCGCGCCGCGGAGATGATCGATCCGGTAGATAGAGAGGTTGTCGTAGCTGACCACCTCGCGGAGGCCGTCCGCGATCATCTCCAGCACGTCCGCCTGGTCGAGCGTTCCCAGGAGCCGCTCATTCGTCTCGAGCAGGTAGCGCTGCGAGTCGGCCCGCCGCCTGAGTTCGGTCGATTGCTCCACGAGCTGCCCGTAGGTCGTGGCATTGGCCATCGCCTGGGCCGCGTAGCCCGCGAAGATACTCATCGTCTGGAGATCATCGGTGCTGAACCGGTTGTGGCCGAGCTGGCTGAGCACGATCACGCCGAGCGTGCGCCCCTCGTACAGCATCGGTACCAGCAGCATCGACTCGGGGACGTCGTCGGTACCGTCGATCGTCTTGCCGCGCTCGTCGTCCACCGCGTCGTTGATGAGCTGTGGCTTGCCATGTTCGGCGACCCACCCGGTGAAGCCCTCGCCGACCGCGACGCGCAGCAGCGACTCCGCATCCTCCGGGTCGCCCGCCAGCATCTCGCGGGTGAAAGCGATCGGGTCGCACATGCGCCGATCCCAATCGACCTGGTACACGCGAATGTCGTGATAGTCCGCAAGCGTGCTGGCCTCCGCGACGATCGCCTCTGCGATCGCACGCACGTCGGTCAGCCCGTTGAGACGGCCGGACAGGTCCTGGATCGAGCGCATGCGGGCAGCCTGGTCGGCGACCGAGCGGTAGAGCCGCGCGTTCTGGATGGCGATTGCCGCCTGGTCGGCAAATGCCTGGACCAGGTCCATCTCCTCGGCCGGCCACGTGTGGTCGGAGTCGTGATAGAGGCCGATGAGACCGAGTGATTTGCCGCGGCTGTAGAGCGGCACCACGCACACCGTGCGAATCTGTTCGTCGGCGTACGCGTCCCGCATTTCACCGATGGCGGGGTCGCGGTCGGCATTGCGCATCCACCGCGGTCGGCCCTCCCGCAGCGCGCGGATGGCGATGGTGTCGCTGCTCGCGGTCAATTCGGCACCTCGTGCAAGGAACGTGTCGCTGAGGCCACGCGTAACCAGCGCGACCGGATGTGAGGTGCCGTCGAAGAGCCAGATGCCGGCGCGATCGGCCGAAAAGAGCGTTCGCGTGCGTTCGATGATGTCGGCGAGCACGCGCTTGAGGTCCAGGGTCCCGGTCAGTTCCTTCGTCACGGATCGGAGCGCTCGTACGCGACCGAGCTCCCGGCGGGCGCGGACGACCAGCCTGGCGCTCGCAAGGTCGGTTGCGACGGTCAGGGATAGTGCTCGGACAAATGGCGGCGACAAGCGGTCCGCCGATGCAGCATCCAGGACGAGGATGCCGAGCGTGGTCTTGCGGGTGACGAGCTGAATGTCGCGATCGGCGCTGCCGTCCTGCGGCGGCAACGACGCCAACCCCCTGGAGCCGGCCGGAGCGACGGCAAAGCCCGCGTGCGCCGCGAGCTCGAAATGCTCGTCGGCGAGCAGGTACGCCGCGACCCGTGTCACGTGCATCTCCGCGCGCAGGGCCTCGACGACGGCTCGTGCCACGGAGCCTGGCGCTGGCGTCGAAGCAAGGCCAGCGGCAATGCGCTCGAGGACGGCCAGTTCCGCCGCGCGCTCCCCATCCCCGACGAACGGCCCTGCCGCCGGAGCATCCTCGACAAGCAGGCGCTCGACGTCTTCACGCCGGAACCTTCGGTCGCCGCGTGCGTTGATCCGGAACGCGGCCAGGCGGCCCGCGTCGGTCCATGAACGAATCGTGTTCGGATGCACGCCCAGCAGTTCCGCCGCCTGGGCGACGCTCAGCAATGCATCTCGTCGGTTCGGCGCCATTTCGCGCTCCTGGAAACGACCCTGCCTGCCGTCCGATAACCCGGATGTAGCTTGCGGTAAGTGCCGTGTACCTGATGCTAGTAAGCGCAACTCCGACGTGCGATGCCCCGTTGGTACCGATCGGGCCAGTACGGATGCGGCCTCAGCCGACCAGGATCGCGCTCAGAACCCACCCGAGCCCGCCTATGACGACCAACGCGAGCGATGCCGCCAGCCCGATGATGGATGCCGAAGCCAGCCGACGATGGCGACCGCCAAGCAATCTCATCGCGTCGTCGAGCTCCAGGTTGGTGATGAGGTACCCGCCGTCCGGCGGCACCAGGCGTGACTGGTCCGCTCCCTCGCGGTCGGTACGAGCGACCACCAGGAGCCGATCCGTGACGTTGATACCCCGGGTGGTGGCCCGGGCCTCGGTGATCGGCCCGAGGCGCTCGGCCAGGCGCGCCACGGCCGAGGCGTGGGGCTCCTCGAGCTCGGAGGGATCGCCACGCCACACCTTCGGAATGACGATGAGCGGCTCCGCGGCCGCCGATGGATCCAGGCTCAATGAGCCATCGTGGTCCCACAGGTCGAATGATCGCGCCTCGCGCAGCCGCTCGACGGTGCGCCATTTGCCGCCGATGCGAACTTCGACGTCCCTGTGGAAGGCAACCAGGCGCTCGCCTCCGCCCATTTCGAGCGGATCGCGGCAGCGGATGCGCCCGGCAACCCGGACCGGCCGCGAGGTCGGAGCATCGGTATCAATCAGACGCCCGACCTTGACCTCCCGCGGCCCCGCCAGCCGGCGCGCGACCCCCGTGCGGGCGCCGCTGCCGCGAAGAGCGACGAGCGAGACGATCGCCAGCAGCATGCCGGCGACGACCATTGCCAGGAACGCGAGCCCGAGTGGCATGGACGAGCGCTATGCGGGGGAAGCGAGGTCGGCGACGCGGCCTCCGCTCGCGCGCAGGAGGTCATCGGGGCTGATCGCGAAGACCGCATCGGGCAGGCCCGCCGCCGCCCAGAGTCGGTCGTGGGCCAGCAGTCCGCGGTCGATGAGGACGGTCATCGGCGACGCGTGGCCGAATGGTGGGACGCCGCCGATCGCGTAGCCTGTCGCAGCGCGAGCCTCATCGCCATCCGCACGGCGTGCGGCGCCTCCGCCGACGGCAGCCCCCAGCTTCGCGAGATTGACGCGATTGGCACCGGATACGAGCGTCAGGATCGGCGCGTCATCGGCCATGAAGACGAGCGACTTGACGATCTGGGCCACCTCGCAGCCAACCGCGCGCGCCGCATCCGCAGCCGTGCGGGTACCCTCCGGAAAGCGCTCGACGCTGATCTCCAGACCGGCCGAGCGGGCCGCCTCGATCACGCGGACGACGTTGGAATGCATCGACCGATGATAGGGCGCGTGCTAGGCTCATCGGACAATCCAGAAACGACAGGGGAGCGCGACAAGCGCTGAGAGTGCGACGCAGAGGCGTTCGCAGACCCTCGAACCTGATCCGGGTCATGCCGGCGAAGGAAGTCGAAGCAGCACCCGACCTCGGTGTCTTCTCCTCCGTCGTTTCCATGTTGAGTAGGACGGAGGAGCGCAGGACCGATGAACGTCGTGGTGGTGGCATCAGGTGACCTAGACGCGGCTGATGCCGCGTGGCTCGACGGCGCCGATCTCGTGATCGCCGCGGACGGCGGCGCGGGGTCCCTCGATCAGCTGGGCGGGCGGCCGCACCTGCTCATCGGCGACC
>JALZJE010000305.1 GCA_030859955.1 Chloroflexota bacterium | reverse complement strand
CACTACGGGATGGTTGCCTTGCGGGCCAAATGGATTGAAGGGGCGACTGGAGTTCGAGAAGAAAGAGCAACCGATTGGATTCTGGCTGATGTTCACCTTGTATGGCGCAGGTGGGGTATGGCTGTTGGTTTTTGGCATGGGTCTGCTCGCAGGCCAGGTCGAGCCGCTGCCGCTGAACTAGAAGCTGAACAAACCGATCGCGCACGGAGCGCACTCCGGTAACGTTAGGCGCACGTTTTGAAGGTCGGTTCCACTATCTATCAGAGGTAAACCGATATGACCGCACGCACGCGTCTACTCCTACTCTCGGTGTCGATGCTGGCAGGTTGCTTCGACTTCACCGATGCCGCAACGCGCCTTGCCAGTGATATCGAAGCGGGCGCAGGACGCGTCGGATCAGCCAACGGTGCCAGAGTGACCGTCGAACATCGTACGCCGTCCAAGTCCGGCGAATGCGAAGGCAATTACAAGGTTCAGGTGGACCAGGTGGGCGCCATCATCATCTGGTGCAAGGACAAGGCCGGGGACGAGACCGTTTCCAGCCATAGCACTTCCCATCACGCCCGTTTCGTCAATGCCCCGCGCACCTATATCCTGGAAAAGAAGGCCGGTGAGACGCTCCTGATCGACCTTGAAAGGCGGAACGACCGAGTAGTGGTCGTCGATGCAAGGTGAGTATGCGGCTCGCGCGAAGGGGCCGATTGAGCCCACCGTATTGACCGACCCGGCTACGGCTGATATATGTAGTTATGTTTATATCCGTATAACCCGATTTGTCGAGCGAGGTACGCATGGCAGACGAGACCATCACGCGGCAGGTGAGCGAGCGATACGCCGGAGCGCTGGCGACCGGGGAGCAGATGTGCTGCACGACCGGCTACAACTTCGAGGACCTGCGTCGATTCGTGCCCGAGAAGGTGCTCGGGGCCTCCTATGGCTGCGGCACGCCGGCCGGTTTTGCGACGGTGCGGCCGGGCGAGACCGTCCTGGACATCGGCTCCGGCGGCGGAATTGACTGTTTCGAGGCCGCGCGGCTGGTGGGGCCGTCCGCCCGGGTGATCGGCATGGCCGTCGCGGGCGAAGCGGTCGCCTGCGGGCTCGGCGGGAGCTGCTGCTGATGGCGCTCAAAGCGGATCTCACCGAGCGGGAATGCGCCAATGTCCTGCGGGGCCTGGCGGACGAGACGCGGCTGCGGATCCTGGAGTCCCTGCTCGTGCGCGAGAAGTGCGTAAGCGATCTGGTCGAGGAGATCGGCAAGCAGCAGCCGCACGTGTCCCACCATCTGCGGATTCTGCGCGAGGCCGGCTTGATCGAAGGCATCCGCGAGGGCCAGCGGATCTGTTACCGGATAGCTCCCGGCCTGCAATTGCGGCTCAAGACCCTCCGGCACGAGGCCATTGACCTGGGGTGCTGCCGGATTAGCTTTCCGCTGGACTTCCTGGCGGCGCGCGTGCGGTCGGGCGAGGACCTTAGCAGGCGGAGGCTGGACTGAGCCACGCGTCTCCGAATATCGGCGGGGTTTACCCGCAAGGAGGGATGATGAAGCGAATTCTGATTGTCGCGGCCTTGGCCGTACCTGCCGTCGTCGGCCTTTTCGGCTTCCCATCCTGGGCCGATATGAGTGCAAAACTGGTCGTCACCGGCTCCAGCACCGTCGCGCCGCTGATCGCCGAGATCGCCAAGCGTTTTGAGCAGCAGAACGTCGGGGTGCGGGTGGACGTGCAAACCGGCGGCTCGTCACGCGGCATCAGCGACGCTCGCAACGGGCTCGCCGATATCGGGATGGTCTCGCGCGCGCTCAAACCGGAGGAGAACGACCTGTCCTCGCATACCCTGGCGCGTGACGGCGTCACGCTCATCGTCCATGCCTCCAACCCCGTCACGGCATTGACCGACAAACAGGTCGTGGGCATCTATACCGGCCGAATCCAGAGCTGGGAGGATGCCGGTGGCTCTGACGCGCCGATCACGGTCGTCAACAAGGCGGAGGGGCGCTCGACGCTCGAGTTGTTCCTGGCGTACTTCCAGCTCAAGGCGGAGGAAGTGAAGCCATCGGTCGTGATCGGCGACAACGAACAGGGCGTGAAGACCGTGGCGGGCAATCCCGATGCGATCGGCTACGTGTCGGTGGGCAGCGCCCGGTACGCTGCCTCGCACGGTGTGTCCATCAAGCTGCTACCCCTGGATGGCGTGGCAGCGTCGAGTGAGACCGTTGCCGATGGCAGCTTCCCGCTGGCCCGCCCACTGGTGCTGGTGACGAAGCCGCGGCTCGGCAATCCTCTGGCGCGGCCGTTTCTCGATTTCGCGCTCTCGGCCGAGGTCAACGATCTGATCCTCGCGCTGTCGTTTGTCCCGGTCCGCTAGAGACGCGGTGTTGGCCGCGGCCTTGCGGGCCGCGGCCTTC
>JALZJE010000289.1 GCA_030859955.1 Chloroflexota bacterium | reverse complement strand
CGTCGCCTAGACCGGACTCCTCGGCGCGCAAGTGCTCCATGGCGCAGATGAGCGCACCGGCTCGCTGGAACTGCTGGGCAGTGAGAAGCCGGAGCGTGTATCGCATGAGCACGTCCACACCGGTATCGGAGGGGTCCTTGAGCCGGCGGTAGAACATGGAGAAGGCGGCCAGGCACAGGTAAGCCTCCGTCTTACCGCCGCCCGTCGGAAAGAAGATGAGCTCGACGGTCTCCCGCTCGTCTGAGTCCTTGACCGCCGTAGATTGCAGCGCGGTCAGTACGAAGGCGATCTGGAAGGGTCGCCATGATCCCCGATCCGGAACGTCCTGCCAGTCGGGAACCTCGAGAGGATCGACCACTTCGATTCGCTGGGAGTCGCCGTTGTACTGGGTGCGCCGGGGCTCGCGTCGGCGAGTGCGAAGCTGCTGCAGAAGCATCGCGTGGTTGGCAAGCCGGAACGCGCGCCGGGCGTCACCATCGGACGATAGGAACTCGAGTCCGTCACGCATCCGTTGAAGCACGCGCCTGCACTGCTGGATGTGTCGGCGGGCAGCCGCGTGGAACTCCGGGCGCAGATCCGGCAAGCGCGAATCCTGAGTCTCGATCCACGCCCTGTAGAGGCGGATCAGCTGCTCGATGCTCTCGACGCCATCCTGCCCATCGACGAGTCCGGCGAGCGGAGCCATCGGCACGACGAGTGCCGTGCCGGCCTCGTCGCTGATGTCAGGAGTGATGCTAGGAGCCTCGTAATTCGGGAGGCACTCTGCGCGCACCTGGGTGGCCGCCTCCCCGGTTTCGGCGGACGACCAGTCGGCGGCGCATCCGTGGCCGACCGCGAAGGTTCGGCAAGCCCGGTAGAGAAGAGCTAGCGATTCTTCCTCCTCGTCCGCTCCCCTCGTACCGCCCTCCTCGTAGGGCAGGATTGACCCCTCGCCGGGTCCCTCGACTCGGGCTGCAAAGCGCGCCTGAAAGATGCAGCCGAGGTCGATGGGGCCGGCAAGGTCGGAGCGGTTGACGACTGAGACGGTCACGAGCGATGTGCGGCCTGGCCTGGGCCTGGCGTACGCGGTGACGCTGAGGTCAAGGCCATGGAGGTTGTCCAAGCTCCGGTCCTCTGGCTGGATGAGCCGTTCGCCTCCATGAACCAGAGCGTCAGCCGCGAACTCAGCGTCGAACCGAACGGGGCTGCGTAGCCACCAGACGCGATCCTCGGTCTGGGTCTCGCCAGATCCAGCGCCGACGCCATCGCCGCCCGACCCGCCGCGCTGGATGTGCACTGTCTTCCGCCGGTACCTGGCACCGAGGAACGTCACAGCGAGTATTGACCCCGGCGGCAGGCTGCAGACGAAGCTCAGTGCCATCGCGCTCGGCCGGTACGCGTTGGCGGTCGAGAGGTCGAAGTCGGCCTCGTCCCCTTCAGGCGGGATGCGCCGACGTTCCGCGATGCGCTCGATACCTGCCGCGCCCGCTTCGGCGAGGACTTGATCCGTTTCAACGCTCTCACCAGCGGGCGGTTCTGGTACCGGTGAGGAGCCGGCCGGTGGGTCTTCCTCGCCGGGGTCAGCCTCGACGACGGTCTGCGGCGGGTATAGGACGCCGATGCCGTAGCGCTTGATCGGCCGGTCACGTTGCAGTATCTCCTCCCCGGAGCCCTGCTGCCGCCAGGGGCCGTACGACGTCTCGCGATCCGGAAACGTGACCTCAGCGTCGCAGTTGATCTCGGGTCCCCGGGGGCAGGGCCCTACAAGCTCCTCTTCGAGGGCCGCGAGAGTGGCACGACGGCCGGCGAGAAAGTCAGGCATGCGCTGCCTGTCGGCTACGGGTTTGCTGAAGGAGGGTGCTCACCACTACTGGCCTCGCGGCCTCGGCGATGAGCATGACGAGACGCTCGGTCGAGCGGGTGACCGCGACGTAGAACAGCGCCTCGGCGGTCGGGCCGGAGATCTCAGACACGTCGGTAACGATGACTGCGGGAGCCTCGAGTCCCTTGAAGGCATGGATGGTGCTGTACGGCGTGTGGCCGCCGGAGGACCAGCTGAGCCGGCGAAGCCTGTCAGTCCAGGGCCGCTCGGTGATCCGTTCAGCCGACGGGCCCGCTGCCCTGGTCGACAGAACGACGACGTCGCGACCGCGGTAGCCGGCCGTTCTCAGTTCGTCGAGTGCGCGGACCAAGGCGTCAGGCGCGTCCTGCTCGCCCCGGTAGAAGCGAATGTCGGGCTCCACCCCATCATCGGGCCGCAGTACCCGCGCGTAGTCGGGCTCGAGCTTGGCGAGCAGCCGGACGAGGGTGGCGATGCGAGGCGTATTACGGCAGTTGGTCCGCAGGCGGTAAACCGGGGCGGCCCCGCTACGTTTGCTCACGAACTCGTTAAGGCTGATGCTCGCCGCGTCGTAGATCGCCTGGCGCTCGAAGTCTCCGAACATGCGCCACGCGCCGGTCGCGAAGCCACCCATCAAGCTCAGGTCCAGGATGTCGAGGTAGGAGCCGCGCAGGAGATCCTGGACCTCGTCGGCGATGAGGAGGTCGAACGTGACGGCTCCTTCTTCGTCGAGAAGGGCTTCCAGGGCAAGCTGAGGCAGTTCGTCCCTCCAGAAGTCCGGCCCCGCGTCACCTGGTGGCTCGATTCCGGCGAGCGAGAGCATGTGGGCGTGCAGAGTTCTGACGGTGAGCCCGTGTCCGAGACTCCCAACTTCGTCTCGGAGCCAGGAACCGAGATGCCTGTTGAAGCAGAGCAGCAGCGTTCGCTTTCCGTCCGCCAGGCCTCGGCGCGCCGCCTCGATCGCCAGCAGAGTTTTGCCTGTCCCGGCGGGACCTTCAAAGACCACGCGTGGATTCGCGGTCATGGCGTCGATCGCGCCGAACTGATCGTCCGTGTACCGCTTCAGTTCGGCCGCCTTCTCGGCCCGGCGTGCCTTCGGGCTCTGAAAAAGCTCGAAGTCCGGCCTCAGGACTGCAGCCATCCGCTGGCAGTCCTCCGCACTTGGAATCGCCGCGGTCGGGT
>JALZJE010000282.1 GCA_030859955.1 Chloroflexota bacterium | reverse complement strand
TGGTCCGTCTCATTAATCCCTCCAGTGATGGGGTAGAACGGTGATCGGGGTCGCGCACGGCCTGATACCGAGGCGAGAGCCCAACGGGCAGTGGAGTATATCCGCTTGTCCACCTCCTTGACAGTTTCTTGATCAACTGGGCGAAGCAAGCTCGGAATGCGCGGCCCCGCCGGGCAGCGCCAACCGCAATCCACCAGTGCGGTTTTACCTATCGATACCCATGGTGCGAAGACAAGGTTCATTTCGCTCCGCCGCGCTGGGATGCGGTACCAGGAATCGGCGCCCGTCCGCCGTGTGCGCCTCGTCGACGGCGACTCCGAAGATCTCGCGGACGAGGTCGGGGCGCAGGATCGATACGGGGCTGCCGTCCGCAACCACCCGCCCCGCGTCAAGCACGGCGACGCGCGGCGCGTGGGCGGCCGCCAGGTTGAGGTCGTGGAGCACTGCTATCACGGTGAGCCCGCGACGGGCGCGCAGTCGGGCGACGGTGGCCAGCAGCGCCGCCTGATGTGCAATATCGAGGTGCAGGGTCGGCTCGTCGAGGAGGAGAAGCTCTGGCTCCTGGGCGAGGGCCATCGCCACCAGGACGCGCTGGCGCTCTCCGCCGGAGAGCTGATCGGCCTGCCGCTCCGCCAGGTCGAGCGCATCCGCGTCGGCAAGCGCGCGCTCCACGGCGGCGGCGTCGTCGACGGAGGACCCGAACCAGCGCGTCGCGTGCGGCGCCCGTCCCATCTCCACGAGCTCCGCGACGCGAAATCCGTCGGGCAGAAGGATGGACTGCGGCAGGACCGCGACGCGCCGAGCGAGGGCGACGCGGCTCCACGCCTCCAGGTTCGTGCCGAACAGGACCACGCTCCCCGCATCGCGCGGCAGCGCGCCGGCGATGGCGCGCAGCAGCGTGGTCTTGCCGCTCCCATTGGGACCGACGAGCGCCAACAGCTCACCCTGCCCGACGACCAGGTCGAGGCCGCGCAGCACCCGCCGGCGCGCGGTTGCATCGGTGGGATACGACATCTCGAGAGCGCGGATCTCGACGACGGGGGGTGTCACGGGATGGACGCGGTGACGTGACGTGAGCGCCGCAGCAGCCACAGGAAGAATGGAGCCCCGACGAACGCGGTCACGACGCCGACGGGGATGCCTCCTGCCAGTCGCGCCCCGAGGTCGGCTGTCACGAGCAGCGATGCCCCGAACACCGCGCTGGCCGGCAGGAGCAGGCGATGGTCCTGCCCGACGGCCAACCGGACCAGGTGCGGCACCACCAGCCCGACGAACCCGATCGTGCCCGAGATGGCAACCGCCGCTGACGTGACGAGGGTGGCGAGCAACGTCAGCGCCAGCTTCTCGCGGCCGACATCGAGCCCGAGGTGCGCGGCGGGACCGTCACCGAGCAGGAGCAGGTTCAGCGTGCGCCAGCGAGCGAGGAGCAGCAAGAAGACGCCGAACACCACCGGGGCGGCGATGACGAGATCGACCCAGCCGACCGCCGCCAGCGAGCCCATCAGCCAGGAGAAGATGGCCGCCAGCGCACGCCCGGAGGCGACCATCAGCAGGGCAACGCCGGCCGCCAGGAGTGACGAGACGGCGTATCCCGTCAGCAGTAGCGTGACCGAGGGCAGGCTGCCACCGCTGCGCGCGATGCTGATGACCATGAGCACGGCCCCCACGCCCCCGGCGAACGCGAGGACCTGGACGATGCCGAGCCCCAGCCAGGCGCTCCCGGCGCCGATCGCCAGGCCGGGAAGCAGGAGCGGCAGCACGATCCCGACGGTCGCGCCGAGCGATGCGCCGGCCGCGGTGCCGATGATGTACGGATCCGCCAGCGGGTTTCGCAGGACCGCCTGGAACACGGTCCCAGCGCAGGCGAGGCCCGCTCCGACCAGCATCGCCGCCAGGACCCGCGGCAGACGCAGGTCGACGACGATCGTCTCGACGCTGTCGCTGACCCCCGCCGTCGCGCCGATCCCCAGCAGCCGGTGTCCCAGGACGCGCAGCACGTCGTCCGGAGCGATCGCCACACTGCCGAGCCCGATCCCGATGATGCAAGCCGCCAGCAGCAGCGCGCCGCCGCCACCCAGCACGAGCGTCGCGCGAGTGAGCGCGGGGCCACGGACGATCGGGCGGGGGGCGACTCCGGCGCGCATGACTTCAGGGCGCCGCGGTGAACGCGTCGGGATGGATGACGCGGGCGAGCGCCTCCAGGCCGTCGACGATGCGCGGGCCTGGCCGGGTGATGACGACGTCCTCGGTGACGACCACCACGCGCTCGTCTTCCACCGCGGTCATCGTCTGCCAGCCCTGGCGCTGGGCAACGCTCTCCGGCGTGATTGTCGGGTCGTAGGTCGCGTCTCCGAGCAGGATCAGCTCCGGGTCGGCGGCTACGAGCTCCTCGAGCTCGATCGAGGTGGACAGGGCATCGCCGGTGATCGGCTCGCCGCCCGCCGTCTCGATCAGGCTGGCCAGGAACGAGCGCTCGCCGGCGGTGTAGATGGTTCCCTCGAAAACGCTCACCTCGTAGAACGTCCGGGGTCGCGCGAGATCGGCGACCGCCTCCTCGACGGCCTCGACGCGAGCCGCCATCTCCCCCACCAGCGCTGCCGCCTCGTTGTTGCGTCCGGTCGCCATCCCCACGAGCTCGATGTTCGCGCCGACCTCGTCCAGCGACTCGGGATAGAGCACCAGCACCGGCACGTCCAGGTCGACCAGCTGCTCGATGACCGCGGTCGGCGTCAGCTCGTTGCCGGCCGCCAGGACCAGGTCCGGCTCCGTCGCGACGACCGCCTCGACATCGACCTGGGCCATCGTCACGACCTTATCGATCTCAGCGACCTCGGCCGGATGATCGTCGAAGTCGGTCACGCCGACGAGGCGGTCGCAGGCGTCGAGGGCGCACACGATCTCCGTGTTCGAGGGTGCCAGGGACACGATCCGCTGGGGCTCGGCCTCGAGGGAGACCTCCCGGCCGGCGTCATCGGTCAGGGTCAGCGGGAAGGCGGCCGCCACGGACGACGGCTGTGAGCTCGGCGGAGGGGCATTGCTTAATGAGGGCGAGGTGGCGCAGGCCGCGAGCAGGAGGAGAACGATCGAGGCGCTGAGGCGGTGAGTCATGATTGATGGCTTCCCTTTCACGCGAGGGCGAGCGACATCGCGATCGGGCTGGCGACCTGACTCCCGTGCTCATTCGCCTCACCCACCAGGGCGGGACGGCGGCGCGGATACAGTAGCGGGACTGCGCCGGCTTCTCACCGGCTTCTCCATTGACCCGTGGTCCTTGCGGCCACGGCACCCGTCGGCGTCTCTTCAATTGGTCGACCGATCCTAGCAGAGGCCGCTGCTCAGCGGATGAATGCGGACGCGTGACGGCGGCTGGCCAGCGCCGCGTACCCGAGACCGATGGCGGCGCCCAATGCCGCCACGCTGCCGACTGGCCCCATGGCCTGGCATGCGGCCAGGTTGGGTGCGAGCCACAGCCCGCATTGGGGGGCCGCCACAATCAGGAATGCGGACACGGCCGCGCCCACCCAGCCGACCGTGAACCCGGCGTCCTGCGCCCAGTCGCGACGCAGCCAGATCCCACGCCCCACCGCTCCGAGGCCACACGCGACGGCCAGCTGGGCAAGGGCGGCGAAGGGATCCGAACCTCCGGCGATGTACTGCACCAGGCCGATGATCGCGCCGGCCAGAACCACGGCACCAACCGCCACGAAGACGATCGCCGCGGCGCGCAACGGCATCGCCGCAGCTGCGAACACCGGCGCCCGCCGCGGACTCCTGCCGGCCCCCGGTTGCCCACCGAGCTCTGCGCCCATTCGTGCCGGGTCGATCGCCACGATGGCTCGATCGCGGTCGATGGTCGATGAGAACGCAGCGAGGAGATCGAGTCCGGCTGACCGGATGCGCAGCGCCGGGGCGGTGTGGCCGGCGTGGACCAGCGTGCCCGCGGCGAAACGCAGATCCGGCGGCGCGGGATCGAGCGCAACGAGGATCGGTCCCTCGCCCGACGAAATGGTCAGGACCCCCGCCGTCGAAGCCAGGCCGCCCGACGTGGAAGCCAGATCTGCGGCCTCGCGAAGCGAGAACTGCCAGGACCGCCGCTGGAGCTCATCAGCGTCCAGCCGCGCGATCCGCGCCGGGCCGCCATCCACGATGATCGGCGCCGGGCCACGGCGATCGTTCCCGTGAAGCCGCGCCGAGATCTCGTCACCCGGGTGCAGTGTCCACGTGGAGATGCGCTCGCGCAGCCCATGACGGCGGAAGACCGGATAGCCGATCAGCCAGCCGATGATCAGGATGGCCGCCAGCCCGCTCATGAACATGGACGGTAGGAAGGAGGCTTCCGCCAGGGGCGGCCCGACGCCCTCGGCGAGCAACCGCCGTTCGGGCAGGCGACGGTCGCCCAGCACTGCCTGAAGCTCGGCCGTGGCGGTCATTTGTTCCGTGCGCACGGGATCCGTGGCTGCGACGCCCCATACGTCGACCGGCAGCGCATCGGGCGCGTACGGCGACCGCACGATGACGGCGCGGCCGCCCTGCGTGACGAGGTACTCCCAACCGTCACCGTCGGCTGCCGGCCTGCCGACGTCAAACGAGCCTCGCAGGATCACCTCATCCTGCTCAAGCCCGTGCCCGTTCGGTGTTGCGATCACGTCTCCGGTCAAACGGCTCGGCCGGCTCTCCACCTCGACGAGGTACCGCTCGGGATCGACGCTGACTGATCTCGCGTCAAGCCCGGCGCTCGCCGTCGCGACCAACGACCGGTCGATCTCGACCCGCGCCACGATTGTGCGCGTTCGACGTTCCTCGAGCCGTTGCGCGGAACGGGCGACCATGGCCACCGTGTCATCCTGCGGGTCGAGAAGCAGGTAGTACCAGCGCTGAACGGCGGCCCCGTACGAGCTCGAGTCGAGAAATGGTCCGCGCACGATCGAGGTCGTACCGACCCAGCCGGTGATCTCGCTGTCCACCACGTCGACCAGGCCAACGGGTGCCGGGTTCGGCCGCATGGCAATGGCAGCGTGTGCGTCATCGATCGAGCGCCACGCGCCGAACGCCAGCAGTCCGGCGACGACGAGCGCCCATGGAACTCCGCGCGGCGCGAACCAGACGATGCCCCGCATCAGGCGCCCGACGGCGTGAGCGGGCCACCCGATGATGGCTGCGGCGCGGCTGACGAGCAGGTTCATCGGGACGGCGGTGCGAGCCCGGACAACTCGGAGCCCGCGGACGAAGCGCGGGACCTAGGCCGGAACGGCCTCCTCCTCGCGAATTTCGGAATGACCGTAGAGGGGCGTTTCGCGCGCCGCGTCCGTGAGCATGGGGTCGAGCATCTTCTGGACGGCGAGGGTATGGGTGCAGCCACCGGCGGTCTCGAACAGGTGGCAGTCGCAACGCCACGCATCCGCGTCGAGGGTGACGGTGTGGGTGCCGTTGTCACCGGCGAAGCTGGCCCGAACGGCCGAGAGCTTCACGCGATCCGGCTCGTGTGCGTAGCGCATGGCCTTCTCGACCTTGCCGATCATGCTCGAATGCACGTTCGCGGTTACCTCCATGGCGCCGGCCCCGGCGCCCTACTACGGGGCGTCCGTCGGGTCAGATTCGGTGGCCCTGGCGAGCCGCTCCTTGAGCATCGCGAGCAGTGTAACCGGCGTGGGATCTGTCTGGTAGAGGATTGCGAGATACACGCTCACCAGATCGCCATAGGCCACGCTGGTGAGCACCCGTGCGAGGGCCGATGGACCCTCTCCCCAGACCTCGCTGCGGTTGGTGGCCCGCTCGCCGAGCAGCTCCTCGACCACCAGGTAGCGCTGGGCGATCTCTGGCGGCTCGGCCCGATCGCGCAGCTGGAGGACGTAGATCGCGTCGCTGAGCTCTCGCGGGTTGAGGCTGCCCTCAATGGCGTTGTGGTTGGCCTCCGGCATCGGTTCCCATGCGGACCAGGCCTTGGCGTTCTCGTTCAGCTGTGTCTTCCAGCGATGCGCCACGGCAGCCATGGAGCCATGCCCATAGATGACCGGGATGCGACCGAACATCGACCAGGCCAGTTGCTTGG
>JALZJE010000361.1 GCA_030859955.1 Chloroflexota bacterium | reverse complement strand
GAACGGGGTCCGGTCAACTGCTCTGCCGCTGCCACCGTCCTCCGTGTGCCACCAGCGAATCCCGCTGCGAGCCTGCCTTTCCCAAGCATCGCGAAGGAAACCCTGCGACTGGCCCCGAGTGGCCCCTTTTTCGACCGGCCTTGACAGACTTTCCGCAGCAGGCCATCGCCTCTGGGGCATCCTCGAACCACAACCCCAGCAGCGCCCGAGCTCGCAGCGATGCTGAACGGCCGCGGCATCGACTTTGCGATAAGCCCCTGAGAAGCGCGTCCTCGTGAGCGCACGGCATCTGGATGTCGCTCCAACACGCACTACACCCAGGTCAGACGAACCCTGCGGCAGATGGGCCGCACGCGAGTACAGGCCCACCTTCGAGGGACCAGCCTCCCCCCGCCTAGCTAGTGGCGGGGAAAGACCGGGTCCCAATTCGGGCCGCTCTTCCATAGGACCGGCAGCGTGTTGTTGGGGCATCGATGCTCGAAGACGACGGCTAGCTCACAGTTGCCGTAGCCGAGCGGATGTTTGGGCTCAAGGCGGCTGCCGTAGACCTGTGTGAGCTCGCGGGCGCGCTCTTGCTCGGCGCCGTCAGAGAAGCGGCCCTCCACCGTCGAGAAGACCCGACTATCGGCGGTTAGCGCATCACAGACGTGCAGTTCGGCGTCATACGTGACTGCAGTACAAGCCGTCGTCGCCGCCTCGCGACCTTGTTCAGTGCCGGCGACCGCTGTCAGGAACAAACGCACACCCGCCTCCCTCAGGACGGCGCCGCACGCTCCGTCCAGCTCCTCGAGTCCTGCGGAAACCATTCTTCCTGTCCCGATCAGATCGTCAACGCACACCACGGCTGCCACGTCCGTTCGCTCGAAGAGACGAGGTAGCGCAGAAGGCTCCACGATCATGTCAGCCAACACCCCGTTTTCGTCCCGGTACAGGCGAGCCAGCAGCGCGCCGCTCTTCCCGGGCCCGTCGAGGTACGTCACGGCAATGTCTCGCCGCTTCCTCTCCCGACCCTTGTAGATGTACTCGACTCCGGCTTGGGCGAGCGCTCGGACCACGATCTCGTGCGCCTCCACGAGCTTCGCCCGTACCCGGCGTTGGCTGTAGTAGTTAACGCCCCTGAGGACCTGGAACATGGCGCGTTGATCGAATGGACCCCCGAACTGAGTCAACCAATGCTGCAACTCCTCGGGATTGACAAGCCGCCCCTGATAAGTCCCCCACTCCTCAGCGAGGCGACGGAGTTCTTCAAAGCGCACACGGGCCGCGTCTTCGGCTCTCAGCCGCTGCACGACACCTTCTTCGTCGCCAAAAGTCGTCAGCACCTCCGCCGTGCCGCGATCCCTCAGCCAGAGCTCGAAGATTGGGACGACCGCCTTCCAGCTGTCGTCAGCGGCGCGCCTCAGCACCTTGCGGTCCTCGAAAGACCTCAACGTGGCCGTCGTTTCCCCTTCCGATAGGTCATAGCGGCGCGCTGCTTGGGCCAGCTCGGCGGTCGTTCGTGCCGCTTTCGACTGGATGCAGTCGGCAAGGCCGAGCAGAACCTTCCTGCGAGTGATTGAGATTGCCTCCTCGGCGTCGCCCCCATCGAGTATGCCGTCCTCCCAAAAATGCTGGAAGCTGTTGCTACTCGCTCGCGTAATGGCATCTTCGATCGCCCTGCGCATCTCCAGCTCCGTGATATGTGCGTCACGCGCCGCCGACGCGCGGTCGACCATCTCGCGACAGATCAGATGCGTAAAGTAGGGGTTTCCTGCCGTCTGCTCATGCAGGACGCTAAGCGCACCATCGGAAATATCCAGGTGTCCGGCGACTGGCCGGCGGACAAGCTCGCGGTAGTCAGCAACACCCTCGGGACCGGTGAAGTAGTCGACTCTATGCGCTTCGAACTTGTTGAGGACGTCGCCCTGGGCGTTGAGAATAAAAGTCATCTTCTCGCCGCCTATGAGAACGAGCGAGACGTTGTCCTTGCCGGACAAGCTTCTGAGACTTAGGAAGAACGAGTCGCCCTCAGCACCACGCTGCAGCAACGCTCGCGGCAGCTCATCGAACTCATCAACGGCGATCACGATGCGAGCGGAAGGAGCAAGCCGCCGCGCCTGAGAAGTGACTCCGATGATGGGGGCAAACCCGTCACTGAAGTCGGGTACTTCGATGGCGGCGAGCCGCGCGTCGGCGGCCGCTAGTTCGGAGCACAACACTTCACCAAAATTCCTGACCGCCGCGCGTGGGTCGGGGACAACAAAGTCACCCCCTTCCACGGATAGAACAATGAAGTCTTCGGCTTCGTTCCGGAGGCGATCAAGCAGCGCTCGCACGATCGAAGTCTTTCCGACCCTCTTCTGACCCGAGATGAAGGCGTTCCCGGCCGTCCGCCCCGCGACGACCTTGAGGAGACGATCAAGTGCCTCCTTCCGCCCGACGAGCTCCTCCTCATCTGTAACCGGTTCAAGCCCGTAGGGCTCTAGCGCTTCGAGCGCCTCCCAGTCGACGGCCTCATCCTGTGCTGGGAACTCGATGAGGAAGTCATTGCTCGCCCGGGTGCCATCCGCGTTGCGCCAGCGCACTTCGCCTGACAAAACGGCGGCAGCTTCCGCTTCGTCAGCGAGCGCGCGTGTCTCGACCAACTGAGTCCCGCTGATTAGCGCACCAGCTGACATGACCCGCTCGGCTAGCTCGAGCCCGTAGCATTCTTCTATCTCGACACTTATCTCGCTCGCCGGTCCAGCGCCCTCATTGATGAGCCGAAAGCGGACAGGGAATAGGTTTGGGCTGTGGCGCGGGTACCTTTTTTCGAGCGGTTCGAGGGCAAGCCAGGCAGGCTTGGTAAGTCCACGGCTTTCGATCTCTTGTCGAACCGCCGTACGCCAGCAGTCCACGACCGCGGCTACGAGACGAGAGGCCTCCGTACCGACATCCTCGGCGTCGGCTAGGTACTGGCGAAGCTCCGCGTCGAGCTCACTCCCTGTCGCGAGGAGTTCGCCGCCCTGTTGTTCAACAGAGCGCACACAGGAGTCCGCCAGCGCTTTGAGGCGGGTCCCTCGGAGGGCGGGCGGAACGAATGGCTCGACCAGATGCCGTGCTGCGGGCGACTTCAAAGACTTATCAAGTTGGTTGTACGCGGAGAGGATGTCCCGACCGTGGTGGAACTTCGGGCGGCCCACCACTGACTGATCAGGCGGCGATCGGGGAGTCTTTCACCTCCTTCCCGACTCCGGTGGCGTGCCGTCGTAGGGCGGCACCGAGCTTCGGCAGCTCCTTGTGGCCGCGCACGCGCCGAAAGCTGCGCTCGGCGTCGAGCATCCCGGCCGCGGTCCAGCGCAGCACCATCTCACCGCCGCGCCAGCGCTTGACGTTGCGCGAGCGCTCGCGCGAGATCGAGAGCATGGACTCGATCGGGTTGGTCGAGCGCAGCGTGCGCGCCAGCGCCGAGTCGACCGAGAGCCCCAGGCCGGTGACGGTCAGCGTCTCGGCCAGGCCCTCGCGCAGCGAAGCGGCCGCCCCCGGCCGTTTAGCCTGAAGCGCCCGTGCCAGCTCGCCAAGGCGCCGCTCGGCGGCCGCGGCGTCCTCCAGCGCCCAGGCCTGCGAGAGCTTTCGCTTTACCCACGGCCGCTCGTCCTCGGGCAGGTGGCCGAGCACGTTGCGCTGCTTGTGCACC
>JALZJE010000252.1 GCA_030859955.1 Chloroflexota bacterium | reverse complement strand
TCAAGCCCGGAAACATCCTGCTCGGAGCCGATGGTCGCGCCATGGTCGCCGACTTCGGCATCGCACGCGCGACCGGCGAGGACAGCATGACCAAGACTGGCGCCACGCTCGGATCGGTGGAGTACTTCAGTCCAGAGCAGGCACGCGGTGAGCGCGTCGGCCCCGCCAGCGATATCTATGCCCTGGGCTGCGTGCTCTACGAGATGCTGACTGGGCAGCGCCCGTTCCGGGGTGACTCCGCCTACGCGGTGGCCACGGCCCGCGTGCGCCAGTCGACACCCGACCCGCGCACGGTGGTCGACGATCTGCCGCCGGAACTAGCCGCCATCGCCATGCGCGCCATGGCCCGCGACCCCGCGCAGCGTTATGCCTCCGCCGGCGACATGCGCTCGGCACTGCTGTCCTGGCTCGAGCGCTCCAGCGCGCCGTTCGCCGCCGTCGCCGCCGCGCCGTCGGCCGGACCGATATCACCGGCGGCCGCTAGCGTCACGTCCACCGGGCCAACAACCCGCCTGCCTGGAGCGAAGTCCCCAGTCGGGAAGGCCTCCGCGAGGCGCCACGGTCTGCGGCGCGCCTGGCCGCTGGCTCTCCTCCTGTTTCTGCTCGTCAGCGGCTACCTGGGCGGACGTGCGATCTCGCAGGACCGGGACGAAGGACTGGGCGGCATTGTCCCGGGCCCTCCGGGTGGCGAGGTCGTGACCGACCCGACTCTCTCGCCGACGCCGACACCGACCAAGACGCCAACGGCCACCGCGACCGCGGCCGCGACCGCGACGCCCACCGCAACCGCGACGCCGACGGAACCGCCCTCGGCAGGCGTTGGGAACGGCAGGCTCGTCTTCTGGAGCGTAGAGGACAATGCCGATCGCATCCAGGGCACCCAGGCGATCATCGATCGCTTCACCCAAACGACCGATATTGAGGTCGAGCTGGTGACGCTCGACGAGGCCGACTTGACCAGCCGGGTGACGGGGGCGGCGGCCGATGACACCCTGCCCGACGTGCTGGGCGGACTTCCTCTGGGACTCGCGCACACCCTGGCAGCTGATGGAATTGTTGACCGCGAGGCTAACGCAGCTGTCGTGGAGTCGCTTGGGAGGGAGTCGTTCGCCCAGTCTCCGCTCAACTTGGTGGCCCGCGATGATGGCCTGGCAGGCATCCCGAGCGACAGCTGGACGCAGGTGGTGGTTTATCGCACGGACCTGTTCGAGGCTGCGGGCCTCGAGCCGCCGACCACCTACGACACGATTCTTGCAGCCGCCGAAGAGCTCAACACAGATGAGCGGGCCGGCATCGTCCTGGCCTCCGGCAGCAACCTCACGTTTATTCAAGAGACGTTCGAATATTTCTCCATCGCGAACGGGTGCGAGGTCATCGACGGAAGTGGCAGCGTCGCCATCGCGTCGCCGCAATGCGTGGAGACCTTCGACTTCTACACCGAACTCGTGACCGACGGCTCGGTGACCGATGGGCAGAACCCCGGCACCGCCCGCGATGCCTATTTCGCCGACGACGCGGCGATGCTGGTCTGGTCCTCCTTCATCCTGGACGAGCTGGCGGGCCTTCGTGACGATACGCTGCCGACCTGCGACGAGTGCAGCGACGACCCGCTCTTTCTGGCCGAGAACAGCGGAGTCGTGACCGCCATCAGCGGGCCGAGCGGCGGCGCGCCATCGCAATTCGGCGATCTGCGCTCATTCAGCATCAGCCAGGGCGGGGATACCGAGGAGGCCCGACAATTCGTCGAGTTCCTGATGAGTGACGGATATGTCGACTGGCTGGCGTTGGCGCCTGAGGGCAAATCCCCGGCGCGCCTTGGCAATGCGGCAAATGCATCCGAATATGCCGATGCTTGGAACTCCCTCGAAGCGGGCGTTGACCGCGATCGGCTGTTGAGCGAGGTGTACGATGACGCGACCATCGAAGCCCTGAGCGCCAGCTCCGACGCGATTAGACGCTGGGCCTTCTACCCGGACCAAGGCGAACTGGGCGGGGCGCTCCTCACCAAGGCGCCCATCCCGAACGCACTGCTACAGGCGCTAGACGGATCCATATCGCCGCAGGAGGCCGCCGCGCAGGCCGAGGCAGACGTGGAGGAGATCCTGGCAACACTCGAGTAGCGCCCGGCCCCGCTGAATCGCGATAACGGCCAGAGCGCCCGCAGACAAGGGCGAGGCGACACGCCAGGGCACGAGCCGCCAGGCTCATCTCGTTCACCCCACGGCAGGTGGTACGGCACCTGCTTCTCCTGGACACATGCCCGGACCATCTGTACTGCCCGACGCCGATGCCGGTCGCCGGATCAACGGTCGCTACCACCTCGAGGAGAGAATCGGGCGGGGCGG
>JALZJE010000218.1 GCA_030859955.1 Chloroflexota bacterium | reverse complement strand
GCGCCCAGGAGTGCGAGAAGCGCCGTCACCACCAGCGCCGCCGCAGGCGGGTTGCCCACGGCCGCCTCGATCGCAGGCTGGATGATCGGGATTGTCATGGAGCCCACGTCCGGTCCCAGGGGCGGGGGAACCGGCGCCTCCACCGTGAACGGCAGGCACTCCACGGCATCGGCGGCACCGGTTTCCTCGTCGGTCAGCGAGAGATCCGCGCAGTATTCGCCGGGCACCAGCGCTTCGCCAAGCGGAGCCTCGAACTGGGTCGCGGATCCGGCATACACGCTGTCCATGAGGGCCGGCACCGTGGCCAGCTCGTTCGCGGCCGTGTCGCGCAGGATGAACCGGCCGCGTGGTTTGAGGTGGACGTTGCCGGTATTCGCGACCTCGAACGTGACGAACGAGGTGCCGCCGGACGCCTTGTGCGCGACCGAGCCGATCGCCAGCGCCGGATCCTTCCGCCCGGGGACCTCGACAGCGACCGCTATCGCAGTCCGGTTGACCTGCTCGAGGGCGATGGACCCTGTGGCGCCGCTGTACGGGTGAATGTTCTCTGCAACAACTGAGGTGATGTACTCGCCCGGTAAGGTGCCGGTCGGAACCGTCACGCTGAAGTCGATCACCAGCGCATCGCGCCGACCCAGCATGACTTCCTTGGTCGGATAGTCGATCCAGCGGGTGGCGCCCGATCCCGGCTCGCCGAACAGCTCGGCGCCGAAGCCGCCGTTGATGATGCTGTACGCATCCGCGGCGTAGGTCCGCGCCTGGACGTCCTCGTGACCAAAACTGGCGATCTCGAGCTGCAGGTCGGCGGTTTCGCCTGGCTGTAGCGTCAGATCAAAGAATTGGCCGTCTTCGCCAATCGGCGCCAGGCCCAGGCGGGGCGCCTCGTGGTCGGCGAGGACGGGGGCACTAACCGCACCGGCAAGGGTTGTGCTCAACAGCAGACTGCTTGCAAGCCGTCGGCCTCGGATCTTCATCACGAGCAGGGTAGTCTGAGCGGGCGGCAGGACGGGCGGTCCGCAGGCACACTGCCGAGTGACCGCCCGTGGGCTCAGGCTGCGCGAGAGCTGCTGCTCACGGGGCCGCAGCGATGGTCGTGGTCAGCGTGCCGGTGTAGGTGCCGGCGCGGGACAGGGCCGGGATCGACAAGCTCACGCCGAGCGCCTGGGTATAGGCGCCCTGGCCGAAGGCAGCCTCCGCCTGGACCGTCTTGCGTGCACTGTTCAGTGCGCCAACCGGGCTGACGAGCGGCACCTTGGGGCCGCCCACGACGTCGATTGCCTGGCCGGCCGTCATGACCGGAGCTGCCGCAGAGGTCAGGCTGAAATTCGCCGCCGGGATGGCGGTTCCGCCGTTGGTGCCGGTGTAGGCGAAGGCCGAGCTCAGGATGGTGACGTTCCAGCCCGCACCTGAGCCGGTGCTGTCGTCGGCGCTGAGGGTCATGGTGCCGGTGCTGGTCTGGGCGGTGTGGGCATAGGCGACCGCTGTCAGTGTCAGATTGGCGACGCTGGCGGTACGGCTGCCGGCGGTGACGGTCTGCGTGACCGTATCTGCGGCGGCGACCGGGAGGACCACTGCCGAGGTGGCGAAGAGAGCGAGGGCGACCGCGGTGGCCGGGCGTCGTGTGAAGCGGGTGGACATCGGTGAGATTCCTTTCCGAGAACCCTTGACGGTGTGGACGGCGAGGGTGTTCGTTGGAAAAGTTCCCTCCTTCGCGTACCCGGACGATATGGTGCCGGCGGCACGCCGGCCATGGGACGAATGGCCATGCCCGCGAGTACCGGCGGCGAGCGTTGTCTAGACTGACCGCTTCAGACCCGTCCTGGAGTCAGCCCGCCGATGGATGCCCGCACCCCGCGCCCCGAGGACCTTTACGAGCTCCGCGTTCCGACGCAGCTTGACCTGTCGCCGGATGGGCGGTTCGTCGCGTTCTGCGTGAAGGCGGTGGCGCCCGGCAAAGACGGCTACCGCAGCTCGCTCTGGATCGCCCCCGCCGATGGCTCCACGGCCGCACGGCAGCTCACGGTCGGCTCGAAGTCCGACACGACACCGCGCTGGAGCCCTGACGGTCGCACGCTGGCCTTTCTGTCCGATCGCGGCGCGGTGCTCCAGGCAGGTGGCGGTGGTGCGAAGCCCGGCACGGCGGAGGCGCCTGACGAGGGCGGTACCCAGGTCTGGCTCCTTCCCTTCGCCGGTGGTGGCGAGGCCCGACCGCTGACGGACCTGCCCAAAGACGTCTCTGGCGTGTCGTGGTCGCCGGACGGGGGGCGACTGTGCGTCGTGAGCGGCGCGACCTCGACGGAGCCCGAGAAGAAGCCGGATCGCCGGCCCGAGGACCCGCCGCTGCCGGACACCCGGCTGATCGACACGCTCGCCTACCAGTTCAACGGCGTCGGGTTCGTCCACGACAAGTTCACGCATCTGTGGCTCGTCGACGCGTCCTCCGGCGACGCGGAGCGGCTCACGACCGGGGATCACCACGACGCGGACCCGCGCTGGTCGCCGGACGGGAAGCGCATCGCGTTCGTCTCTGACCGGCATCGGGACGCGGATCTCGGGTGGCGAACGGATATCTACCTGGTCGAGCTCGCTGCCGGGCGGGTGACCCAGCTCTCCCCGGGCCAGGGGCGCCAGACCTGGGGCGCGCCCGCATGGTCGCCGGACGGTGCGTGGATCGCTGCGGTCGGCAGTCGCGACTGGAAGCGCGGGAAGCTTCAGCAGGCATCTGTCTGGCGGTTCCGCGTCCGTGACGGCGAAGCGGAAGACCTGCTCGAAGGATCGGATCTCGAGGCCGCTGCTGCCATGAACAGCGACCTGTTCGGCGGCGGGGAGACGAAGCTGCACTGGATGGGCGACGCGCGCTGGATCATCTTCGGGGCTCCCGTGGAGGGCAGCTTCGAGCTCTGGCGTGTGCAGGTCGAGGGCGGTCGTATCGAACGGCTGACGCGCGACCGCCACTTCCTGGGTCGCCTCTCGGCGACCGCCATGCCGCGCGGCGCTGCCCGCTTCGCGGCCGTGAGGGCCAGCGGCGCAGAGGCACCCGATGTCGTCATCGGGGACATTCCTGCCGGCAGGCTGGGTGCCAACGACAGCGTGGAGATGCGTCGGGTCAGCGATCTCATGGGCGATGCCTGGCGGGACGTCGAGCTCGTCGCACCGGTCGAGCGCTGGCACGAGGTGGACGGACGCCGCATCCAGGGCTGGTTCCTCCAGGCACCCGGGGGCACGAAGCGAAGCCCCGCCCCGGTCGTGCTCGAGATCCACGGCGGCCCCGGGACCCTCTACGGATGGTCGCTCATCTGGGAGTGGCAGCTGCTCGTGGCGAGCGGCATCAGCGTGTACGCGTGCAACCCGCGTGGTTCCCAGGGCTATGGCGCGGACTTCCTGTCCGCAAATGTCGCCGATTGGGGCGACGGGCCGATGCGCGACTGCATGGCCGGGCTCGACGCGCTCATCGCCGATGGTCTTGCCGATGCCGATCGCATGGGCGTCACCGGTGGCTCATACGGCGGATATCTGACCTCGTGGATGGTGGGGCACACAGATCGGTTCAAGGCGGCGGTGACGTGCCGCAGCGTCAATGACATGGTCAGCCAGATGCTGTCGGGTGACATCGGCGGCCCGACGTTCGGCCTGTATGAATACGGCGTGCAGCCGTGGGAGGACTGGGACCTCTACCGACGCCATTCGCCGCTGACGTACGCGACCAGCGTGACGACCCCGCTACTGATCCAGCACAGCGAGAAGGACCTGCGCTGCACGATCACGCAAGCCGAGGAGCTGTTCGCGCTCCTGCGCTCACTGAAGCGGGTGGTGCGTCTCATGCGTGTCCCCGACGAGTCGCACGAGCTGACCCGGTCGGGCACGCCGTTCCGGCGCGTCGACAACGTCCGCCTCATCGACGAGTGGTTCCGCCACTTCCTGGTCGAGGGCAGGACGCGCCTCCCGAAGGTGGACGCAAAGCGCGGGTAGGTCCCTCGGTGCCCAGGCCGATCTATCGGTCACTCGCGCACATGGGCGGCGTCTGGCGTGCGCCACAGCCTCATGGATCGGTCGGATGCGACCGCATGGGGGCGGTCCCGCGCGTCCCTGCCTGATAGATCGGCACGCCGGCCGCCCGGTACACTCGGCGCATGTCAACCGATCTCGAAGCGGCCATTCACGCGGGCTATGGGTTCGAGGGTGCAGCGATCACCTTCGGTGCCGCCATGCAGGGCGAGGAGGCGATCCCCGGCGCGCAGGTGCGCGTCCCGCTGAGCATGATGAACCGCCACGGGCTCGTCGCCGGCGCGACCGGGACCGGCAAGACGAAGACGCTCCAGGTCCTCGCCGAACAGCTGAGTGACGCGGGCGTCCCGGTGTTCATCAGCGATATCAAGGGCGACATCAGCGGTCTCGCTGCGCCGGCGGCGCTCAACGAGAAGCTCACGCAGCGCGCCAAGTCCATCGGCTTCGCCGACTATGCGCCGAAGTCGTTCCCGGTCGAATTCTTCACGCTCGACCGCGACGCCAGGGGCGTTCGCCTGCGTGCATCGGTCTCGAGCTTCGGCCCGATCCTGCTGGCAAAGGTGCTCGACCTGAACGAGACGCAGCAATCGGTGCTGGCGTTGACCTTCAAGTACGCCGATGACAAGCAGCTTCCGCTCATCAATCTCGAGGATCTGCGTTCCCTGCTCAATCACCTCAACTCGGACGAGGGCAAGTCCGAGATGGCCGAGTACGGCGGCATCGCCACGGCAACGGCGGGCGTCATCATCCGAAAGATCGTCGAGCTCGAGCAGCAGGAGGCCGATGCGTTCTTCGGCTCTCCGGAGTTCGACGTCGAGCACTTCCTGCGGACGGCCGAGGACGGGCGAGGCGTCATCAGCATCCTGGAGCTGGCCGACATGCAGGATCGGCCCGCGCTGTTCAGCACCTTCATGATGTGGCTGCTCGCCAACTTGTATGCGACGCTCCCCGAGGTGGGGGATCCGGACAAGCCCAAGCTCGTCTTCTTCTTCGACGGGGCGCACCTCCTGTTTCGCGACGCGAACAAGACGTTCATGGGCCAGATCGAGCTGGTTGCGCGCCTGATCCGCTCGAAGGGCGTCGGCGTCTTCTTCGTCACCCACTCACCGACCGACGTGCCATCCGAGGTGCTGGGGCAGCTCGGCAACCGGGTGCAGCACGCCCTGCGCGCCTTCACGCCCGATGATCTCGAGAACGTGCGTGCCACCGCCGACACGTTTCCCACCACCGAGCACTACGACGTGCAGGATGAGCTCACGAAGCTGGGCACCGGCGAGGCGCTCATCACCGCGCTCGATCTCAAGGGCCGGCCCATGCCGACCGCGCGCGTGATGATGCGTCCGCCGATGTCGCTCATGGCGCAGGTCGAGCCCGCTGTCATCGATGCTGTCGTGACCGCCTCGCAGATCGCTCCCACCTATGCGACCGATACCGATCCGGAGTCCGCAAAGGAGATCCTCGCCGCTCGCCTGAAGACGGCAACCGAGGAGGCGGTCGAGCCAATGGAGGGCGTCACCGATCCCGAATCAGCCGGTGAGCGGCGCATGCGACCGACCCGCGCGCCCGAGCGCGGGGTCGATTGGAGCAAGGTCGCCACCGAGGGCTCGCGCGTCATGCGCTCCGGGGCCTTCAACACGATCCTGCGCACGGTCCTGGGTGTTCTCACCGGCGGCCGCCGCCGCTGACGTCGCGCCCGAGCACTGTTATCGCGGGATTCGGCCGATATTTCCGAGCCCAACCGACGTGAATCTATTGTCCGCGCACCGCCGAGCACGGTCGCGCTCCGAAATATCGGGGATCCCCGGCCAGAGCTGGCGTCGAGGCCAGGTACCGTCCAAATATCGGCGGGAGCGAGCGGAGAGAACCCGCGCCCCGTGCAGCTGGGCGAGGCGACGCGGAAAAGAGCGGCCTCAGCCGTGGTGCGAAGTTGCCGGAGCGGCCGCCGATGCAACCTGGAGCCATTCGTCAACGGAGTCGTTGGCGGCAAGGGCTCGCACGACGACCGTGTCGACCACGGACTGAAATGGAGTCAGTGCCGCGGTGATGTCGGCCCGGCTCCCGGATTCGACGGCCACGCCGATGAGCCCGCCGGGTTGGGCATCGAACGCTCGGGCGTAATGGTCGCCGTAGCCACGGTATCGGTTCATCTCGGTCTCCAGGCGGTCTGCGGCACCCGCGCCAACGGCGGTGCGCACGTACGCGATGAGTCGAGGAGGCGGACGCCCGGCAGCGTGAGCTCCTTCGGCGACACGCTCGCGAATCCAGGCCAGACGTGCGGGGAGCGCCCAGTTTGCGACGACGGCATCGGCGATCTCGCCGGCCAGGTGAGCCATCCGTGGACCGACGGCGGCGACGGCGATGGTCCGGTCCGGCTCCCGCCGGCGCAGCTCGGCGACGGCGTCCCGGATGAGCTGGAGCGACGCGGAAGACCCGCTGCCGATCCCAAGGGTCAGCCGATCGGTAGGCAGCTTCGCGGACGCGAGCCGCTCGAGGATCTGCGCCGGCGATTGCTCGGAAAGCGAGATAACACCGACGCCGAACCGCAGGGACCGGGTGCCTGCCTCGATCGCGGCCAGCGTTGCCAGCCCATCGCCCTGGCGCGTGTCATTGACCCAGAGCTCCGCGAAGCCGAGGCGTTCGATGGCCGTGCCGAGGCGAGCATGATCGGCGCGCTCGGCTGCCGTGATGCCGAAGGCAAGCGTTGCGGACACCGATCAGCGGCCGAGCGCCGATCGAGCGACGTCGGGGACGTCGGTGACGAAGCCCCACAGTCCGCACGCTGCAAGGTGCTGCATGCGCTCCGAATCGTTGACTACGTAGCAGCCGATCTCGCGGCCGTAGATGCGTGCCTGCGCCATGAGCGGCAGTGGATCCAGGCCGAGGTCACCCTCCCAGGGGAAGACGCCGGTATGCCCGTGCTCGGTGGCCCAGACAAGCGCGGGCTCGACCGGCTGCGTCGGCACCAGCAGGTACCCGGTCTTGATCTCGCGGTCCAGCTCACGGACGCGCTCGATGGCGTGCTCGTCGAAGCTGATCACCGCCAATCGGCCGTCGGAGCGCACGGGGTGGTCGCGCACCGCTTCGACGATGCCATCGGCCGCCCGGCGCGCCTTGATCTCGATGACCAGGCCGATGTGGTCCGGCAGCCAGGCGAGTACCTCCGGCAGGGTCGGGACGGTGACCCCCCGGCCCGCGAACGGGAGGCCGGCGTCGCCCGGCCTGGTGAAGGTCGCGCCGGCATCGGCCTCGCGGACCTCGTCCATGGTGCGGTCGGCGACTGGCCCGGTGCGGTCGGTGGTGCGGTCGAGCGAATCGTCGTGGATGACCGCGAGCTGCCCATCTGCGGTGAGGTGCACGTCGAGCTCGATGGCATCGGCACCGGCCTCCACGCCGAGCCGAAACGCCTCCATCGTGTTTTCCGGCGCCTGAGTCGGGGCGCCGCGATGGGCCACCACGATCGTCATCGGTTCATCGCCGCCATTCCTGCCTTCGTTGGACGTTCACGTGGCGGATGATATCCGCGGACGCTGCGTGCGGAGCCCAATCGGCGCCGCTCCGTCCTGCCGTCACGATGTATCGAGCCGGAAACGCGCCTGGTCAGCGGCGAAGGGTGCGGCCGACCAGCGAGATGACGGCACGCGTCACGAGGTCCGGGTCGAAGCGGTCGCCGGTCTCCGCCTGGTGGGCGATGACCCCGTCCATCAGCATCGTGGTCGCCAGGCTGAGCTGCTCGATATCGACATCCGCCTCGATCTCGCCTCGTGCGATCGCCTCGCGCAGAAACATCGCGGCGAAGCCGCGGATCTGGTCGCATCGACGACGAAGGAGGTCACGAAGTGCGGGCTTGACATCGGCCTCGGCCCAGCCGGTGGTGATGATGGCGCCCCATCGCTCCGCCTCCAGGCTCTCGACGAAGTGCCCGACCGCGCGGCCGAGACGCTCCCGCGGATCGGCGATCTGCCCCATCTGGACCGCGAGCTCATCGAGCTGGCTCTGGGACACGTACTCGCACATCGCCAGGTACAGCTCCTCCTTGCTGGCGAAGTAGCGGTACAGGAGGCCGACGCTGACATCGGCCTCGGCGGCGATGGCCGGCATGGTGGTGCCGCGATACCCACCGGAGAGCATGGCCCGATGGGCGCCATCCAGCACGCGTTGACGCATCTCGATGGCGTGGGCGGCGCTGTTGGCTCGCGGCATGCCCGGTTCCCCGTTCGCTGAATGAGCGTTCATTTTACTGTTGACGATGCGATCAATGCAAGTTAGAGTCCCCGGAAACAAGATGAATGAGGATTCAGTTCGATGCGAACGCCGTTGATCCTGGCGGGCTTCCTGGCGGTGATCGCAGGCGTGTGGCTTGCCCTCCGTGGCGGCCGCAGCGACGGCGACGGCGCTGAACTACCGGATCGTCAGCCGATCGTGGCCCCGCGGCGGGGGAACGAGGACCTCGTCGCGCATAACGGCATCTTCGCGGCCCTCGGCCGCGGCACGTATCGGGCTCGCCGATGGCTGCCATTCGCCGGACTGGCCGTCGTGATCGGCCTCAATGTCTGGTCAGCCAGCGCCGGTGGGCGACTCAGCCAGGGTGGCTGGCAGGTTCCCGGTTCGGAGGCCGCCCGCGCCGAGGCGCTCTTCGCCGACCGCTTCGGGGAGCAGGCGACGAGCCTCATCGTCATCTTCACCGACCCCGCCGGCGCCGCCGATTCGGACGAGTTCCAGGCGACGGTAGCCGACAGCGTCGCTCCGCTCCGCGATGAGCCGATCGTCGGGGAGATCGTCACCTATGCGGACGTCGGTGATCCGTCCTTCGTGAGCCACGACGGGTCGAAGACCTTCGCCCTGGTACGGCTGGACGAGGAGCTCGAGCAGGCGATCGACGACGCCGAGCACCTGGCCGCCCTGGTCGACGCGCCCGAGGGCGTCGACACCGTTGTGACCGGCACCCCGCTCGTCCAGTACGAGTTCAACGAGGCGGTCGAGCGCGACCTCGTCCAGGCCGAGCTCATCAGCCTGCCGATCGCGATGCTCATCCTGCTCGCCGTCTTCGGGACGCTGGTCGGAGCGCTGCTGCCGATCATCATCGCCGCGATCGCCCTGCCGAGCTCGATGGCGGTCATCAGCCTGCTCGCAAACGTGACCGAGATGAGCATCTTCGTCACGAACGTGGCGACCATGATCGGCCTGGCGCTGTCGATCGACTATTCGCTGTTCACCGTGAGCAGGTTCCGTGAGGAGCTGCGCCATCGATCCGTCAAGAATGCCGTGGAGCGAACCATGGCGACGGTGGGCAAGGCGGTCGCGATCAGCGGGGTGGCCGTGGCCATCGGCCTTTCGAGCCTGATCGTGTTCGAGTCGCCGTCGCTGCGCAGCATGGGGATCGGTGGCGTGGTGACCGTCCTGTCGACCCTCGTCTTCGGGCTCACGGTGCTTCCGGCGCTGCTCGCCATGCTCGGGCCGCGGGTCAACCGCCTGCGGGTGCCCCTGCCGAACTCGCTCCGATTGGCTGAAGACGACCCTGACGCCGCGGACGCGCGACGCGGACATGGGGTCTGGGGTCGCATCGCGGGTGCCGTCATGCGCAGGCCGCTCCTCGTCGCTTCGCCCGTCCTCCTGGTGCTCGTCCTGGCCGGGCTCCCCTTCTTCGGCATTCAGCTCTCGACCGGCGGCAACCTCGCTGACCTGCCCCCGTCCGACAGCGTGGCCGGCTTCCGTGTCCTCAGCGACGAGTTTCCGAGCGGTGACGCGGACCCGATCGAGGTCGCCGTGCAGGCGAGGGAGCCGTACCTCACCGATGGCGCCCTCGATCCGACGTGGGTTACCGACCTCCAGTCATACGTGGCAAACCTCAACGATGTCGCCGGGGTGACCGAGGTCGCCAGCGTGCTGGACCCGCCCGCGGGTCTCGACGAAGCCGCGTACCTTCAGCTCATCTCGCTGCCCGCGGCCCAGCGGCCCGCCGAGGCCGGCCGGATCGCCACCTGGATCGACCAGTGGATCGCCGATGACGTCGCGCGCGTGAACGTGTTCAGCACGCCGCTCGCCGACTCTTCCGACGGGCGTGCCGTGGTCGACGACGTCCGTGCCATACCGATGCCGGCGGGCTCCTCCGATACGCTCACCGGCGGTCTCTCGTCACGATCGAACGATTTCATGGCGAGCTTCACTCGCTCGGTGCCGTTCGCGGTGGCGATCGTGGTCGGGGTGACGGGTGCTGTGCTGTTCCTCACGTTCGGATCGGTCTTCCTGCCGATCAAGGCGGTGCTCATGAGCATGCTCTCCATCACGGCGAGCTTTGGGGCGCTGGTCTGGATCTTCCAGGATGGCAACCTGTCGGGGCTGCTCGACTTCGACCCGTCCGGGACGATCATCGCGTCGACCCCGATCCTGATGTTCGCAATCCTTTTCGGGCTGTCGATGGACTACGAGGTCTTCCTGCTCTCACGGATCCGGGAGCGCTACCTCGCCACCGGCGACAACACGCGTGCCGTGGCGGAGGGGATCGGCATCACCGGCGGCATCATCACCGGGGCGGCGCTGATCATGGTCGCGGTCTTCGGCGCCTTCGCTCTCTCTTCGGTGGTGCTCATCAAGGCGCTCGGCTTCAGCATGGCGCTGGCGGTGCTGATCGACGCCACCATCGTGCGCGGCATCCTCGTCCCCGCGTTCATGCGGGTCATGGGCGCGGTCAACTGGTGGGCGCCGCGGTGGGTCCAGCGGGGCGTCTCGCGGCTCGGCCTGTACGAGGGCGCACCGGAGCCCATTCGGGCCTGAATCGCGCTACGCTCCGCCGGTGCAACGCGACCGACTCAACAGGCTCACGGGCCGATGGCGCGCGCGCCACGACGCGCGACGCACCGACAACCGGCCGCCGGCCGATCCAGCACGCGAGGCACTCGCTGCCGTCGTCTTTCCCTATGGCTCGATGGAGCCCGCTGAATACGTGAACGCGCACGGATCTGACATGATGGGCTTTACCTACGACGACGCCAGCTACGCCGATCCCGACCTGGACGCATGGCTCGTCGAGGCGGGTCGCCTGCTGCGGATGCGCCGATGACTCCGCCGGTCTGGGCGAACGAGCTGGTCGCGATCGTGTGCGCCGATGCAGCCGTGACCCAGCCTCGTCTCTCGTGGCGACGCCGCACCGGCCGCCAATCGACCGGCGTCACGCGACGCCATGACGGCATGATCGCGGTCCGGGCGGGGAGCGATGATGTCGACCAGCACCTCACGCTTCTTCACGAGCTGGCCCATTGGCTGTCGCCGCCCGCCCGACGGGGAAGGCGCGCCGTCCACCACGGCGGCGCCTTCTACGAAATCGCTTTCAGGCTGTATCGGCGGCACGGCATCGGCGACGCGGATGCTCTGCGCCTCGAGTCGGCGCGCTATCGCAGCTCGTTGCGCCACGCGGTCGCCCTGGGTGTGCCCGGCGCGCGGGCCGCTCTTGCGGCGCATCGGTCCAGAATTCGCGCTCGGCCGCGCCGCCAGTGGCGAATTCTCGTGCCCGAGCACCGCGTCCAGCTGGAGCGCGATGGTCGGTGGACGGTGTGCGCCACGTGCCGTCAACGCGTGGTCGGGATCAACCTCGCGCGCATCCGTCGTTCACGGCGACCCGTGCGCCACGTCCTCATGACGGCAGCGTGACCACGCGCAGACAGGCACTCCACGCCCGGATGGGCATCGGCTGTGTCATTCTCCGATGTGATCGCTGTTAGGAAGCTAAGGGCACCGGGGCAACAACCCGCTCACGGGCAAGGGCGGCGGCTTCGCCGAGAAGCCGCACTGCATCGGTCGTGCGGGGAAAGACGTGGGCGATGAGATGCTTCACATCTAGGTCGGCGTACCCGGCAAGGCCATCCGCGATCTCGTCGATCGTCCCTCGCAGTGCGCGGTCGGGCGCATCGGCGTCGGCCCCTTCGAAGGCGACGAAGATGCCGACCGTGATCTCGAGCGTCGCGGGGTCGCGCTCGGCCTCGTCCAGGGCAGCGCGCAGGTTGCGGAGCCGCTCTCTCAGCTCATCAGCCTGGTCCGGATGGCCATACCAGGCGGCGTTCCATTGGTCCGCGTGTCGGGCGACGAGCTGGAGCATGCGGGGCTGCTTGCCGGCGATCAGGATCGGAGGGCCGCCATCCCGAACGGGGGGCGGCCGAAGCTCCGCGTCAGCCGCATGGTGGTACTTGCCCGCGTAGGTCACCCGACCGGTGCGCAGCAGCGGCACCACGACCTGGAGTGCTTCATCGAACCGCGAGACACGGCGATCGAACGGATAGCCGAAGGCGTCGAACTCCGGCTCATGCCAGCCGCAGCCGAGGCCGAGAATGAGCCGGCCGCCGCTGACCTCGTCAAGCTCCGCGGCCATCTTCGCGGTCAGCGCGGGATTGCGGAATGGCAGGGCAAGCACCAATGGGCCGATCTCCACGCGCGACGTGATCGCGGCGATCGCGGTGAGCACGGTCCAGCACTCGTGGATGCCGGTCGTCTCGCCCTCGTCGCGGAAAATGAGGTGGTCGGCACCCCACACGGAGTCGAGCCCATGCTCCTCCGCGGCCAGGGCCAGAGCCCGCAGATCCGCGAAGCCAGCCGTCTCATCGGCCCCGAGGGGCAGCATCAATCCGATCTTCATGGTGTCAATGCTAGCGGCGCGCGTGCCAACGCCTCATCTACCGTATCGGGGATGATCAGGCAGCTGCCCCTGGATGGGATGAGGGTGATCGACGTCAGCCGCGTGCTGGCGGGCCCATTCGCCACGATGCTCCTTGCGGACCTCGGGGCGGATGTCATCAAGATCGAGCCCCCCGGCGGTGACGAGACGCGGAACTGGGGACCGCCGTGGTGGGGTGAGGCGGCCGATCGCCGCTCCGCATATTTCGCATCGGTCAATCGCAACAAGCGGTCCGTTGTGCTCGACCTGCGGGCCGTGGAGGACCGCGCCCTGCTCGACCGCCTGCTCGCGACCGCGGACCTGATCGTTCATAACTACCGACCGGGCACCGCTGCCCGGCTTGGCCTGAAGACCGATGCGCTCCGCGCCCGACATCCGCGGCTGGTGGTCGCATCGATCGGCGGCTTTCCCGGTGCCGATGCCGACCGCCCTGCCTATGACCTGCTGGCGCAGGCGGTGAGCGGCCTCATGTCGGTCACGGGCGAGCCGGGCGGCCAACCGATGAAGACCGGCGTTGCACTGTTGGACCTCCTTGCCGGCCTGGAGTGCGCCGTCGGGGCGCTGGCCGCACTGGTCGGCCGAGGCAGAAGCGGGTCGGTCGAGGTCGGCCTTGTCGAGGCGGGCGTCAGCTCGCTCATCAACGTCCTGGGCAACCACCTGGCGTCCGGGGCAGAGCCGGCTCGCCACGGGAACGCGCACCCCAATATCGTCCCGTACGAGGTCTTTGCTGCTGCCGATGCGGATCTCGTCATCGCGGTCGGCACCGACGCGCAGTTCCGTCGCCTGCTGGATGTCCTGGGCCTCGACGACGACGGCCGCTACGCCGATAACGCGCGGCGCCTGGCAAACCGCGCCGAGGTTGTTGCCCTGCTGGCTGGTGCGACCAGGCACCGTGATCGTGATGAGCTGGTTGCTGCGCTCGAATTGGCCGATGTCCCGGCGGGGCCAGTGAACAACGTCAGCGAGGCGCTAGCGAGCATGGAATCGGCGCACGAGAACGATTGGACCCAGACTCTTGACGGCGTTCGCATGGCACCCAGTCCGATCCGCGTCGACGGCGCTCGCCTTGTTGTGCGGCTGCCGCCGCCGCGGCTGGGCGAGCACACCGCGGCCGTGCTCGAGGACCTCGAGTAGCTCCATCGCTCACTGGTGCAACGTGGGGCAGGCACGCCGCATCGGGTCAGCCGAATTGGCTTGCCTGCCCGCGCCAGTGAGTACTAGCCGCGTCGGCGGCCGAAGCCGAAGTAGCCGAGCAGCGCGAGCACGACCAGTACGACGATGATGATCCAGAGAAGATCCATCACAACCCTCCTTTCCGGCGGTCACTCTTGCACACCACGGGCCGATCGGACGCGGTTTTCCGCGCGGCGCGCGGCGGCAAGCGATACTGCGCGCCCATGGTGATTCGCATCGGTGCCGCGGTCTTCGTGCTCGGAGTCGCGGGCATCCTCGCGTTCCTGGTGCTGCGCCCACCGGTCGAGGCTGCATCGGCGGCAAGACCGGACGTCACGATCGAGTGCTCGGCCGCGACCGGCGTATCGGTTGATGCGTGCCGGGGCTGGGGGGACGAGCTGCTGGCGGCAGGGCCGCCATCACATACCTTCGAGCTGGACGACCTCGCGCGGCTCGTGCTCGATCGGTCGGCGTTCGGCCTTGGCTCCGCCTGCGAGGTGAGCTACTTCATCAGTCGGGACGCGACAAACCGGGTGTGGCACGACGAGATCGCCTGCACGCAGGGTTGATGTGGAGCGGGAGACGGGGATCGAACCCGCGACATGCAGCTTGGAAGGCTGCCGCTCTGCCAGCTGAGCTACTCCCGCTCGATTTTCGCCGATTTCGTGCTCAGCCAGAGCGCATAACCGACATCGCTGTCATCTGAGATCTTGCCACAGCGCTCGAAGAGCGCATCATCGAGCTACACACCACTACTGTTCGAGCTCGCGAGGCACCCTAACTGGCCGTGGCCCAGATCGCATCCGACCCATCCATGGTACCCGACGCGGTGGCCGTCGCCCACGGCATCAGCATCGATGACGCGGTGTCCAGCTACCAGCGCCACCTGCGTGCCGAGAACCGCTCGCCGAACACCATCAAGACCTACCTCGCCGCGCTGTACCTGCAGCATGCAAGGGCGGAACGCTCGGCCCTTGGTACCTGAGGGGGGCGAGCGCTCTTGCCTGCCCCCACAGCGAGCCGAGGTCGAGGGCGGACCGCCACGCCGACAACGAGGGCGCAACGATCTGGCTGGACCTAGCCGCTAGTGGCGGCTTCAGCTCGAACCGACGCGCCGACGGGTGATGATGGCTAGTTTGGCGGTAGCCGCGCCGATCAGCGCTAACACCACCAGCGTCGCCGTCGCTACGGCTTCCCGGAGATCGGAAGGGGTCGCAGTGTCTGGCAGGGCCTGGGCCGTCGGTGCGGGCGTTGGCGCCACGGGGGCAGGCGTCGGGGACGGCGTCGGGGACGGCGTCGGCTCGTCGGCCGCACAGATACGAACCTGAGCCTGGTCTCCTCCGGAAGGCTCAACCGTCGATACGACGTTGGTGGCTACCGGGCACCCTTCGCCCTCACTCGCGAACTCCAGCGCACGCAGGCGGATGCGCAGAGAGGCATTTCCGTCGGCCGGGTCGAGGTTGACCATGCAGGTCACGCTGGTGTCCTCGGGCACGCTGGCATCCGGGTCGGTGCAGGTGGCGCCGAACTCACCAACAGCGCTCACGAACTCAAACCGGTTCGTTTTGAAGACGTCCTTGACCTCCACGACATTGTCTCGGCCGGCAACGGTTTGGTCCTCATTGAGCGCGATGCGGAAGGTGACCTCGTCACCGGACTGGATCTCGATCGTCTCGCCCCCGACGCTGAGCTCGGGATCGAGCTCGGGATCGTCGTTGACGCGTATGACGATTTTCTCGACGGCCTCGTTCTCGTCGGTGATCTCGCCCGCGAACGCAGGCGTTACGGCAAGCATCACACCGGCGGTCGCGGTCACCAGAGCGCGTGCAAGCCGCCGGACCGCGTGGCGTTGGTTCGACACAGAGAAACCTCCCAAATACATACGAACTCGTCGACGAGCTGCACAGCCTATCGCCATCTGCGCTCATCTGGGGCAGGACCATCGGTTCTCCGGAGGGACTACTCCGACCCGCACAGAAGAGGAGATGCCTGCTCCGTTTGTGTAGTTGCGCTTATCGACGACCTTCACGATCGGGACGATCGAGTTCGGCGGGCCTGCGGAGCGTCAGAAGGGCTGAGCGAGCATCAGCCACAAGATCACGACGAAGCCGGTCAAGCCGACGACGCCGATCGGAACCGGATTCCAGGCGTCGAGGAGCCGCCTCATCTCCGCGGGGTCCTCGGGGCCCGCCTCGGTCGGTCGCGCGCCGCTCGTCGACATGCCGGCCGCGGTTCGGATCGGCTGCAGACGCAGTGAGGCGAGCGGTGTCATCGCGCCTGCGATCGCGATGAACAGCACGAGCGAGAGCCAGATCCACAGCCGGCCCCAGTGGCCGCCCATAAAGCCGGCGAGCACGCCGGTGACGAACCCCAGGACGGCGACGGCGATCGTCGGCGTGCCGAGAGCGAAACGGGACAGATCGAGTAACGCCCGGACCCGCGCCGGATCATTCTCCGCCTTGATGCGGAACGCAACCGCCATCGAGGCGCCGTGCGCGATGAAGAAGAGCAGGATCGTCGTCGCGTGAAGGAAGACCACGGCCCCATAGGTGTCCAATCGAGCCTCCGCGAATCGGGTGGGATCATCGAGATTATCCGTCCGCTTGTCTAGGGCTGACCTGCGCGAGGGGGAGGGAGCGGCGGCGCCATTGGCGGGCCAGGTCATGCGTTAGAGGTAGCGCAGAATGACCATCAGCCCGAGCACGCCAAGGATCCCAGCCAACTCCACTCGGAAACCGATGAGGAGCCGCCGCGACAGCGCCTGACGCTGGTTGACCGCCGCCGCGGACGGGTCATCCCACAGGTCATCTTCCTGCGTCAGGCGACGCATCGACGGCCCGGTAAGACGGCCTCCTGTGGCGAACACGAGCACGATGACGACGATGGACACAATCCACACCAGGCCGTAGGGGCGGCCGAGCGCCTCCGGCCCGCTGATCGGGCCAAGCAGGGTTCCGCGCACAAGGCCGGTGACAACCACAAGCAGCGCGGCGCCGATCATGAGGCGCTCGGGGCCGACGAGCAGCGTCCGAATCAGATGGCGCTGGCGCCCGGTCGGCTGCCGAAGTGTGTACGGCACGAGGAAGAGGTTGGCGAAGATTGAGCCGCCCAGCCACGCTGCCCCGCCGGCCACATGCAAGAAGTGAACAGTTATCACCCACGCGTCCATGCTCAGTGCTCATGACTCGTTATGACCCGGACCCCTAAACATTCCAACTGCATTGCGGTCCTTCCAGCGCGACCCGGTTCGAGTTCGGCTCTCAGTTTCCCATGGCACCGCCAGTCCGAAGTGATGGTCGGGGAAACTGACTGGCCCAAGAGACACTGGAAAAGGGAGGTCGTCGTTCGCCTCACTCGACATGCTCAGTGGCCGCTCGAAGAAAAGGTACGCCCGCGGGGCTCGGCCATAACCGCCGGCTGTTACGGTCGGGAACGTGCGCGGGATAGCGGCGGCGTCCGTATGCTCTCGCGCCGGTTCAGTCTACCAGCGTCAGTTGGGCCGGAAGAAGCGCGGGGCGCTGACGAGCAGGATGGCCGCACACAGCACAGCAGCGATCGGTCCGGAGACCATTGGCG
>JALZJE010000186.1 GCA_030859955.1 Chloroflexota bacterium | reverse complement strand
TCGACGCCGGTCGCCACACGTCCGATCTCGCGCAAAATGTCCGACGCACGGCTCAGCGCCGATCGTCTCGCTTCGCCCCGTGCCTGCAGCACCGATTCGTAGGCGCGCGCGTCCGCCTCGGCCAGCGGTATTGCTGCTTCACGGCGTAGAGATGCCTGCAACGCGATTCCGCCCTCACCCGATCGTCTCGCAGCCAACTCGAGGAGGGCCGCTGCCATCGCGACCACGATCGCCGCGGCCGATCCGGCCGCAGGTCCCGGTGGATCCGCGGCAAGGTCGTCGAGGAAGCCTGCCAGCAGCGGATCCGACACGGCTCGCTACTGAATCCCGGTTACGTGGTCGTGCCGGTCTTCTCGGTCGGGCTGCCGGGGCGGCCCCCGACGCTGTAGGCGTGGGCGCCTGCGCCTGCCAACCTGCCACCATCAGCGATCAGATACTCCTCGCGGATCGGGCGCCCGTCCAACCAGCATTCCAGGATCTCGCGCGTGCCGGCCGCGTAGCGCGCTTGCGCCGACAGCGAGGACCCCGATACGTGCGGCGTCATCCCGTGATTGGGCATCGTGCGCCACGGGTGATCCTCGGGAGCCGGTTGCGGATACCAGACGTCGCCCGCGTAGCCAGCCAGCTGCCCGCTCTCGAGCGCCCGAACGATGGCATCGCGGTCACAGATCTTGCCGCGTGCGGTGTTCACGATGTACGCGCCGCGCTTCATTTTGCCAATGAGCTCGTCGTTGAAGAGATGCTCGGTCTCGGGGTGTAGGGGCGCATTGATGGTGACGACGTCGCAGTGGGGCACCATCGACGCCGCGTCCTCGTGGAAGGTCACGCCGAGCTCGCGTTCGACGTCCTCCGGCAGCCGGTGTCGATCGGTGTAGTGCAACCCTACGTCAAACGGCTTCAGTCGCCGCAGCACCGCAGTCCCGATTCGGCCGGCGGCAACGGTCCCGACCTGCATGCCCTCGAGGTCGTACGACCGCGCGACGCAGTCGGCGATGTTCCAGCCACCCTTGACCACCCACCCGTACGACGGAATGTAGTTGCGGACGAGGGACAGGATCATCATCACCACGTGCTCGGACACGCTGATGCTGTTGGAGTAGGTGACCTCGGCAACCGTGATACCGTGCGCGTTCGCTGCTTCAAGGTCCACGTGGTCGGAGCCGATGCCAGCCGTGATGGCGAGCTTGAGGTTCGCAGCCCTGGCGATCCGCTCGGCGGTCAGGTAGGCGGGCCAGAACGGCTGCGAAATGACGACATCGGCGTCGGCAAGCTCCCGGTCGAGCTCCGAGTCGTCTCCCTCCTTGTCCGACGTGACGACCAGGGTGTGCCCGCGGTCTTCGAGGAACTGCCGCAGGCCGAGCTCACCCGAAACGCTACCCAGGAGCGCGCCCGGCTGGAAGTCGACCTTCTCCGGGGTCGGCGCGGTCTGGCCGTTGGGGTAGCCGCTGATCTCCGGAATCTCGTTGCGCGCATAAGACGTCGGATATCCGTCAACGGGATCGTCATACAGGACGCAAAGGACCTTCGCCACGCTTTCTGACCTCCCACCATCTGCAACTGCTCAACCTCGCCGGGATACTACCTCAGGGGAGCGGGCCGCCCTGTCGACCCGCTTCAGGCCGGCAGGATCGAGACCGTCGTCACCGGCGTCGTGCGCAGATTGCCGATGATGATCCGCTCGCCCGGAATGATCCGCGGAACCACGGACTCCCAGCCGCTGGCGCTCCAGGTGATGCCGTGCCGGTCGGCAGGCATGCGGCGCCAGTGCACGCCGTCTTCGCCGATCGAGAGCACGTACATCGAGCCGGAAGCCGTTCGCGCGAGCACCACCGAATTCATGACATCCACCCTCGTCGTTGCGGGCATCATCTTGGTCGATCGGCTCATGCGTCAAGGCCGAAATGTCGGTAGGCTGCGAGAACACCCCTCGCCGAGGATCGCGCGCTGTGGGTCGCCGCCGCGATCGGCCTCTTCCTGCTCATGGGTGCGGTCGCCTTTTTCCTCTATTCGCCGACGCTCCACGAAGCTCGGAAAGGCCGCGATGTGCTGGAATGCCTGACCGAGTCAGCTACGAGGGGCGCCGGTTCAGCTCGGGCTGCTCACCGGCGAAGGCGGGACCGTTTGCATCCATGCCAAGCGGCTGCCAGCGAAGGCCGGGCAGGTCGCGGTCCAGTCGCTCGAAGACGTAGGCGTTCGTCGCCAGCACCAGGCGGCGCCCGCTGCCGTCATCGACGATCTCGATGGAGCGCGAGCTCGGCAGGCGCTCCGAATCTGTTGGCTCGATTGCCCGGCAGGCGGCGTACCCCACGTCCCCGCGTTCAACGCGGCAGCCGAACTCATGGGTGAGGCGCTCCTCGGCGACCTCGAGCTGGAGCTGGCCGACCACACCGATGATCGGATCGCCCGCCCCATCGGGCCGCCGCAGGACGCGGATGACGCCCTCCTCCTCGAGCTGGCGCATCCCGTTTCGGAACTGCTTGTATCGCGATGAATCCAGGCTGCGCAGGTACGCGAAGCGCTCCGGCAGGAATTCGGGAATCGGGGCGTACACGACGGTGCCGTCCTCCGACAGCGTGTCGCCGACCTGGACCCCGGTGGCGTTGACGATGCCGATCACATCACCCGGCAGAGCCTCGTCGATGGTCTGTCGCTCCTGCCCGAACAGCTCGTTGGAATAGCTGAGCGTCAAACGCCGCCCGGACCGCCCATTCACGGCGGTCATGCCGCGCGCGAACCGGCCGGAATTGACCCGCACGAATGCCACCCGGTCCCGGTGCCGGGGATCCGTGTTTGCCTGGACCTTGAAGACCTGTGCGCTGAACTGCCCCGCGAGAGGCTGCTCCGCCCCGTCCGCCGCCTGACGCGCCGAGGGAGCAACCGCGAATCGGGGGAATGCTTCGATGAGCGTGGACAGACCCGCGTTGGTGAGCGCGCTGCCGAAGAAGACCGGCGTCACGCGCTCGGCGCGAACGTCGCCTACGTCGATCTCTGCCTCCACCAATGCAGCCTCTTCCTGCGCGATGTGCCACTCCTCGTGCGCGGGTCCGGGATCCCAGGCCGCGACTGGCGTGCGTCGCCCGGTCCCGATCCTGGCTCCATGGACCGTCGCCTCCGACTCCACCACCTCGGCCCCCGCGATATCGAGCAGACCTCGGAATTGTCCGTGAGTCCCGATGGGCCAGTTCATCGGTACCGGGCTGATCCCGATCTCACGCTGGACCTCGTCGAGCAGCGCGAGAGGCGCGAGCATCGGTCGATCACACTTGTTGATGAAGGTGATGATCGGCAACCCGCGCATCCGGCAGACCTGGAACAGCTTGAGTGTCTGCGGCTCGAGGCCCTTGCCGGCATCGAGCACCATCAGCGCCGCGTCGACCGCCCACAGCGTGCGGTACGTATCCTCGCTGAAGTCCGCGTGGCCGGGCGTGTCGACCAGGTTGTACTGGTAGCCGCCGTGCTCGAAGCGCAGCACGGTGGAGCTCACGCTGATCCCGCGGCGGCGCTCCATCGCCATCCAGTCGCTGACCGTGTTCCGCGACTGGCGACGAGCGCGCACCGACCCGGCCTCGGCGACGGCACCACCGAAGAGCAGGAGCTTCTCCGTCAGCGTGGTCTTCCCGGCGTCGGGATGACTGATGATCGCGAATGTTCGCCTGCGGGCAGCGCTCTCCAGCAGGTCGGGGCTGAAGCCTGGGGTCGAAGCGGAGAGGGTCACGAGGCTTCCTGGGTGCTATCGGGTCACAGCCAGCAAGCGGATCCGCGGCGGGCGCGCAGACGCATCATCTGCATGCACCATAGTACGTCAAGGCGCTCGATACCCCTGACGCGCGCCAATGGTCGGTTTGACACCATCGGCTTCGCAACGGACACTGTCGAAGCTGCTGCACACCGATCTCGGCACAGATGCCGGCGATACACGGGAGCGCAGACTTCAAGACAACTCGTTCCTCGTGCGGCTGTACAACGCCCGGCTCGACTGACTCTCCGGTCAGCGTCAAGGTTTCGCCGGGTCGCCGCTCCCTTCGTATCACTGCGCCTGACCGGGCCCGCTGCGGCGGGTGCGTTGTCGTCAGGAGATTCAATGTCCTTTTCCCAGCTCGGGCTGCGCCCCGAACTCCTGCGTGCCATCGCCGACTCCGGCTACGACACGCCCACCCCGGTCCAGCGCGAGGCGATCCCAATCGTCCTCGCCGGCCGCGACCTCATGGCCGGGGCACAGACCGGCACCGGCAAGACCGCCGCCTTCGTGCTCCCCATTCTCCAGCGGCTTCACGCCTCTTCGGCCGATGTGGACCGCAGAGCCGTGCGCGCTTTGATCCTGGTGCCGACCCGTGAGCTGGCGATCCAGGTCGAGGAGAGCGTCACGACTTACGGCGTCCACGTACCGCTGCGCTCGGTCGCGGTCTATGGCGGCGCCAGCCTACCCGATCAGCTCCGCGAGCTCGATGCCGGTGCGGAGATCGTGGTCGCAACTCCCGGGCGGCTGCTGGACCTGGTGTGGCGCGGCAGCATCGACTTCGGCGCGATCGAGTTCCTCGTCCTCGACGAGGCGGATCGGATGCTCGATATGGGCTTCATCGACGACATCCGAACCATCATCTCGTTGCTGCCCACCAGGCGGCAGAGCCTGCTCTTCTCGGCAACCTTCCCCGATGCGATCAAGCGCCTTACGAAAACCCTGCTCAGGGACCCCGCAACGGTCCAGGTGACGCCGCCGAACTCCACGACCACCCTGGTGGAGCACGTCGTATTGCGCGTCGAGGACGACCAGAAGCGTGCCGCGCTCAGCCACCTCGTGCGGAGTGGACGGATCACGTCCGCACTCGTGTTCGTGCGCACCAAGCATGGAGCGGATCGACTGACCGGCCACCTGTCCCGTGACGGGATTCGGGTGGCGGCCATTCACGGTGACCGAGCCCAGTCACAGCGTATTGCGGCGCTCGATGACTTCAAAGAGGGTCGCGTCAGCGTCCTCGTCGCCACCGAGGTCGCCGCCCGCGGCATCGATATCGACGCCCTCCCCTACGTGGTCAACTACGACCTTCCACGCTCGGCGGAGGACTACGTCCACCGTATCGGGCGGACCGGCCGCGCGGGGGTGGACGGCGTGGCGATCTCACTTGTCTCGGAGTCCGAGCTCCCCCAACTCCACGACATCGAACGACTCATGGGACGCCCGATCGCCGTCGAGGTCGTGCCCGGCTTCGCCACTTTGCCACGGTCGCCACGCGGCGAAACCCCGGGCGGGTCACGCCATGCCGGACGCCATGCTCCAGGCCGTCGCTCCGGACCTCCCCATCGACCATCGCCCGCTTCGCGACAGGGCTCACGACCGACAACAGGAGCCCGGCGCTCCGGCTGGACTGCAATGCCAGGTGAACGAACAGCTGAACGCTGACGAGCGCGCGCATATTTGTATATATCTGCGGTCCATTGGGTGGGGTGGCCTACGGGAATCGAACCCGTAACCGTCGGATCCACAATCCGATGCTCTGCCGATTGAGCTAAGGCCACCACGAAGCCGTATGGTCGCCGATGCGACCAGCGTGGTCAACCGGAGCGGCGTCCGCTCACCGCGCGCAGGATGAGGATCACGAGAACCGAGCCGAGCGTTGCAATGACGAGTGCGCCGAGCCAGCCTGACGCCTGGTTCTGATCGAGCACGTTGACCCACAGGAAACCGCCGAGCAGGCCACCGATGATGCCGATCGCCATCGTGCCGAGACAGCCGTAGCGCTGGCGACCCGGAACGAATGCACCGGCGATGGCGCCCGCCAGCAAGCCGATGATGATCCACCCGAAAATGCCGAGTTCAGGCATGACTCCTCCATACTGTCCGGTCGCCATGTTCGCAGGTCGTGTGCTCCGGGACCTACCCCGTTCGAACGCGATGAATTGAGGCAGATCCGCACGAGGATGGGTGGAGGCACGATTCTCACGCTGTGCCGAGGACTGGTGCGCATGAGCGAGGCTCGGAGGCGGCCGTCGTGCGGCGAGCTCCTCGCTGGTTCGAGAGAATCGCGCCGGGCACATCGGTCGTGCCAGATCGCCGCGATGTATCGAGGGCCCGCCGCTCAGTCGCCCAATGGCCCGGTCATGTCGAGGACGACCGAGCCGGACGTCACCTCCACGGCGATCCGCTCGAGCGGCGCATCGGCCGGGTCGATGGGAATGCCGTCATAGGTCCACGCGCGTTCATCGCAGTCGACCAGCCGATCCTCGCCGATCTCGACCGGGCAATCGTCCCGGCCGGGACTCGCGGCATTGACGGCGCTGAGGCCGCCGGCGATCGAGGAAGCGACCACCACGGCGACCTGCACCCGACCGTCCCCGACGTCGCGCTCGCCGGACCAGCCGTGGGAGCGGGCGAGAATGACCTCCCGCCGGATCGGTCCAGCGGTGACTTCGCTGGCGGTGGCGAGCGTGACCACCGAGTCGTCGCGCGGTGGTGCGACGCTGAAGATCGCGGGACGGACGATCAGCGCGAGGGCGACGACACCCAGCAGGATGAGGAGGAAGCCGACGACGGCGCGCCGGACCGGGACCGGCTCATCCATCGTCATCGGGCGGCATGAGCTCGACCAGCGTCGAGCCGGTGCAGTTGTAGAACAGCGTCCCGTTGTGCCGCGCGCAGCGGTCGTCCATCCCCCGCCGCACGAGCGCGGTGTGACCGTGCAGCCAGAGCGGCGGCTCGAGCCGATCAGCCAGCCAGCGAAAGGCAACGAAGCCCCGATGGGCGCGGTCCGAGTCATCGTTGACGTCGCGCGGAGGAGCGTGCGTCAGGAGGAGCACCGGCCCCGCCCGGCGCGCAGCCCTCCACGAGCCGATGACCTTGCTCCACATGGCCACGGCTGACACCTGCATGCCGCGCTCGTTGTAGATCGGCGAACCGGAGAAGCCCAGCAGCTGCAGGCCCAGCTCCTCCACGACGCGGCCGTCCTGCATCGGTTCGGGCAGGAGCGCGCGTCGGGTATCGCTCCATGCCGGGCCAACGTCGTGGTTGCCGCGGATGTAGCGAAGCGGCGCGTGGAACGCATCGGCGACGAAGGAGAGGTAGTCGGGCTCGAGGTCCCCGGCACCCACGATCAGGTCCACGTGCCCGACTCGGTGGCGCGTGATCGCCGAATCGAGGGAGGGGTCAGGCTCGTCGGAAACCGCCAGCAGCCGCAGCGGTCGCCCGGCGCGGCCGACGAACGGACGCGGATCCGGCCAGCGCACGGTGAGACGGTCGGTCAACGGTGCTCCCCGCGGTCGTCGGCGAGGTCGCGGCGCGAGACCTCGTCGGTCGCGCCACGCTGCACGACCATTCTCGACTGCCGGCCCCGGCCCGCCTGTCGGACCTCGTCGGCCCCGATGAGCGAGCTGGCGTCCAGTGTCGCCTGTCCGGGTCGCGTGAAGCCGGGAAGCAGCAATTGGGTAACGTCGGCATCGACCTCGATCCCACCGGCCTGGAGTGCCGCGGCGATGCGGTTGTGGCCGTCCACCACGTAATAGTCGTCGCCAACCTGCACCAGCTCGACCGGCGGCAGCATGGCCAGCCGATCCATTGCGCCGGTGATCCGTTGCCAGCGGCCTCGCCAGTTCTGCCCCCGCAGACGAGGCAGCGGCAGGAAATCCGCCGTGTTCTGCGAGGGATCGCGCAAGGTTCCCACGATTCGGTCCACCGGGACGCTGCGCAGCCCGACGCGTCGTCTTGGCGCGGTACTGGCGCCCGGGTGATCGTCGGCCAGCGATGGCAGGGTGTCCCGGCTGGCGCGGCGCCTGCTGTCAGCATCGCTGCGCAGCCGACGCAGGGCATCACGCGCCCGGTTGGCGATGGCCGCGAAGATGACCAAGACGGCCAGCCGCCGCGCTTCACGGCGGATGAAATTGATGATTCGATGCATGTGCAATTCAAGTGTGGGAGATATGGGTTGCGCTGGGTACTATGATGCCCTCCCGAGCATGGGCCATCAGGCCGCCTACGGCCTGCCGTTGATTGACAGGAGTGAGTTCTTCGATGGCGACCGTCACGTTCGACCACATGTACAAGAAGTACGGCGAGGACGTCATCGCCGTCAACGACCTGAACCTGGAGGTCAAGGACGGCGAGTTCCTCGTCCTCGTGGGCCCATCAGGCTGCGGCAAGACGACCGCATTGCGCTGCGTGGCGGGCCTCGAGGACATCACCGACGGCAAGCTCCTGATCGGCGACCGGGTCGTTAACAACGTGGCTCCCAAGGACCGCGACATCGCCATGGTCTTCCAGAGCTACGCGCTCTATCCCCACATGACCGTGTACGACAACCTCGCGTTCGGGCTGAAGCTGCGCAAGATGAAGAAGGACGAGATCGACAAGCGGGTGAAGGAGGGAGCCGGCATCCTGGGCCTCGAGCGCTTCCTGGATCGCAAGCCGAAGGCACTCTCCGGCGGGCAGCGCCAGCGCGTCGCGCTCGGCCGCGCCATCGTGCGGGAGCCCTCGGTCTTCCTCATGGACGAGCCGCTCTCGAACCTCGACGCCAAGCTTCGCGTTCAGACTCGCGCCGAGATCGCGCGCCTGCATCAGCGCCTCGGCACGACCACTGTCTACGTCACCCACGACCAGGTCGAGGCGATGACGATGGGCGATCGCATCTGCGTCATGAAGGACGGCCTCCTCCAGCAGGTCGGCTCGCCGCAGGAGCTGTACGACCACCCGGTGAACATCTTCGTCGCCGGCTTCATCGGCTCACCATCAATGAACTTCGCCACCACGCAGACCGAGGGCAAGGACCTCATGTTCGGCGGCGCCAAGCTCGAGCTCACCGGGGTCCAGGCTCGGGCCGCGGAGTCGCGCCCGGATGGCGCGCAGGTCCTCATCGGCTTCCGGCCCGAGCACATCGAGCTGGCGAATGGGCAGGACGGAAGCGCGGTGCGTTTCCCGGCCAAGGTGGACGTGGTCGAGTATCTTGGCAACGAGGAGCTCATCCACGCGCAGGCCGAGGGCAGCGAGATCGTCGCCCTCCTCCCTTCCGACCGGAACGTCGTCGTCGGCGACAACGTGGACCTGGCGGTGCCCATGGACAAGCTCCATATCTTCGATCCAGAGTCGGAGAAGACGCTCGTCGGCTAGGCGAGCGTGGATCGAACCCAACCGAGACGGCAGCAGTAGAGAAGGCAGGCGTTCCCACATTTCAAGGATTCGTGGCAGCGCCACGCAAGATCAACATCAGGTGGAGGAATCGGATGTCCAAGTTTCGACTGGTAGCACCATTCATGATCGTCATGCTGGTGCTGACCGCGTGCCCGGCGGGCGAAACCGACAGTGGCAATGGCGGAGGCGGCGGAAGCGCTGCCCCCGGGGGTAGCGACGACGGTGGCGGTGGCAGCGCAGAGGGCGATGGCACCATCAGCGTGACCTCCCTGTGGGGCGGCGAGGAAGGCGATGCGTTCCAGGCCGTCCTCGACGCCTTCGAGGAGGAGACCGGCATCGTCGCCGAGTACGAGTCCGTTCGTGACGACTACGCCGGTGTGCTGAGCACCCGCGCCGCCGGTGGCGACGCGCCCGACGTGGCGATCATGCCCGGCATCGGCTTCATGCAGAGCTTCGCCCAAGACGGCCTGCTCATCCCGATGGAGGATCTTGGTATCGCCCGCGCCGACCTCGAGGACCGGTACGCACCGGGCATCCTCGACATCGGTACCGTCGACGACGTCCTGTACGCGCCGATGGTCAAGCTCAACTCGAAGAGCACGGTCTGGTATCACCCGTCCGACTTCGAGGAGCGCGGAATCGAGATCCCGGAGTCCTACGACGACATGGTCGCGCTCCAGGAGAACTATGACGAGCCGGCGTGGGCCTGCGGCTGTGGTGACACCTGGAACCTGACCGACTGGTTCGAGACCATCTACATCCGCCAGCATGGCGTCGAGATGTACGACCAGCTCTTCGGCGGCGAGCTTCCCTTCACCGATCAGTCGGTCAAGGACAGCATCAGCGAGATGACCCGCATCCTCAACGAGGAGATGCTGGTCGGCGGCGTGGACGGCGCGCTCGGCACGGTCTTCACCGATGCCATCGGCCAGACGTTCAGCGCGGACAATGATGCCTGGCTCTTCTACGAGGGCGGCTTCGTCGGTGGCATCGCCACCGGACAGACCAATCCGGATCTCGAGATCGGAACGGATATCGACTTCTTCGACTTCCCGCCGGTCGGCGACAACGGGTCGCCGATCACCATCGGTGGTGACGTCATCGCGGCGTTCAACAACGATTCGGATGTCGCGGAGTTCCTGACCTACATGGTCAGCCCCGAGGCCGGCGCCGTGTGGGCCGAGCAGGGGACGATCATCTCGCCGATCATCGGTGTCGACTCCTCGGTCTATCCGAACGAGCTGGCAAGCAAGGAAGCCGAGCAGGTCGCCAATGCCGAGGCAGTTCGCTTCGACGGCTCTGACCTCCTGCCGGCCGGGTCACCGGACCTGGGTGCAACCCTCCAGACGGCCTTGAACAATCCGGACGGCCTGGATGCCGCGCTGGAAGAGCTCCAGGTCGGAGTCGAGCAGGCCTTCACGGAAGCGGGAAGCTGATCGACCGCTAACCGGCCGAGGGGCGGTGGAGCAATCCACCGCCCCTCGCCAATCGCGCACGAGGAGGTTCGTGGATGAGCACCGCGACAGCGACGCCGGCAGCGTCCACCAGAGATGCCGCTCGATCCCAGTCGCCGAAATTCCTGCGGGGGGTGAGCCCGACCGCGTTGATCTTCATCGGCCCGGCCGTCATCCTGCTCGCGGTCTTCATGGTCTACCCGGCCATCCAGACGGTCATCCTGAGCTTTGAGAATGGCCTGGGAAACTACGTCCAGTTGCTCACGGCCGACCCGCGCTTCATCCGCTTCTCGTTCCCTCCGAGCGGCGCGCTCTTTAACAACATCCTGTGGCTCATCTTCTACACCGGTGGCTGCATCGTCATCGGCTTGATCGTGGCCGTCATGGCGACACGCGTTCGCTACGAGCGTGTCGTCAAGGCAATCGTCTTTTTGCCGATGGCCATCGCGGCCACCGCGCTCGGTGTGATCTGGCGGTTCGTCTACTCACCGGACGCCGACACCGGCCTGCTGAACGCGATCCTCGGCGTCGCCAACGTCGGGCCGATCTCGTGGCTCGGCAGCGCCGGCTTCGTCAACACCGCGCTCATCGTGGCGGGCATCTGGGGATCGGCGGGCTTCGCAGTCGTGATCCTGTCCGCGGCGCTCAAGGGCATCAGCAGCGAGATCCTGGAGGCCGCTCGCGTGGATGGCGCAACCGAGGGGCAGATCTTCCGGCGCATCATTATTCCGATGTTGTCACTACCGATCTCGGTCATCGCCGTGACCCTCACCATCAACGTCATCAAATTGTTCGATCTCGTGTATGTCATGACCGAAGGCGGCCCCGGCAACGCCAGCAACGTGATCGGCGTGCAGATGTACCAGCAGTTCAGCGCGCGCAACTTCGACTACAGCGCGACGGTTGCCGTGGTCATGCTCCTGGTCCTCATCCCGGTCATGGTCTTCAATATTCGGCGCTTCCGCAGCGAAAGGGTGGTCGCATGACCGTCAGTGAGAGCGTGACCGGCGAGCGGCCGCCACGGAACATCAGTGAGCGGCTGAGCCGGATCGTCACCAAGTCGCCGATTCACATCGCCCTGGCGATCGTAGGCCTCATCTGGCTGCTGCCGACCATCGGCCTGCTCATCACCTCGTTCCGTCCGGCATCGGAGATCTTCACCACCGGCTGGTGGGAGGTATTCGGCGGGCGATTGAACTTCACGCTCGACAATTACGCCACCGTCCTCGGCTCCCAGGGCATGCTCGACGCGTTCATCAACAGCGTCTCGATCACGGTCCCGGCGACGATCTTCCCGGTGGTCCTCGCGGCGCTGGCCGCGTTCGGATTCGCGTGGATCGACTTCCCCTTCCGGGACACGCTGTTCCTTGTTGTGGTGGGGCTGCTGCTCGTTCCGCTCCAGATGACGCTGATCCCCCTGGTCGAGCTCTTCGCATCGCTGGGCATCTTCGGGACCTTCATCGGCCTCTGGGTGGCGCACACGGCCTTCGCCCTGCCGTTCGGGATCTTCCTCCTGCGCAATTTCTTCATCACCCTGCCACGCGATCTGATCGAGGCGGCGCGCATCGACGGCGCGGGCAACGTGAAGATCTTCCGCATGATCGTGCT
>JALZJE010000154.1 GCA_030859955.1 Chloroflexota bacterium | reverse complement strand
TCAGCCCAGGAGGGCGGTATCCGCGACACCCGTTCGGGTCCCGCATCGGTAGCAGGACGCCGAGCTCGCCGAAAGCGTTGCGCCGCAGTTCACGCAGTCCAGGGAGAGGTCGCGTTCACAGCCGGTGCAGAAGCGCGCGCCGGCCGGAAACGCCAGCTGATCGAAGTGGCAGTACGGGATTCCGCGCGGATGATCGACGGCCTCGCCGCCGCCGGTTGACGGCAGCGCGACGACCGACTGGTCCGCGGGCCGGTCGTTGATTCCGACCTGGCTGACCCGAACGTAACCGATGACCAGCCAGAGCACGTACAGCCCCAGCACGCCGAGGAGGACGAGCGGAAAGAAGATTCCCAGGCGGTCGCCCCAGCCGGTGGCAAACCAGTCGGCAACGTCTCGGATGAGGTCCATGGCGGGGCGATTCTAGCATCCGCTACACTCCGCCGACCACCACGAACGAACCAACGCCGATGCAACGACCGCGACTCGATCCTCGCTCGCCGCTGACCGAGCTCCACGTGCATCTGGGGGCCGCCGTCACGCCGGCGATCATGTGGGGCATCGCCCACGCCCAGGGCATCAAGCTGCCGACAAAGGACTTTTGGGCATTCCGCGACCTGATCACGGTCGGCCGCCGTCGCCGGTCGTTCGACGCCTACCTCGACCTCTTTCACTGGACCGAGCTCATCCAATCGAGCCCACTGGCGGTCGAGCGCAGCGTCTACGAGGTCATCGGCGGCGCCTATCGCAAGAATAACGTGACCGGGCTGGAGCTGCGCTTCAATCCGATGAAACGCAACCGCGGTGGCGAACAGGACCTGGATCACATCATCGCGGCCGCCGTGCGCGGGATGGATCGTGCCATCCTGGAGTACCCGCAGGTTCGGGCGGGTCTGGTCCTCTGCCTGGATCGGTCCTTCTCGCCGACGCTCAACGAGATCATCGCATCGAAGGCGATCAGCTGGCGCAGCCGCGGCGTGGTGGCCATCGATATCGCCGGTCCGGTCTCCGATGGGTTTCGGTTCGCTGACTACACCGACATCTACGCGGAGTGTCGCCGCGCGGGCCTGGGTCTCACCGTCCACGCCGGCGAGACCGGCGGCGCCGAAGAGGTGCGCGAGGCCCTCGAGAAGCTCGAGCCGGACCGCATCGGCCATGGCGTTCGGAGCGCCGAGGACCCACACGTGCTCGGGATGCTTCGGGAGCGCGGCACCGTGCTCGAGGTGTGCCCGAGCTCAAACCTGATCACGGGCGTGCTCGCAAGCATTGGCGAGATCCGGCGCGTCGTTCGCGCCCTCGTCGAGGGCGGCGTCGCGTTCACCGTGAGCACCGACGGGCCGGAGATGCTGCGCACGTATCTGCGCGATGAGCTCAACCTGCTCCTGCGCCACGACATCCTGTCGATGGATGAGGTGCTGCAGGCGATCGAGGTTGGTGTCAGCGCAAGCTTCCTGGACCGGACACCGTCGCTAGATCGCCGCCCGCCGAGCGTCTCGACCGATGCGAGGATCCCCGTCGAAATGAGCAGCTAGAACCGTATACTGCCGGCCGTGTCATCGATCTGGCGGCCGGTCCGCGAGCGTGCTCCCGCGCGGAGCCTGATGGTCGTGGTGGCACACCCCGGTGATGAGGCGTTCGGATTCGGCGGCGCAATCGCCAGTGCGGCGGCCGCGGGCGCCTACGTGGTCGTCGTGTGCGTCACGCGCGGCTGGTTCGACGCCCGTCTGACGTCGGGCTCGCCGGCTGCCGGAGGGAAGAACCGTGACGTCAAGCTGGGTGCCATCAACTGGCGAAACATCGACACCGTGCGCGAGGATGAGCTGCGTCGCTCGGTGGCACTCCTGGGCGTGCGGGTGGTCCGGATGCTCGACTACGCGGAAGGCGATCTGGATCGGGAGAATTTCGATAACCTGGTCGGCAGGATCGTCGAGCCGATCCGGATGCATCGGCCTGAAGTCATCCTGTCGTTCGGGCCCGATGGAGCCACCGGTGACGCGGATCACGTCGTCCTGGCGCGGGCCGTTCGCGCCGCATACGATCGGGCCGCCGAGCCACTCGCATACGAAGACGACCTCGAGGAGGACCAGGTCGCATGGCGCGCGGCGAAGCTCTACGAGCTGGTCGTGCCCGAGGGCTCCGTGGCTTCGCCGGGGGAGGCCACCGTGGCGCTCGAGATCGGCGACCTTGCGCAGCTCAAGCTGGCGGCCATCAGCCGCCATGTCTCGCAGACCGGCTCGGCGGGGCCGTTTCACGATTGGGGCTCCGATCGGCGCGACGCCTGGCTCGGCACCGAGCACTACCGGCTGGCGGCATCGGCCCTGCCGCTTAAGGTTGGCGGTGAGGCCTCCCTGTTCGACGGGTTGCCCTAGGTTGCGCCAGCACGACTTCGCTCCCTGAGCGTGCGAACGGACCATCGGACGGGTCCCGTGACGCCTGGCGGGCAGCCTCGACTGCTACTTCGCTCGCTGAGGGTGCGAACGGACCATCGGAGGGATTCCGTGACTCCTGGAACGCAGCTTGATTGCACCTTCGCTCGCTGAGCGTGCGACGAGGGGGTTTGACGCGCTCGAACCGGGTGTGTGAAGGGAACGGGCACCTCTGTTAGGCTCAGGCAGCCGCGCCGGCCCCCATCATCAGGAGAGTCCCGAGCCATTCATGTCCACGCAGCTGACGAACGACAACATTCTCGCGGCGCTCGGCACCGTGAAGGATCCCGAGATCGGGCGTGACCTCGTCTCACTCGGGATGGTGAAGAACGTTACGATCGATGGGGCGGTCATTGATCTGACGGTGGAGCTCACCACCCCCGCGTGCCCGCTCAAGGCGACGATCGAGAGCGACATCGTGGATGCGCTGACGCCGCTCGGCGCCAGCGTGGTGCGGGTCGACTGGGCGAGCAACGTGAAGCGCACGTTCGGTGGTCCGGCCGCGGACCTCATTCCGGGCGTTCGGAACACCATCGCGGTCGCGTCCGGCAAGGGTGGCGTCGGCAAGTCGACCGTGGCGGTCAACCTGGCGGTCAGCCTGGCGCGTGACGGCGCCACGGTCGGCCTGCTGGATGCAGATATCACCGGACCGAACGTGCCGATCATGATGGGCACCCAGGGCGCACACGTCACCGGAACCGGCGGTAAGCCGAACCCGGTCGTCGCGCACGGCGTGCAGATGATGAGCATCCAGTACTTCCTCCAGGCCGATGCGCCGGTCATCTGGCGCGGCCCGCTCATCCACTCCGCCATTGCGCAGTTCCTGCGCGATGTCGAGTGGGGTGAGCTCGACTACCTCGTCATCGACCTGCCGCCGGGTACCGGTGATGCCGCGCTCTCGCTCTCCCAGCTCATTCCGCTGACCGGGGCCGTGATCGTCACCACGCCGCAGGAGGTCAGCCTGCTCGACGCCCGGAAGGCGGTCGGCATGTTCAACAAGGTGAATGTCCGGACGCTGGGCGTGATCGAGAACATGAGCGGCTTCGTCTGCCCGCATTGCAGCGAGGAGCACGATATCTTCGGCTCGGGCGGCGGCGAGAAGATCGCACGCGAGCTCGAGCTCGAGGTCCTCGGCCGCATCCCGCTCGAGCCGGGCGTGCGGGCCGGCGGCGACGCGGGCGTGCCGATCACATCGGCGCAGTATCCCGGTGGCGAGACCTCCGCGGCCGCGCTCGCCCTGCGAGCGGTCGCGCGCACGGTGGCCGGCCGCGTCAGCGTCCTCGCCGCCCCGGTCGCGGTGGGCAGCGGCTCCATCTGACACCGTGACGGTCGCGGACCGATCGGGCAAAGGTCCTGGATCGAGTCCGCGTTCAGCCGCCTCGCGGTACGCCACGACGGGGGTGTGGGCCGCTTCGGCGCTGATCCTCGGGCTCCTCACGGTCGCTGCGCTCCGGGCGAGCATCGAGCCCTTGGGCACCGTGTTCGCCGGTCCACCAGGGACCGGGCTGATTCTCGTGGGGGTCTACGCGCTCATCGCCCTCGGGCTCATCGTCACCGCCCGCAGCGCCGCTGTGAAGGCACGCATTCCGAGCTTCGGTCTGCCGCTCGCGATCGTGGGGCTCACGATCCTGGTGCGCGTCGCGCTCGCTGCCGTGGCCGATGCACCGCTCGTCGGTGAGAACCGCGTCATCCACGAGCAGGCGCTCGCGGTCATCGACGGCGTCTGCTGTTTCAGCCACCGGCCGCCGGGCTACCCGGTCGCACTCGCCGGGGCGTACGCGGTGTTCGGAGTCGGACCGGCAGCGATCGAGATCCTCAATATCTGTTTTGCGGCCTTGACCGCCTGGCTCGTGTGGGATATCGGTCGGACGGCGTGGGGGCGTCCGGTCGGGGCGGTGGCCGCAACCACCTACGCGGTCATCCCGTCGCAGGTGCTGCTGACCCTCGTGCCGCTCACCGAGCCGATGTACACCGTACTGGTTGCCGGGGCCGTACGTGCCGGCATCGCACTCGAGCGCAGGCCCATGGTGCTCGTGGCGGTCGTCTGCGCCGGGCTGCTCGCAGCCAGCCAGTACGTGCGGGCAACGGCCGCATCCCTGGTGGCCCCGCTTGCCCTGCTGCCGTGGCTGGTCGGATGGTCGACGGGTCGCACTGCACTCCGAGCGGCGCTCATCGTGGTCGTCTTTCTCGTGCTGCTCCTGCCGGTCGTCGCGTTCAACCTGCGAGCGCACGGAGATCCGTCGATCTCGACCTCTGCGTACGGCGGATGGAGCCTGTACGTCGGGGCCAACCGCGAGCACGGCGGCGGCTGGAATGCGGAGGACGCAGCGCGTCTCGCCGCCTTTCCGGGATCGTCGTGGTGGGAGCGCAGCGAATACGCCGGCAGCCTGGCGCTCGATCGCATGCTGGAGGATCCAGTGGCGTCGCTCCAGTTGCTGCCACGCAAGTTCAGCACGCTCTGGGGCGACGAGAAGTACGCGGCGCAGTACGCGTTGTCGAGCGGGTCGGACACCCACGGGATCTATCTCGGCTGGCTCGCCAGCCAGCTGTTCTGGGCGCCACTCGTCGCGCTTGCCACGTTGGGCATGCTTGCCGAGCGTCACAGGCCTCGGTCGGCGTCACTCCTGATCGGCATGACGGTCACGGTCGTGGCGGTCACCCACCTGCTGCTCGAGGTGCACGGGCGCTACCACGCCTCCGTCGTGCCGCTGCTCTGCGTCCTTGCAGCGGTTGGCGCCGATGCGCTCGCGGCGCGGTGGCGGGCGCGCGGCGCCTGAAGGGGCGTACGGAAGTTCTTCCATCGGGGGGATTGCGACCCAATAAGCCGATGACGAACATGGCGCGCATGCGGATCGCCGTCATTGCCGATATCCACGCCAACCTGCCCGCGCTGCGCGCCGTGATCGACGACATCGCCCGCATCGATGTGGATGGCATCTACTGCGTGGGGGACGTCGTCGGACGCGGCCCGCACCCGAACGAAACGGTCGAGCTGCTGCGCAGCCTCGAGATTCCGACCATCCAGGGCAACTGGGACGAGGCGGTCGGGATGGACCGTGAGCAGACCGGTGCCGCATGGACCTCGAATCAGGCAGAGGCGGCCGGCACGGCCTCGATGCGGTGGACCGCAGAGACGATGCGTGAGGAGCATCGGTCCTGGCTGCGCCAGCTGCCGAAAACCCTGCGCCTCACGATCGCTGGCCGGTCGGTCCAGTTCTTCCATGGGTCACCACTGCGGGAGAACGAGTACCTCTGGTCGGACCGCCCCTCGCGTGTCCTCGCCCGAATCGCCAGCGACGAGGCGGACGACCTGTTCTGCTTCGGCCATACGCACGAGGCGTTTCATCGGGTCGTCGGGCAGGCGCACTTCGTCGCCTGCGGCTCCGTCGGGTGCGGGACCATCGGCGACGCGCGCGCTCGCTACGCGGTGATCTATCTCGGTGACCCGGACATGGCCATCGGCTTCCGCTCGGTCGACTACGACCACGACTCGGTGGTTCGAGACCTGGCGGACGCCGGCCAGTCGATCGATCTGCTCCGCATTCCGCCGACGCCGCACCCGCATGTGACCAGTGAGGCGCGCGGTTCGGCTTAGCGGTGCCGCTACGTCGCCTTGGCCTCCCTCTCGTAGGGCTGTCCCACAGCGGCCGGTGCGACGCTGCGGCCGACGACGCCGGCGAGCACGATGATCGTGATCAGGTAGGGGAGCGCCTGGTAGAACTCGTTCGGAATTCCCTCCAGCAGCTGGCCGAGCTGGGCGAGCTCGTCGGTCGGCGGGCGAATCCCGACGGCGCGACCGATCGCGCTCGCTGAGGTGAAGAGCAGAGCTGCTCCGAGGGCCCCGATCGGCGTCCAGCGCCCGAAAATCACCGCCGCCAGGGCAATGAAGCCGCGGCCGGCGGTCATGCCGTTCTGGAATGACGAGGTCGCCTCCAAAGTCAGGAAGGCGCCGGCAAGGCCAGCGAAGATGCCACCGATGACGACGTTCCGATAGCGCAGGCGGATGACGTCGATGCCCACCGTCTCCGCAGCCTTCGGATGTTCTCCCACGGCCCGCGTCCGCAGCCCCCAGCGGGAGCGGAACAGGAGAATCTGAAGCGTGATCACGAACAGGAGCACGCTCATCGCGATCGGTCCCTGGTCAAGGAACATGTCGAAGATCCAGCCGATCACCGGGATGTCGGTGATCTCGGATGGTGGCGCGAACGATGAGAACGTTCCGGCGCTGACCCGCGGGTTCGGCGTGACCACCAGTCGGTTCAGGTACCCGGTCAGCCCGAGCGCGGCGACGTTGATGATGACGCCGCTGATGATCTGGTCGGCTCGAATGGTGATGCTCAGCCATGCGTGCAACAGCGAGAGCGCCATCGCGGTGAGCACGGCGGCGAGCACGCCGACCAGCAGCGGAGCGGTGGTGTTGAAGAGCTCCAGTTCAAACTGGGGAAGGTACGGCTCGCTGAAGCCGGCGGCGACGAATCCGGCAAACGCCGCAGCCAGCATCATGCCCTCGATGCCGATATTCACCACGCCGGAGCGCTCGTTCATGATGCCGCACAGGGCGCCGAGCGCGATCGGAGCCGCAAGCGCCAGGATGATCGGCGCGATGTTCGGCACCGTCTGGATGAGGTACGCGATCAGCTGGAAGAAGAGACCGATGACCGGGATGCCGTAGAGCACGTCCATCAGCGCGGCACCTGCTCACCGTATGACCGGCTGACGGTCTGGAGCTCGTCGACGCCGGTTCCCGCGACGCGCAGTCGGAACAGTCGTCGGACGAGGATATCGGCGGCCAGGAAGAGCAGGATGATTCCCTGGAGCACGTCGATGATCTCGACAGGAATGCCCGCGTCGAGCTGCATCTCGGGGGCGCCGGCTCGCATCGCCCCGAACAGGATCGCAGAGAACAGGATTCCGACCGGATGGGCGCGTCCGAGCAGGGCAACGCTGATCGAGTCGAAGCCCACGCTGGTGCCGTACGAGGTGTTGATGAATCCGGTCACGCCCAGGATCTCGACCACGCCCGCCAGCCCGGCCAGCAGTCCGCAGCCCGCCATGGTCGCCATGGTCACGACGGCCGGGCGCATGCCGGCGTATCGCGCAGCACTCGGGTTGGCACCGACCGTCCGGAGCTCGAATCCGAAGGTCGTACGCTCCAGGATCCACCACACGATTGGAACGGCCAGGAGCGCCAGCAGCACGCCGATGTGCAGATTACGGGTCCCGGGAACGTCCACCAGGGCGGCGTTCCCAATGGGGCCGGTTCGCGCGAAGGCGAACCCCTCGGCTCCCAGCGGACCCGCCACGAGGTACGCGATGATGGCCGCCGCGATGAAGTTGAGCATGATGGTGGTGACCACTTCATGGGCGCCCGTGAACGCCTTCAGCATCCCGGGGATGAAGCCGTAGGCGGCACCCACCGCCGCGCCGGCGAGCACGGCCGCGGTGATCGCGAGCGGCGTCGGCTGATCGGCGACCGACGCGCCGACGAAGGCGGCCCCCAGGGCTCCCATCAGGAACTGCCCCTGCGCCCCGATGTTGAACAGGCCGGCCTTGAAGCCCAGGCCGAGCGCGAGGCCGCCCAGGATGAGGGGGGCCGCGGCCACCATCGTGTCGACGATCGGATTCAGGCCGCCGAACGCTCCGAACAGGAGCGACGAATAGGCGATCCACGGCAGCAGGAGGTCGAACTCCCTACCGGTGAGGAGGCTCGAAACCAGGATGAAGATCGATCCGACACCGAACGCGAGCAGCACCGCGGCGATCGGCACGGCGCTGACCTGGAGGATTCGGCCCCAGAGCGATTTCGACTGCGGCGGCGGAATGCTTGCCTGCGGCGCCGCTGCGTCCGGCCCCGCCGGATTCTGCTCCAGCTCCTGCTGAACGGAGCCGTCGGTCACGACGCAACCTCGGCGGCCTGTGCCGGCCGTTCATCCCGCCCGCCGGTCGCCATCAGCAGCCCGATCTCCTCGCGGTCCGCGGTGCGTCCGTCGCGCTCAGCGACGATCTGCCCGCGGTACATGACCAGGATGCGATCCGACAGCTCCATCACCTCGTCCAGCTCGGCAGAGACGAGCAGGATGGCTGACCCGGCGTCGCGCTTGGCGATGGCCTGGCGATGGATGAACTCGATGCTGCCCACGTCCAGGCCGCGCGTGGGCTGGTCCAGGATCAGCACCCGCGTATCCCCGCTGAACTCGCGCGCAACGACCACCTTCTGCTGGTTCCCGCCCGACAGCGTGCCGGCGGGTATCTCTCGGGAGGGAGTCCGGATATCGAACTCTTCGATGCGGGCATCGGCCCAGCGGTCGACGGCGTCCTCGTCCCGGATGATTCCCCGCGCGAATGGTGGCCGGTTGTAGTCGTTGAGGCAGAGGTTGTCGTCGATCGGAAAGCTGAGGATGATGCCGTAGCGGTGGCGGTCACCCGGGACGAAGGCCAGGCCGTTGTCCATCAGGGAGCGAACGCCAGCGCGCGTCAGGTCCTTGCCGCCAAAGGCGAATCTGCCGCCGGCCGCCCTCCGCAGACCGGTCAGGGCACCGACCAGCTCGTCCTGGCCGTTGCCGGCCACCCCCGCGATGCCGACGATCTCGCCTGCCCGCACCGCGAAGGACACGGAGCGGATGGCTTCCTGCCCCCGGTCGTCGTTCACCCGCAGCGCATCCACCTCCAGGACCACATCACCGGGGCTCGACTCGCCGCGATCCACGGTCAGGCTCACGTCACGACCGACCATCAGGTTGGCGAGCTCGTCCTCGTCTGTCTCGGCCGGCAGCCTCGTGCCGACGACACGGCCTCGGCGGATGACCGTGATGCGGTCCGCGATCTCGAGCACCTCGTACAGCTTGTGACTGATGAAGATGATCGAGGTGCCGAACTCGCGGGTGAGCTGACGAAGCACTCCGAAGATCTCGCGGGTCTCCTGGGGCGTGAGCACGGCCGTGGGCTCATCGAGCACGAGAATGTTCGCGTTGCGGTAGAGCGCCTTGAGAATCTCGACGCGTTGCTGGGACCCGACCGATAGCGACCCGACCGTGGCATCCGGATCGATCGCGAAGCCGAATGTCCGACCCAGCTCGCGAATGCGTGTATGCGCCGCGCGCCGGTCGAGGAACACGGCGTTGGCCATCGACTCGTCGCCGAGGAGGATGTTCTCGGCGACGCTGAGTACCGGAACGAGCATGAAGTGCTGGTGGACCATGCTGATCCCGCGACGGATGGCGTCCGACGGTCCCGCGATCGCGGCAGGTTTGCCATCGATCATGATCTGGCCCTCATCCGGCGAGGCGAGGCCGTAGAGGATGTTCATGAGGGTGGATTTGCCCGCGCCGTTCTCACCGAGAAGCGCGTGAATCTCCCCGGGACGCACGTCGAGGTCGATGCCATCGTTGGCGACGACGCCGGGATAGCGTTTGGTGATGCCTCGCATCTCAAGGACAGGTGCGAGATCTGCCTCGGTCATCGGGGTGCTCGGGCTCGTGCGGACAATTGGTTGGCGGAGCGAACCGAGTAGTGAAAATGCGAGGCGGGCCCGCCCCTAGGGTCGAGCCCGCCTCAATACCTTCTCAGGTCACCCGCCGAAGCACGGCGTGTCCCCGGCGCACGGGTCGATCGAGCCGTCCGCCAATCCGTCGAATGCCTCGTCGACGGCCTCCTGGACCGACGGGTCGAGCTGGCCCTCGAAGTCGTGGAACGGCGAGATGCCCACGCCCGGCGGATCGGCTGCCGCATCGTGGAACACGTTGCCGGCCTCCGCGGAATCGTCGGCCACGCGCTCGATCGCCGCCTGGACCGACTCCTTCAGCTTCTTCTCGGCGCTGGTGACGATGCACTCGCCCAGGTCCGGAAGGCTGATGTACTGGTCGACATCCACGCCGATCCCGAACACGTCAGCATCACAGGCGGCCTCGAGGACGCCCTGTCCAGTCAGGCCGGCGACCTGGAACAGGACGTCGGCATCGGCCTCGATCATCTGCTCGCCGATCGACTTGCCCGTCGTCGGGTCGTTGAACGCGGTCGTGATGTCGGTGCTCGCGTACTCGATCAGGACCTCGACGTCCGGATTGACGCTCGCGGCGCCGTTTGCATAGCCGGAGATGTAGTTGACGACCGGGGGAACGCTGTCGATGCCACCGACCGCACCGATGACGCCGGTCTCACTGATGTTGGCCGCCACGATGCCGGCCAGGTAGCCCGCCTGCGCCTCGTTATAGAGCAGGCCCATGTAGTTCTCGGGGATCGGATCGGCACCGATGAACTGATCGACGCCGATGAACCACGTCTCCGCGTTCTCCTGCGCCGCCTCCAGGGTGGCATCGCCGATGGCAAATCCGACGGTGATGATCACGTCGAAGTCACGGTCCACGAAGGTCTGGATGTTCTGCGCGTAGTCGGCGGGAGCTTCGGTGACGATCACCTCGGCGGTGCCGCCGACCGACGTCGCGCCCGCGATGCCGCCGCACCACGACGCCTCGTTGAACGACTTGTCCTCGAGCTGACCGACATCGGTCACCACGCCGATCATGAGCGCGTCGCCCGACTCCGGCTCGCCGCACGCGTCGAGCCCGGCCTCGGGTGCCTCACTGGCGGCCGCGCTCTCGGATGGTGCCTCCGATTCGGGGGCCGTCGACTCCGGAGCGGTGGACTCCGCCGTCGACGGGCCAGCTGCACTCTCGGACGGGCTGTCCCCGCCGCTCGTACAGGCAGCCAGGATGAGCGTCAAGACAGCCAGCACGGCCATCAGCGAGCTCGGAAGTTTCCGCATCTATTTCCTCCACACCATTCGGTGCGTACTGCCGCATGAGTCGCGGCGCCTCCGGGTGCGCTCGGGCAAGGGCGCCTGGCGCAGAATCTGCGGCATCATACTTCCTTGCCGATGCCTCGCTCAAGGTCCGGCCGCGCTGCGAGGCCCGTATCATCGGCCGGCATGAGCCACCTGCCCGACCGCGTTCGCCTGGTCATCTTCGATCTTGACGGCGTCGTGTATCGCGGCCATGAGCCGATTGCGGGCGCCCGCGAGCTCGTGAACTCGCTTCGAACGGCGGGCGTGGC
>JALZJE010000152.1 GCA_030859955.1 Chloroflexota bacterium | reverse complement strand
CAGTCCCTTCGGGAATCGGTCGCCGATCGCGCCCACGGCAATCCCGGCCAGCACGCTCCCGACCGCGATGGAGGTCAGGAGCAGCGAGTACATCTGCTCGAAGCTCATGCCGCCGCGGTCGATGATGTCGCGCGCGTAGAGGAGGCTGACAACGATCTCGGCCCCCACCGCGACCTGGGCAAGCGTGGACAGGAGCGTGTTCGACAGGAGTGCGGCCTCGCCCCACAGAAAGGTGAAGCCCTCCCGCATCTCACGCCAGACAACGCGCACCGAGATCCTCTCCGTGACAACGTCGACCTGGCGCGGCACCAGCATCGCCCAGATGAGGATCCCCGAGACCAGGTATGTTCCCGCATCCAGCACGAATGCGGCGCCGATGACCGAGCTGAGCGCCGTCACGATCAGGCCCGCAACAGGGAATCCGATGAGGTCGGCAGCGGTCTCCGGCACCGACATCGCGGAATTCGCGGAGACCAGCTCCTTCTCCTCCACCACCGCCGGCACGATCGCGGTCTTGGCCGGCCGAAAGAGGAGCGTCACGGTCGAGATCAGGAACGCGGCCAGGTACACCAGGCCGATATGGATCTCGAACGCGAACGGTACCAACAGCACCAGGCCGGCGCGCGCCACGTCACACGCGATCATGGTTCGGCGGCGGTCCCATCTGTCGACGAGCACGCCCGCCAGGGGTCCGAGCAGGACGCTCGGGACGGCGGTGGCTGCGAACGTCAACCCCAGCTCGAGTTCGCTGCCGCGGGTTGCGACCAGCGCGCCCAGCGCGATGATGTGAATCCGATCGCCGAGCAGCGACACCAGCTGACCGACCCAGAGCAGCGAAAAGTTGCGATTGCGCACGAGGCGCAGGTACGGCGACTGGGCCCGAGGCGGGGCCACGTCCCCGGCGACTCCCCTGCCGCGGTCGGCCGGGATGGCGGAGGCGTCCGAATACGCGAGTCCGGCCCCGAACGCACCAGCCGCCGGCTGGCGCATCGGCGCATGACCAATCGCGACGGTACGGCGCGATGGTGCCTCGGCGCGCGTCATCGAGTACACGATCGTCCAGAAGATCCCGAGAGCGAGAAGCACGTCGCCGATGCTGATCACGTCGCGGATGTAGGGAATCGGCAGTGGGATCACGTCGCCGAACAGGCCGCCGGAAGCGACGAAGCCGGCGACCGTATCGGACCGAAGGAGGAAGTGGAATGGGTCGTTCATGATCTCGGCTTCCGTGAAACCTGCCGAGAAGTACGCCGCCGACCAGATCGGCATCTGACCGCCGTTGATCACGACCGCCAGGATGTTCGCGCCGATACCGACGGAAGCGACCTGGAGCCCCGGAACGCGCCAGTTTCCCCACAGCCACGCGAAGATGAGCGCGTAGGCGGTCAGGTAGGCCCATCCGACCGGAATATCGGCACCGATGCCGGTCTCCCTGCTCAGTCCGGCCAGCACGCGCAGCCCAAGCGCCGCGACGAGCAGGAGGCTCCAGCGCAGCTTGAGCTCCGCCAGGCGAGGGAAGGCGCCGCCGGCCAGTGCGCCGATGATCAGCGCAAGGACGATGGTGCTAAGAAACATCGTCCGAGGTCAGCGCTGACCTCGTTTCCGGCTCCGGTGGCGTGGTGCCGACACCCGCATCGCGCGGGTCCGATTGGTGAAGCATCGTCGGCAGCTCGTCAGGCCGGTCAGGAGGCCGGTCGAGGATGCTGCGGTCGAGCTGAATCAGGATAGGGACGATCTCGGGATCGAACTGGATGCCGATGAACTTCTCGAGCTGGTCCACGGCCTGCTCGTGCGTGAGCGGCGTCTTGCGGTACGGGCGCGAGCTCGTCATCGCCTCGTACGCATCCGCGATGGTCAGAATCCGCGCGCCGAGCGGGATGTCGAGTGCCTCGATGCCATCCGGATAGCCTGATCCGTTGAACCACTCGTGATGCGCCTTGATCAGCGGCGCCTCCGCGCTCAGTTGTGTCGCCGGAGCCACGATCTCCGCCCCGATGGTCGGGTGCTGGTTCATCAGGATCCGCTCGTGCTTGTCGAGCGGCCCCTCCTTGAGAAGAATGTTGTCGCGAATCCCGATCTTGCCGATGTCGTGCAGCAGCCCGGCCCATTTGATCTTCTCGATCTCGCTCTCAGCCAGGCGCATGACGCGCGACACCGCCTCGGCGACATGGCTCACCCGGCTCGAATGGTTTCTGGTGTACACGTCTCGTGCGTCGACCGCCTTCGAGAGCGCCTCGATCGTCTGCTCGAACAGCTCCCGAGTCTCGACGTACCGGGCATACGCCAGCCTGGTCGTGAACAGCGGCACGACGAACAGCGGCGTCGCCCACCATCCGACCCCGTTCGGCAACTGGAAAACCTGCGCCATCAGCCATCCGAGGGGAGCCAGCGCGATCAAGCTCAGAACGATCCCGCCTATATCCTCCGCCCACACCCTTCTGAAGGGGACCCCGGTGCGCAGATGGACAACGGTGATGGAAAGTAGGCTATTGAGAACGAAGTAAAGTCCGGATGCGACAAGGAATGACGCGAATCCCAGCAGGGAGCCGCCGACTGGAGACCCTGCCGGCCCAGCGAGTCCTAACAGAACCTCGAGCAGGATGCCTGAGGCCGTTGCGGCGATAGCGAAGCAGGCATGGTCGTTCAGAACCCCGTACCACGGGACTCTACCCCGCAGTTCTCGCACATCGAAGGTGCCGAGGACCGCTACGAGTCCTGCTGCTGCCGGTCCCCCCAAGAGCATCGCGGCAGTAGCAGGGGCGAAAGCGACGGTGACATGGAGACCTCGTGGTAATCGCACCGGAAGCGCGCTGGCAATGAAGGTCAACAGGCACCAGAAAACGATGCCGATGACACCGCCAAGGGCTGTCCTAATCGGCCAAAACGCGAAAGCCGCCGCGAGCAAAATGCCCGCAGCGGCTACGGTAGTAACGATGTAGAGGCGAAGCTGCGTGCTCAACCGGATGCCATCAACCCTGGGGGTTTTCGTGACCCGATGCTAGCACGCATAGGCTCATAGACCGCTGAAGGACGCTCCTCCAGCGAGACCTAGGGCTGCCAACGCCCCTAGTGCCGCTGCAAGCGCAACCGCGCGTGCAAGGCCGCGCCTAAGCAACTTCGCACCCATTGCTACCAGCCTCGAGTGAGTTCTCTGCTCATCAGAAGGTGCCCTCTTCTTCAGTGCGTGCACGAAACAACCGACACACTCCGGTGACGGAACGGTCGGTTGCACTAGTCGCTCCCCGCCAGCCTAAGTGCCCAATTCAGCTAGCGGATCTGCGCGTCCCACGAGTGCCGAAGTACAAAAGTACTACCGACTCAGGTACTGTAGGCGCGAAGCCGCGCGGAGTCAAGCGTTTGGCGTTTCAGAGTTCTCTAAGGTCCACTCACAGTTGACTCGTGCCATTCCGCAGCCGGTCTGTAGCTTCAAGGAGCTGCGGGGATGGATCCTCCTCAAACTCACTGCGCATCTGTTCCGCGAACCTAATGAGAAGCTGTCGGGCCGCCACTCTGCGCCCAGAGCGCGAGAGGCATTCGGCCAGGGCAAGTGTCGCAACTTCGTCGAAGCGATCGATCAAGGTGAGGGCTGTGGCGGCGTCAGTCGCAACCTGGACGTCGAAAGACGCATCCGTCTGAAGAGCGATAGGTAGCAATCGAGCCCGGATTTCGTTATGGACGCCGACTTGGAGCCGCGTGGCCCACGTTTCGTACCGCAGATCCGCAAGGAATTCGCCTCCGACGAGCGCTATTGCCCTCGCTGCTGCGTCTTGGCGCTGGCGCCACGATGCGCTAGCGATCCGGTCCTGGAGCCTCCGAATCTCTTGGAGATCCGTACGGACTAGATCTTCCGAAAGGCCAACTTGTTCCGCTGAGCTTATTACGTACTCAGGGCTCTCGCCTTGTCGGTAGGCGGGATCTAGATAGCGGCGAAGCTGGAAGACAGTCTGGTTAAGGTTGTTCACTGCAGAATCGCCGTCGGCATCCGGCCACAGGATATCGATTGCCATATCACGTGTGAGTGTTGTATGGGCATGAGCGCCAAGCACCGCAAGCAATGATCGGACGCGGCGCTTTTCTATCGCTACGACAGGTCCGGTCCAGCTGCCGCGGTGAAGGTTGATCCCACCCAATGTCCGCAGATACAGACGGGATGCCTGAGCATGTTGCAACTGGCGACGCAGTTCCGCCACGTCAGCCCCCCGAATCTCCTCAAGGGCCGTAACGGTATCGCGGTTGGCGTGGCGAGCAATGGATTTCATCATCGTCGCCCTGCTTACACTGTCAGCAGAGCCCAGTAACTGGACAAGTTCAGCCCTCCACCCATCGGGATCGATGTCCATCAGCTTCGCTAACAGCGATACCCCGTCCGGTTGCGTCATCGCGATGCTGGCATGCGGCGCATACCGACGGACCCATAGTCTGATTGGGGCAATGAAGCCCGATCGTGTGGCTTCGGCCAATGCCATCCATGCCAGACGCTTCGGACGGATTTCTCGGTGATCGAAGCTAAGCGCACCGATCTTCACGAGTCCCATGAGGCTTGTGAGCCTTGCTCCGCTTTCAGCGGCCTTCAGTAATGCAGAGCGGTGGCGCTGGCATTCCCCGCTGCATTTACCCGTCGCGTGGTCGGCGATAGAGATTGCGGGCGCGACATCGGGCGCGTACCGGGGGTCTGTCGGTGATCCTGAGTCCATATCGAGGCGGACCTGCCGCACCTCCGCCGCCGAGGAGTCCGCCAGGAAGAGAGACTCGATCAGGCGACTTAGAAACAGACGATGGGATGCTCCCAACACGCTCCGGTTGGATGTCGCCTCCCTCAATGCTTCCATCGATGCGGTTACTCGGCCCTGGGCTAACAGGACGCCTGCCCATGCATAGAGTGCGTGCGACCGCGGACGTGGCCAAGGCGCCGTTCGGCGAATCGATTCGGTGGCGATCGCCTCCGCTCTTCGCATCTGCCCGTTGAGAACGAGGGCGAGGGATAGCACTTCGTTATCCGCGAACGGATTGGTGGGGTTCTCGCTCCAGAACCGCGCAGCCTTTTCTAGATTTGCCACAGCCTTTCCGATCTCGCCCATCCTCAACTGGGCTTCTCCGGCGTTGTGGTAGCCGATGGCTGCGAAATGCTCGAGTCCCCTGGAACCCGCTTCAACTGCGACCCGCTGGCACCCCCGTATTACGTCCTCGAGGGACCCCGCGAGCCATGTTCGGGTAATCGCTAGGTTGCCTTCCAGTCGCAATCGCGTTCCGATGTCGTCGGTCGGGACGAGTTCCACTCCGGCTTCAGCAACATCGGCTGATCGCTCCACGCTGCCGTAATTGGAGAGCACGGAACTGAGTTTCAGACAAGCGAGAGCCTCTAGGCGCCGGTCGCCTTTGCGAGCGAAGTAATCTCGTGACCGTTGGAGCGCTTCTTCGGCGCGCTCCCACTCGCCTCTCATTCCGCAGGTCTCGCCGAACAAGAGACTGAGACGTGCATTCTGTCTGATGGTTTCGGCCGGCAACTGTTGGAGCCATTCATCTACGAGGCCTAGGCGGCCTTCAGAGACCACTTCCTCGCCGTGTTTGGCGATGAGGCGGGCGGCCTGGCGTTGAAGGCCGGCGCGAAGGTAGTGATGAATGGCCTCTGGCCATTGTTCGGTGGTCTCGAAATAGGAAGCGGCGTGGATGTGCAGGCCGACCACCTCAGCGTCCGATCGCTCCGCGATGAGCCTCCGCTCGAGGAACTCGCGGAACAGGTTGTGGTAGCGATACCGCTGCTCATCAAGGCGGTTGGTGAAGAGACCACGGTGCTCCAGCTCCGTGAGCTCGCGGCGACCGTCATGGACGCCGGCGAGGCGCTCGGCGACCTCGGGCGTGATCTGTTGAAGGATCGAGGTGGTCAGGAGGAAGTTCCGCGTCTCCTCGGGCTGCTGGTCCAGGACCTCCTCGGCGAGGAAATCGAACAGGTCGCTGTCGGTCGTTGCGGTGATCGACTGGATGAACTCGCGTCGCTCCTCCGGTGACGGACGTTCGCGCAGGGACACCTCCACCAACTGGAGCGACGCCGCCCAACCCTCGGTGCGGCGCTCAAGCTCAGCGACGTCGCTGGGATCCAGCGGATCGTTGTAGATGTCCCGGAAGAGCTCGTCGATCTCCGCCTCGGTGAAGCGGAGCGCATCGGTCCTGAGCTCGGCATAGCCTGAATGCGTCTTGAAGCGGGCGAACTGCAGACGGGGCTTGACCCGGGAGGCGAAGACGAACCGGCAGGTCGGGGGAGCATCCCGCAGGATCTGATTCCAGAGGCCACGCACCTCCGTGACGGCGTTGACGTACTGCCAGTCGTCGATGATGAACGTACAGGGCTCGGTCAGGCGGTCATGCATCTCCGCCAGCAGATATGCCGCGACTCCTGGGCGGGCGGACCCCGGACCGCCCAACTGCTGGAGCATGGAGTGAGCTCGGCGACCGAAGCCCTTGTGGCGCTTGCTGATCGTCTCGATCAGGTAGCTGATGTGAAAGGTCCAGTCCCGGTCCGTTCGGTCGAGCTTGTACCAGTAGCAGGGGAAGTCGACCTCTCGCTCCCACTGCCATAGGAGGGTCGTCTTGCCGTAGCCGGCATCCGCCGCGATCACGGCGGCGCGGCATCCGGCAGCCTCGTTGAGCCAGTCCAGCAACCGGGCCCGACGCAGCGTCGGCGTCGCGTAGTGCGGCGACGCGACCTTGTTGAGGATCAGGGGGTAGGCATATTTGATGTCCGACAATCGACGGTCTCCGGGGCGCGAGATACCGATGACGTCTTGAGCGCTTATGTGTGGTGCGGACTGTACCGCCGGCCGATTATCAGCCGATTACCGGGGGAAGGAAAGGATTCGCTCCACGGTCGCTTCGATCGGCTCGTCGCTGTTGTCGAGCCGATGCCAGCCGGGTCGATCCGGTTCACGGGCGATGTCGGCATCGATCTCGCGAATCACATCGTCCAGGATCGAGGTATCGAATGACTTGCTCCGCCGCTCGCGATTTCGCTGGAGCGCAACATCCAGCCTGGGGTGGAGCACGATCCCGACAAGCCGATCCGTCAGCCCGAGCCTGCCCAATGCCTCCTCGACTGATGCCGGTGCAAGGCCCCCCTCGATCACTACGGCGAACCCTGCCGATGCATAGACCTTCGCCAGCGCCGCCGACCCCGCGATGGCGAGGTCGAACTGCCGCGTCGTCTCATCGGTCCATTCGAGCGGGCTGGCCAATCCGCTCTTCACCATCTCGCGGATGCCGTCGACGTCGATGTGGAAGCCGGAGTCGAACTGCTCCAGCACAGCGGCCGCCAGCGTCGATTTTCCGGCCGCCAACTGACCGGTGATCACGAAGACCGGCGGTGATGCGTCCACGGCCGGAGTCTATCGACTAGAGTGCGGGCACGTGCGTGCCTTCATCGGTCTTGGGGGAAATCTGGGGGAACCGGTCATCGCCTTCCGCGCGGCGGTGGGGGAGCTTCGCGGCATCGGCCTCGTGGCTCGTGCCTCCTCGCTGTACGACAGCGCACCGCGTGACTCGCTCGATCAGCCGCGATTCCTCAACGCTGCCCTCGAGCTGGAGACCGATCTGCCGCCGATGGAGCTCCTGAACGAGCTGAAACGCCTCGAATTGGTGTTGGGTCGTGATCCCCAGGGGCGCCGATGGGGTCCCCGTGTGATCGACCTCGACATCCTGGCCTTCGATGGCCGATGCGTCACCGATCCCGAGCACGACCTGATCGTGCCCCACCCGCGATTCCACGAACGGCGCTTTGCCCTGGAGCCGGTCGCCGAGCTAGATCCGGGCCTGCGACCGTGGCGCAACTGCTCCGACCTGCGAGTCGAGGTCTCGGTCGCGGATCTGCTCGCTACCGTTGCCAACCAGGAGGTCCTTCGGATCGGCGGGCCCGACTGGTCCGACCCCAGGTCGACGGGGCTCAGCTAGGCCGGGAACGACCGAAATTCCAGTGTTCGCGTGGCCTGAGAGGCTGCGCCGGGCGGGGTCCGAGCGTCGTCAGCACCGAAATATCGGCCGAAACCAGCGCGAGCAGGCGCCCGGGCCGGGAATCGAGGAAATATCGGCCGAGCGTGAGCTTGGGCACTGCGTGGGGAAGGCCGTCCGGTCGCTGACGGGCTGATCTATCGGCGAATCCGGCAGGGCGGTCAGCGCCAGCCAGAGACGCTCAATACGCCGCTGGCGAGCACGGTCTCTTCCCCGGAAGCCAGCTCGCGCACCACCAGGTCGGATGCCGCGTCCATGGCGCCGCTTCGGGCGAAGGCGAGCCACGCACCGTCCGGCGACCAGACGGGGCCGGCGATGAACCCATTGTCGAGGGCGCCGATGCGCTCGACCTCGCCACCGGTGGCCGGAACGATCCCCACCGCCGCCTCGGACGAGAAGATGGTGGAGTCCGAGATGCCGAACGCAATCCGCTCGCCGTCGGGGGACCAGGTGGGCTCGGTCAGCATGGCGCTGCCGCCATTCGCAACCGTGCTGAGATTGCCGCTGTCGAGGTCGATCACGTCGACCGTTCCATCGGTATCGGATCCTGCGGTGAATACGAGGCGCTTTCCATCCGGCGACCAGTCAGGTCGGTCAGCGAACGGTGAGGCGCTTGCAAGGGTCTCCAGCTCAGTGCCATCGGCGTTGACCACGCGCAGCTCCGACGACGAAGTGGTCGGATCGCTAAAGCCACCGAGGTCGACCGAAATAAAGGCGATGCGCGTTCCATCGGGAGACCAGCGGGGGACCGATGCGTCATCCGCCAGCTCGATCGGATCGCCGCCGTCAAGGTCGATCACGTGAATGGCGGACCCGCCGGCGAACGGATCGAGGCTGAGATACGCGATCCTGGTCCCGTCCGGAGACCAGCTTGGGATGCCTGCATCCGCGACGAGCAGGCGCTCGTCGCCTCCGTCGATAGCAGCAACGTAAAGGTCGGCGGAACCATCGTCAGGGGCGTAGCGGCTGAACGCCACGAGCGCCCCGTCGGGGGAAAGGGCGTGCTCGGCATCCATGGTCATTCCCCCGGCTTCGGTATCCGACGTGGCGAGGTGGCTCAACTCCGCGGTTGCCGGATCGATCCGCCAGCCGGATCCTTCGCTGCCGGCGAGGAAGATGGTGCCCGGCGCATCAGTCACCGGGTCGCCGGCAGTGGGGGCTGGTCCGAATCCGCCGGTGCATTCCCAGTACTCGATGAAGATCTCGTCTGGCGCGGTCGCGGGACGGGCAACCGCGGCCAGCTGTCCGTCCGGGCCGATGCGCACGGCCTCCGACGTTTCGGTCCATTCGATCTCGTCGAGCGACTGGCAGTCGGCATCGAGCAAGGCGATGGTCGTTGGCGCGCTGCCGCCGTACAGAATAACGGTGCCGGTCTCGCCGGCCGGGATGGCGTACTCCATCGGGAAGTCGTCGGCGACGATGCGAAGCACGACGTTGTCATCCATGCCGTTCTCGACGGACAGCTCAGTCTCGCCGGCGGGCGGAAACGGGAAGAAGGGCCCGAAGGGCGGGAAGCACGCCGAGAGCAGAACCGGGAGCGCGAGCAATCCCGGAACGATCAGGCGTCGCTGGAACCGCACTCATCCCCCTCCGTGTGTCGCTGCGGTTCGGGTCCGCATTGCCGACCCGCTGGATATAGCATGCCCGGGCGGATATGGGCAAGAGGACATGATGGCCCGGCAGACAGAGCTAGAGGCGCACCTTTGGCGGGTTACCCGGGTCCCACATGTGGACGGTGTCGATGAATCGGACCAGGCCGCCGGCGTAGCTCATCATCAGCGAATGGGTGCGCGCGCCGCCACCGAAGAAGCGGACGCCGCGCAGGAGCTCGCCATCGGTCACGCCGGTTGCGCAGAAGACCACGTTCCGACCGGACGCGAGGTCGTCCGTGAAATAGACCCGCTCTGCGTCATCCACATCGACCCCCATGTCCCGCGCCCGCTCGCGTTCCTCGTTCGAGCGCCAGGCAAATTTCGCCTGGATCTCGCCACCGAGGCACTTCAGCGCGGCTGCCGAGAGCACGCCCTCCGGCGCCCCGCCGGTGCCCATCACCGCGTGGACGCCCGTTCCGGAGACCGCGACGCTGATCGCCGCGGTCAGATCGCCGTCACCGATGAGCTTGATCCGCGCACCGGCCGCACGCACCTCGGAGATGAGCCGCTCGTGTCGCGGACGCTCGAGGATCACGACGGTGAGATCCCACACGTTGCGCCCGAGTCGATCCGCGATCGTGGCCAGCGTCTGGGCGGTCGGGTCGTTGATGCTGACATGGCCGGCGACCATGGGACCGACGATCAGCTTCTCGAGATACGTGTCGGGCGCATGCATCAGCCCACCCGGTTCCGACGCCGCAAGGACCGCCGTGGCATTGGCTGATCCGGTGGCCACCAGGTTCGTGCCCTCGAGCGGGTCCACCGCGATGTCGATCGAGGTGGCGGCATCCGGGTTGCCGACCCTCTCGCCGATATAGAGCATCGGCGCCTTGTCGCGCTCTCCTTCGCCGATGACGATCGTGCCGGTGATGTCGGCATCGTCCATGGCCTTGCGCATGGCGGTGACCGCGGCCTGGTCCGCTCCGTCCCGGTCGCCCCGACCCATGAGGCGCGCCGCGGCGATGGCGCCAGCCTCGGTGGCGCGGATCGCCTCCGCGATGATGACCTTGTCGACGGGTCCCGGCGAAGCCATCGGCCTAGTGCTTGAAATGGCGGCGGCCGGTAAAGACCATGGCCATGTGGTGGCGGTCCGCGACCTCGATCGCCATCTCGTCGCGGATGCTGCCGCCGGGCTGGATGATGGCGGTCACGCCGGCTTGCGCGGCGATCTGGATCCCGTCCGGGAACGGGAAGTACGCATCGCTGGCCATGACCGACAGTGGAGCGCGTTCGCCGGCCTTGCGGAGCGCAACCTCGACGCTGACGACGCGGGACGGCTGGCCCGCCCCCATCCCGATCATGGCGTGCTTCTTTGCCAGTACCACCGCATTCGACTTCACGTGTCGCACGGCACGCCACGCGAAGAGCAGATCCGTCAGCTCCTCGAGCGTCGGTCGCCGCTGCGTGACCGGCTGGAGCTTGTCGCGGTCCTCCTCCAGGTTGTCGAACGTCTGCACCAGGACGCCGCCGCCGATGCGCTTGAAGTCGAACTTGCCGATGCCGAGCTCATCCGCCTCGTCCGCAGCCGGCGGGATCTCGATGATCTCGAAGCCGCGTTTCGTGCGCAGGATCTCGAGCGCCTCGGGCGTGTAGCCCGGTGCCACGATGGCCTCGAAGAAGCCGGGCCGGATGGCGCGGGCGGCCGACTCGTCGATGGTCCGATTGGCGCCGATCACGCCGCCGTAGGCGCTGACGCTATCCCCCTCCAGCGCCAGGCGGAAGGCCTCGGCGAGATCCACGATCGACGCGAGGCCGCACGGATTCCCGTGCTTGACGATCGCGACCGCCGGCGTCTTGAAGTCCGACGCGATGCTCCAGGCAGCGTCGAGGTCCAGCAGGTTGTTGAAGCTCAGGTCCTTGCCGGCGATCTGGTGCGCGCTGCTGATGCTCCCCCCGGAGTGCGCCGGATCGGTGTAGAAGGCGCCCAGCTGGTGTGGGTTCTCGCCGTAGCGCAGATCGGCCTTTTTCTCGACCACCATGGTCAGGCGGCTCGGGAAGACCGTGCCGGTGGCGACGTTCAGGTAGCTCGCGATCTGCGCGTCGTAGGCCGCCGTCACGGCGAACGCCTCACCGGCCAGTTTCTGGCGTGTCTCGGGGCTCACGCTGCCGTGGGTCCTGATGTCGCGCAGGACCGATGCGTACTGCGTCGGGTTTGAGACCGCGGCGACGCCCGGGAAGTTCTTGGCGGCGGCGCGCAGGAGCGCCACGCCGCCGATATCGATCTGCTCGAGCGCCTGGTCGAGCGTCGTGTTCGGCTCGCGCACGGTCTGCGCGAATCGGTACAGGTTGACCACCACGATGTCGATCTGCTCGATCCCGTGCTCGGCCAGCTGGGCCAGGTGTTGCGGCTGGTCGCGGCGCGCCAGGAGTCCCGCGAAGATGTTGGGATGCAGGGTCTTGACGCGGCCCCCGAGGATCTCGCTGGTCTCGGTCAGCTCACTGACGCGTCGAATTCCCTCGATACCCGCCTGGGTGAGATGTGTCCGCGTGCCATCCGTGGCGAAGCACTCGACTCCCGCATCGGTCAGGCCCCTGGCGAGCTCGACAATGCCTTCGCGATCGCTGACGGAGAGCAGGGCGCGCAATCGACGTCCTCGTGTGGTGGGCGGCCGGGCTCCGAAGTATAGCGAGGAGCCGTGCTAGACTCCGCGGCCGATGAACGTCCTGACCGATCCATTCTCGCTGGCGAACTATCCCGACCTGTTTACCTTGATGTGGGTGGCCGGCGTGCTCATCGCGATCGGCGCGATCGTCGTCTACAACCTGGCGCAGCGCCGCTACCGGCGCTACCCGGAGCTGCTGGCACTGCACGAGTGGGTCTTCTGGCCCATCATCGTCACGTGGGGTGTCATCCCGCTCCTCGTGGTGATCGGCGTTCCGCTCATCCTCCAGCTGCTGGTCGTCCTGATCGGCATGGGGTTGGCCGCTCACGCGGTGTTCGTGCGCTTTCCCCCACGGATCGCGGCTGCCAACGAAGAGATCCGCCGTCGCCGATACGTCCCCCCGCCCCGTCGAGCCGAGCGTGAGCGCGCCAAGCCTACCCCCGCTGGTCGCCGCCGCAAGCATCGCTGAGGCCGTTGACGCCCCGGCCTTCCACGGCGTAGAGTCGGGTTATCGATGGCGCACCCACCGCGCCGCATGAACCCACGAGGAGGATGACATGGCAGAGACCGTTCGGACGGTTTTTCGCGCGTCGTGCCTCCGGATGGAGCTCGTCGGCTAGCAGCGGGATTCAATTCCACCGCTCGCCAGATGGGCCGCCCGCCGGGGCGGCCTCCGTCATTTCCGAGGCCGAACGCACGACGCGAAGCAATGCGTCCTTACCCGTTCGTTCCCTGGAGATTCCCGTTGCGCCATTCCCCTGATTCACGTCGCGTGCGGCATAGGCCGCGCGCCGAGCCAAGCTCATTCCGATGCGTCAACTGCCGTCTCGACGTGCCGTCCGACGCCCCGGGCACCCAGCATCGCAATCATTGCCCGACCTGCCTGTGGTCACGCCATGTCGACAACCGGCCGGGCGATCGCGCCATGCTCGACGAGTGTGGCTCCAGCATGGAGCCGATCGCCATCACCGTCCGCGGCAAGGGCGAGTGGGTCCTCATCCACCGATGCTCCGGCTGCGGCGTGCTGCACGCGAACCGGAGCGCGGCCGATGACTCGCCGCTCCTCCTGGTGCGTCTGGCGGTGAAGCCTTTGGCCCTGCCGCCCTTCCCACTCGACCGTCTGTCACTCGTCTGAATCAGTTGAGGCGGGTGATGCGCGCCTCGCCCGCTGCACGGCGCAGTACTGGGATCAGAGTCACGGAAAATCGTCTCCTTGCCGGGTTGAGGGACGGTTACGGCAGTGCGCCGCTCGGGTCTCGGCGATGCTACCCGCTTTCGGTCGCCGGGATCAAACGGAATCGCCAGCAGGGCCTGGTTCAGGCACCACACGCGAGGGAAACATCGGCCTATTCCTTCCCCGAGCGTTCCGGATCTCCCGTCCGGCGTACGCCTGGAACCCGCCCATGGCGACGACGAACGCGAACGCTCCGAGGGCGACGGCCACCGGCGTTTCACCGCCCAACTGCAGCGTCAGCAGCGCGCCGATGGCTCCGACCAGCACCGAGTTGAGCACGCTGATCAGCATCGGACTCGAAGCGAGCATCTGGGCGAGCACCGGCGTCCGGGGCTGCACGGCCATCGTCATGCTGATTCCTCGCTCGTCATCGGTGGTTCCCATGACGAAGAACCGTTCCAGGTCCGGCGCGATCTCCAGGTACCCGGCGCGGATGCGGTTCATGCCGATGACGCAGGTGGCATCGTGGTAGTTCGCGATCCCCATGCGGAGGACGGTCCCGATCCCGACGAACAGCACGACGGGCAGGATCACCAGGCCGAAGATTCGGAAGCCCTCGCCGAACTCGGTGGCCTGCGCCACCAGGGCGAGCGCGACGATGGCTCCGGAGAGCGTGGAGAGGAACATGCCGGCGCGGCTGAAAGACTCGTTCCATGCCAGGGAGCGTGATGCCAGCAGGCTCCAGTGCTCGGTCGACAGGATCTGGAGGCGCATTGCCGGCGTGCTGTGGTCGCCCGCAGCGCTGTCAGGCCCTCCCGGACCTGGCGTGGGTGCCGGCTCGGCGCCGAGGCCGGCGGCAGCCCCTGTCGAACGTTCGAAGGACATCGCAGCTTCTCCTCGGCTCGGGACGACGTGGCGTCAATGTACTCTTGGCGTGCCGGTCACGTCTCGATCGGATGTGCGTAAATACGCCCGTCGCGGCGGCGCGTCGCCCGCATCACGGGGATAACGACAAAGCGGGGCGTGGTGCGTCGTCCGCGACCCGTGCCACGGGCCTAACGGCTGACGAGATGGGGGGTTACCTTGCGGATGACTCGTGACGCGGGTCAGTTCGCGACGGAGCTGCCACGCCGGACGTGTTCGATTGCCCTTAGCCCCGCCCGGCGGGTACCGAGCGACGACCGAGAAGTCAGTGAACGGTGGAGGGTGAGCCACCGGGCGCCGGCGAGGTTCGTACCGGGCGCGCCTCGGCAGCTCCGTTGAAGGTAAGCACGCCGTCGTCCGCGTCGATCCGCACGGTACCGCCGGCGGTGAACTCGCCTGCGAGCATCCGCCTGGCCAGCGGGTTTTCGAGGCCCCGCTGAATGGCGCGGCGCAAGGGACGGGCACCGTACATCGGGTCATAGCCCTCACGCGCCAGGAGCGTCAGCGCAGCGTCGGTCACGTCGAGCGAGATGCCGGTCTCAGCCAGACGACGGGTCAGGCCGGCAACCAGCAGGCCGACGATCTCGCGCAGCTGCGCATCGTCGAGG
>JALZJE010000128.1 GCA_030859955.1 Chloroflexota bacterium | reverse complement strand
GGACCACCAACACCTTCGACGACGTCCTCGTGTTGGCCCGGCTGTACCGGACCGCGCTCCAGCATCTCGGCGTCGTGGGCGCCCCCAAGGTCACCGGCAAGCGGGGCGTGCAGATCTGGATCCCGATCGCCGACGGCTACACATTCGCCGACACGCGCACCTGGGTCGAGAAGGTGTCGCGGGCCATCGGGCGGATCGTCCCGGAGCTGGTGAGCTGGGAGTGGCAGAAGGAGCGCAGGGAAGGGCTCGCCCGCCTGGACTACACCCAGAACGCGATCAACAAGACGCTCGTGGCCCCGTACAGTCCGCGGCCTGCTGCCGGGGCCCCGGTCAGCATGCCGATCGAGTGGGAGGAGCTCGACGATCCAGACCTGCGGCCGGACCGCTGGACGATACGCGATGCGCCGGCGCGCCTGGCCGATCGCGGTGATCCCTTCGAGCGCGTGCTCACCGATGTCCAGGACCTGCCGCCGCTGGGATGAACATCGCGGCTGTCTCGCCTTCGCGGTACCATGGCGGCGATGATTTCGAACCTGCTCTCCATCACGCCGGACGCGCGCACCAAGATCGATGGCGTCCGCACGTTCAACGAATTTCCGGATGCCGTGCTGCGCGTCCGCGTCCTCGCGAAAGAGGGACGCCAATTTCGCTACGAGATCGCTCTCGAGGATCCTCGCGAGCGCGCCGCCGATGACCTGGCCATCGAATCCGACGGGCTCACGGTCGTCCTCGACCCGACGAGTGCCTCGGACCTCGCGGGGTCGACGATCGAGCTCGATCCGGCCGTCGTCGGCGGCGGGCTTCGCATCGACAATCCGAACGAGGGGTGGCAGGATCCGATCGCCCGCGCCGTCCAGGACGTGATCGACCGACAGATCAACCCGGGGGTCGGATCACATGGCGGCCAGGTGACGCTCGTCGACGTGAAGGACGGCACGGCGTTCATGCGCTTTGGGGGCGGGTGCCAGGGCTGTTCCGCCGTCAGCGTGACCCTCAAGCAGGGAGTGGAGACGGCGGTTCGCTCGGCCGTCCCCGCGATCACGGCCATCGTCGATGTCACTGATCACGGGGCAGGCGAAAACCCCTACTACCAGCACGGGCACTAGGGGTTTCTGCCGCTGATGCGTGGCACGCATCTGCGGTAGCTCTGCGGTAGCGGAGCTACCGCACGCGCGGGAAGTCGCCGCCGCCAGTGACGGCCATGACGGCCGAGACGATGGTGAGGATGCTCAGCGCCGCCGTCGTCCCGGCGACCACGAGCGAGCGAAGCATTCGCTTGGTCTGCATTGATCTCTCCTTTGGTGTGTGCGGACGCCTTATCCCTTGAAGGTCGCGCACAGTTACGGTCAACCCATCCGCACCAGCCGACAATGACCCGTCGGTTCACGTAATCGCCATCGCGGCAGTACGATCGGCCCACCTCGGGTCAAGTGATGCTTGCCAGACCGTGTACACTCCGGCAATGCCACGGACCAAGACCAGCGCCCGCGCGACTGAAGGGGACCGCCAGCTGGCCCACCGCATCGGCCAGCGCATTCGAGAGGCGCGCCATCGTGCCGGGCTCACGCAGCAGCAGCTTGCGGGGGACCGATATACCAAGGCCTACGTCAGTGCCCTCGAGACGGGCATCGCACGACCGTCCATGGTCGCGCTGAACCACATCGCCGGACGTCTCAGCCTGCCGCCGAGCCATTTCATCGACGAGATTCATCCGGCGTGGACCCGACTCGAAGTCGACATGCAGCTCGCGGCGGGGGAGTGGCAGGCTGCCGTCGACGGATACCGTGCACTTCTCGAGGATTCGCCGGATGAAAGCTCCCGCGCGGACCTCCTGCGCGGACTCGCCGAAGCGCTGGCGCGCCTGGATCGCGGCATGGAGACGGTTGCGGCGGCCACAGAGGCCGCGCGTCTGTATGGCCAGGCATCCCGTATCGCAGATGCGGCGCTTGCTCGGTACTGGCTGGCATACGGTCTCTATCAGTCGGACAATGAGCCCGATGCCCGGAGTCTGCTGACCGCTCTCCTGCAGCAGGTGCGCGCGGGACTGAGCGTCGAACCCGATTTCGAGATGCGTCTGCTCACCTCGCTGGCCGCCGTTGAATCGCGTGCCGGCCAAGCGCAGCGAGCGCTTTCCTACCTCGAAGAGGCCCGTGGCCAGGCGGCGGACCTCGACGATCGGCGTCGCGCGGCCTTTTTGTTCAACCTCGCGATCGGCTATCGAGAGGTCGGTGACTTCGAGGCGGCCATTCGCGCCGGGACACAGGGGATGGCGCTCTACCGCGCCGCCGGCGCCGTCTTCGAGTCAGCGCGCATCGAGAATGACCTCGCCCTTGCCTACCTGGCGACGGGCCAGATCGAACGCGCCCGCGAGCTGGCGAGGGATGCGCGAATGCAGATCGAGACCACCGGCGACGAACGCTGGATGGCAGCGGTCGCCGATACCGAGGCGCAGATCGCCCTGGCGTCAGGGGATGCGGTGGAGGCACTGCGCCTAGCCGCTGACGCTCGCGCCTACGCTGAGCGCAGCGGAAATCAGCTTGCCAGCCTCGCTGCCATGCTCACCGCGGCGCGCGCCAGGCGTGTGGACGGTCAGATGGCCGAAGCCGAACGGCAGTTCGCGGAGGCAGTGGACGTCGCGCGATCCAGCCGCGTTCCACACCGGTTGCGCGAGATCCTGCGGGAATGGGCCGACCTGCGTGCGGATGCGGGCGACCACCGCGGAGCCTATGAGCTCAGCAGCGAGGCACTCGCGGTCAATTAAGTGTTGACAGGCATAGTCCGGAGACCGTAGGCTGTTACGCAGACGAGTCGGAGGGCACGCCGGCTTGCCACTCGGGATCGGAGATGGGGCACGTCTCCGATCCCTTCCTTTCTAAGGGCTGGATTCCGGGCTGGCACCCGTGTCGACGAGCGTGAATGTTCCGTCGCCGATGGGCGCGGCGGCCGGATCCGCGTAGATGAGCATCCGAAACTGACCCGCGCCGAAGTCGGCCAGTAGGGCTGACGCTTGGACGCTGAATGCGATGGCATTCGTGGTCGTCACGGGCTGTGCGTCGACCGGATCCTGGACCGCCGCCGCCGAGCCGTCACCGGCGGGCCGCACTTCGACGTAGACGGCGTTCGGAATCGTTTCCGGGGCCGGGACGGAATAGACGAATTGGTCGCCTTCGCTGAATCGGTCGGTCCGCGCGTCTGCGGCGACCTCGTTCGTCGCCGGGTCGAGTTCCGTCCCGAACGTGATGACCGCCGTCCCCGACCCAGCGGATCCTGACGGTGTTGAATCCGGGACGGTTCCTTCGTCGTTGGCTACCAGGAGCTGAACGGCGAGGATGGCCGCGCCAAGCAGGAGTGCGGCTGCGATGACACCCAAGATCCACCGTCCCTGCGGCCAACGGATGCCTCCGCCGTCCGCGTCCGGGCGTGACGCCATCATGCGCGCGCGCAGGGGTCGGAACCGTTGTCGCATCGGTCAGATCAACCTCGGGACGGCTCTGGTGCTCATCGGCACCAGAACTCTACCGGGTCGGCACGCGCTACGATGAGCTCGATGACACGTCGACTCTTCATCTTCGATGACCCTGATCGCTTCCTCGCCGGAACGCTTGGTGAGCCCGGCGATCGGGCTTTCTTCCTCCAGGCCCGAAAGGGCGGCGCGTTGATCAGCGTCGGACTCGAGAAGGTCCAGGTCGCGGCCCTTGCTCATCGGCTCGATGATCTGCTCGACGCGGTCGAGGCGCCCGCAGAGGCCGACGCCGTTGATGAGCTCCCACTCGAGGAACCCGTCGTGGAGCTCTTCCGTGTAGGGGCAATGGCACTGGCCTGGGATGCAACCGCCGAGGCGGTGATGATCGAGGCGCAGACCCCAACGGAGAATGGCGACTATGTCGAGTTACCCGACGACGCCGAACAGGGGCCGGATCTCCTCCGAATTCGCATCAACGCGCCGGAAGCCCGGGCCTTCGTTCGTCGTGCGCACGCGCTGGTCGGGTCGGGCCGCCCTCCCTGCCCATTCTGCGGTCAGCCGTTGGATCCGCAGGGCCACTTCTGCCCGCGCGGCAACGGCCACCTGAATTAGGGTGACCGTGCCGCCGGCGGATGCGCCGCCTCGGGTGGACTGGATTCCTGCTGCCGATCTGCGGGACGGGCAAGCGGGTCGAATCGGTCTGACCGTTCTGCCTGGAAAACACGGACGGTCTGTGCGTTACCCCGGCAGGATCTATCGTGCGGATCTCGAGGCGGATCTGGGCGCCCTGCGGGACGCCGGGATCATTCGGCTCATCCTTCTCATCGAGGACGCTGAGCTCAGCCATTGGGGCGACATGGCGCTCGAGAGCCGCGCGGCGTTATTCGGAGTCACCGTGGATCGCCATCCCATGGCTGATGGGGGTCCTCCCGGCAGCCTGACCGAGATGGATGCCATTTGTCGCTCCATCTCGGAGGCACGGGACGGTGCGGACGTTGCCATCGCCTGCATGGGTGGTGTGGGACGGAGCGGGACGGTGGCCGCCTGTGCGCTGGTCGCCGCCGGATGGCCTGCGGATGCCGCGATCGCCCGCGTGCGCGAGGTCCGGCATCCCCAGGCGGTGGAGACGGTGGCCCAGGAGGAGTTTGTCCAGAGGTACTGGCACGATCAGCAGCGGCGATCCGCTACCTTGTCGTCGTGAGCGAACGATGGGTCTGTAAGCGCTGCTTTTCGGACAACAACGACACGGATGAAGCCTGCCAGCGTTGTGGCCTGATCCGCGGTTCGGAGCCGACGCCGACGGACCAGGCGACATGGGCGCCAGAGGGCGGCACGGTGAACGCTTCAGATGAGGAGCCTGCCGGCTGGCGCCGTTGGATTCGGTTCTGGTGGGTACCGGCCATCGTCGTGGTACTCCTCGTCGGATACCTCACCTCCGCGCGCAGAGACGAGGCCGGATCACTGGAGTCTGCGGGTAACGTGTCGGTCGACGAGCTTCGGGAGGGTGACTGCTTCAACGCCGCCGCGGACGACGAGATCAGCGAGGTCGACGGCGTGCCGTGCACCGAGGCGCACCAGTACGAGGTCTTCGCGATCGCCACTCGCGAAGGTGACGGCAGCTTCCCGCCCGACTCGGAGCTCGAGGCCATCTTCGTCGAGGTGTGCGAACCCGAGTTTGAGCCGTACGTGGGTGCGCCCTACGCAACATCCGAGATCTTCGGCCAGATGATCAGTCCCTCGGAGGAGTCATGGGGATCGGGCGACCGTTCCTTCATCTGTCTCCTGGTTGACCCGGAAGACGATGCGTTGACCGAGTCGCTCGCCGGCGCCGGCCGCTAGGCGAACCCTGGAGGCTCAGGGCTACGGCGCTGGAGTGGGTGACCCTGGCGGCGATGACGCTTCCGGTGGTATGCGCGTGATGACGAGTGCCCATGCACAGTCGGACGTCACGGTGGCAAAGACGGGCCCACTGAGATCCAGGGCGGCAAACGATTGCGGCTGAAGCGTGCCGCGGTCAACGCCGGTCCCGATCGTTGCCCGAATTGCTGGCACCGAGTCTCCGCCTCCGGCGGGCGCGAATGAGACGGCGAACGAACAGCGTGCGCGTTCCGGATCCAGCGCGACCCAGCGAATGGCGTGCTCTTCCTCGCCGATCTCGATCGGTCCCTGCTCGGCATCGCCGGTCTGAGCCATGGACGCCACGTACGGTGAGTCCGCGCCGATGCCTCCCGTGGTCGTGAGGAGTGGATCCGAGGTGGATCCGGCGGCGACCCAGCCCTCGCTGAAATCGGGCTCACGCCCGTCCGCATCGGCGACGAGGTACCAGCCGAGGTCATCGATTGGAATGGGTCCCATCACCACCTCCAGCTCGAAGGTGATCGGCAACAGTCCGGTGACCACCGGTCGATCGACACCTGGCAGGCTTCTCACGCGCAGCCCGTCGATCGTGGTGGCGACGATCTCGCCCGCATCGAAATCCGGAGCCGCCGTAGGAGGCGTCGGTGAGGCAGATGGCGACTCCGTCGGGGCGTCGGTCGGAATCAGGGTTGGGGTTGCGGTTGGCGACGGCGTGGGCCTTGCTGTCGGCGAAGCGATCTCTGGCAACGTGCAGGCCGATACTCCGAACGTCAGAAGCAGTCCGATCGAGCCTCGCAGCATCCCCACCGCATCAGCGTAGCCGCTCACCGTGCGTTGCGGTGTACCCCGCGACGCTTACTCCTGGCCGAGGGTGCGGCGCACCGATGGCATGGAGAGCACCAGCATCACGGCGGTCGCGAGCCCGAAGCCCAGCAGGTATGCGGGATGCCACATCGCGATCACGACGGCGAAGCCTGTTCCGATCGCGAGGACCAGCTGGAGGAGGGCCGAGAGTGTCCACGACCACGCGCGGCGACGGCGGGCGCCCCGCGATGCGACCGCGGCGGCGATTGCGAACAACATCGCGAAGCCCGCGGCAAAGCGGATGCTCTGCTCCGTGCTCCGGCCCACGTCGCCTCCCAGGGATTCACTGAGTGCCGAAGCCAGCATGCTCAGGCCGATGGCCAAAACGAGAGCCAGCGCGGCCTCCACGATCATGAGCGTCCGAAGGATCCCCAGGCTGACCGATCGCCCCGAGGTGAGGCTGCTGGGCGCGTGCTGGAGGGTGGCGGCGGGTGTGGCGTTCATGAGCGAGAGTGTCGGCGTCGTCGAGCGCGCCGGGTAGGTCGGTTTGGCGCATGCCACCTACGTCAATCGTCGTAGCGGCATGCGGCACTGCTCGTGCATGCACTGACCCGATGACTCGCACCACACGGCACGCACGCTCGCCGGACGCTCAGCCGCGCGGACTGGCGGAGGTCGAGACGCTCGCATGGCTGCTCGACAACAGCATCCCGGTGCCCGGGACGGGTCGACGGTTCGGCATCGACGCCCTCATTGGATTCGTGCCCGTTGTCGGAGATCTGGTGAGCGGCGGTATCGGCCTGTATGTCGTCTGGCGAGGGTCGCGCCTCGGATTGCCACGCGTCGTCGTGGCGCGCATGTTGGCGAATTCGGCCATCGACATCGCGATCGGCGCCATCCCGTTCATCGGCGACGCGTTCGACCTGTGGTTCAAGGCAAACACGCGCAATCTCGGTCTCATCCGCAGCCATCTCGAGCGACCCGATGCGTCGACAAGGGGGGAGTGGATCGTGCTCCTGGGCCTGTTGGGGATCCTGCTCATCATCCTGGGGCTCCTGGGCTGGTTCCTGGTCTCCCTGGTCTCGGCCATCGGCGGCGCCCTGGGCTAGCGTTGTCGCGTGGCGAAATCGGCGATGCGGTCGAGCGCGTCATCGAGCACCGGGCCCAGGCCGTGCCCCACCCCTGCGTAGCTGAAGAGAGTCGCATCGGGCAGCTGTTGTACGGCCTGCCGCAGCAGGGTGAGATCCGCGAACGGGTCCGACTCGCCGGAGAGCACCAGGACCGGGCACGCGATTCGGGGCCAGTGCGACGTTCGCTCCTGCCATGACGGCTGGCGCCCGGGTGCGTGCAGCGGGTAGGAGAGGAGAACCAGCGCCGCCGGTGGCAGCTCCGGCGCCAGCAGTGACGCGACCCGTCCCCCGAACGAGTGCCCGCCGATGATCGGCGTCTCGCCACCGAAGCCCTCGAGCGCCTGGCGGTAGACGGGGACGGCGCGCTCCACGCGGCCTCGTGGCAGATCCACCAGATGAACCTCCATTCCTCGAGCGGTCAGGCCGCGCTCATGGTCGCGCAGCCGTTCGATGGTGCCGGAGGCCCCCGGTGCGAGAAGAATGCGCGGCCGTTGCATCGCCCAAGGATAGGTCGCGTGATGCAGCGAGGTGTTTTCGGGCGTACGCTACGTGCATGACAGATGACACGATGAGCCGCTCCGACCAGGAATGGCGGGCAACGTTGACCCCAGAGCAGTACCGCGTCCTTCGACAGAAGGGCACCGAGCGGGCGTTCACCGGCGCCCTGTGGGATGAACACCGGCCCGGCGTCTATCGCTGCGCGGGCTGCGGCAATGAGCTGTTCGATGCCGGCACGAAGTTCGAATCCGGCACGGGGTGGCCGTCCTTCTACCAGCCGAAGGATCCCGACGCGGTCGAGACCGAGACCGACGGAGCCTTCTTCATGAAGCGGACGGAGGTCCATTGTTCGCGCTGCGGTGGGCACCTGGGCCACATCTTCGACGATGCGCGTGATCAGCCGACTGGCCTGCGCTACTGCATCAACTCGGCATCCCTGACGCTCGATCCCGAAACGGTCGAGCCGATGGAGCAGGTCTAGGACTCGCTCGCCTCAGCGAGAGTTACCGGCCGTCCGCAACGGCGCGCATCACCTTGGCTGCGGCGAGACACTGTTCGGCGCTCACGTCGAGATGCGTGACCGCTCGGACCGTCCGCGGCCCGAACGGGTTGAGCAGCACCCCGCGCTCGCGACACCGATCGACGAACGTCGAGGCGTCCGGGACCCCGCGCCGCTCGACGAGCTCGAAGACCACGATATTCGTCTGAACGGTCGCAAGGTCGAGGGCGATGTCATCGCCCCGCAGGAGCGCCTCGGCCAGGGCGCGGGCATTGGCGTGATCCTCCGCGAGGCGCTCGACGTGCTGCGCCAACGCATACGACCCGGCCGCCGCCAGAATTCCGGCCTGGCGCATCGCCCCGCCCGCCATGCGGCGGTAGCGGTGGGCCCGCGCAATCAGCTCAGCGGAGCCCGCCAGCATCGAGCCGGCCGGCGCACCAAGGCCCTTGCTGAGCGACATGCTGACGAGGTCGAAACCTGCGGCGAGGGCTGCGACGGGCCTCCCGCTGGCCACCGAGGCGTTGACGATGCGGGCGCCATCGAGATACGTCGCCAATCCGCCCTCCCGTGCGACGCCGAGTGTCTCGCGCAGGGCATCGGCCGGGAAGATGATTCCGCCCGCCCGGTTGTGGGTGTTCTCGACGACCAACAGCGTCGTCGGTGGGTAGACGATGTGGCCGGCAGGCTTGATGGCGCGGCGCACGTCATCGGCGTCGAAGGTGCCCGTCGCGCCGATGACGCTGAACTGGACCCCGGCATTCGCGGCCCCGCCTCCGGTCTCATGCAGGACGATGTGCGACTCGCTCGGAACCAGTACGTCGTCACCGGGTCGAGTCAGGGTCCGCAGCGCCACCTGGTTCGCCATCGTTCCGCTCGGCAGGAAGAGCGCCGCGGCGACGCCCACCAGAGCTGCGACTTCCTCCTGGAGCCGATTGACCGACGGATCCTCGCCGTACTGGTCGTCGCCGACCGCGGCCTCGGCCATCGCCCGGCGCATGGGAGGCGTGGGACGCGTCACGGTATCCGAGCGCAGGTCGATGATGTCGGCAGGCATGAGCGTGATGATACGGGAGCCTCCGCGGACCGGGCGCTTCATACGATCGTCATGCGCGCGCGTACCCTATGGCGAGAGTCATGAACACCTCCACCAAGCAACTGACCCTGCCCTCCAGGCGTGCCGCGGCCCTTGCCGGGCTGGCCGCAGGAGCCGCCGCACTCGGTGGCGCGGAGCTGTTGGCGGGGATTCTGCCGGGGGCGGCCAGCCCGACGATCGCGGTCGGGGACCTGGTCATCTCTCTCCAGCCACCGGGCGCGAAGCAGTTCGTGGTGGATCTATTCGGCGAGGCCGACAAGCTGCTCCTCAACCTGCTCGTGGCATTTGTCGCCCTTGTGCTCGCCGCCGGGTTGGGCCTGCTTGCACGAACGCGACCCGGTCTGGCGCGCATCGCGATCGCGCTCGGGGCGATCGTCCTCCTCGCGGCCGGCCTGCGCGACCCGCTCTCCGAGCCCATCACGACACTGCTCGTCGTGGCCGCGGCGGTCGCCATCGCGATCGGCGTGCTCACGCAGCTGCTGCGCATGGCCGCAGAACACGGGCGTCCTCCCCTGGCCGAGATGCCCAGTTGGGGTCGCCGGAGGTTCCTGGGTACCTCCATCGCGGTGATCGGCGTGGCGGCGGCGAGCGGCGTTGCCGGGCGAGCGCTGCTCGCTGGCGGTCGTCTCACCGGTGGCGCGCCGCAGGTCGGGTCGATCCCGAAGCCGACTGCAAGCGCGTCGCCACCCCCTTCCGGCGGATCACTCGAGGTGCCGGGGCTAAGTCCGCTCATCACACCGAACCGGGACTTCTACCGCATCGACACGGCATTGCTCGTCCCCCGACCTGATGTGGACGACTGGAGGCTCAGCGTGACCGGCATGGTCGAGCGACCGTTCGAGCTGACGTACGACGAGCTGGCCGCCCTTCCGCTGCATGAGCAGTACGTGACGATCGCCTGTGTCAGCAACGAGGTCGGGGGCAACCTCGTCGGAAACGCGCTCTGGACCGGCGTCCATCTCAAGGATCTTCTTGAGCGTGCCGGTGTGAACCCCGCGGCGACACAGATCGTCGGCCGGTCGGTGGACGGATTCACTGCCGGCTTCCCGACCGCCTGGGCGCTGGCGGATGACCGTGAGGCGCTGGTGGCGATTGCCATGAACGGCGAGCCGCTGCCGCCGAATCATGGCTTCCCGGCTCGACTCATCGTGCCCGGCCTGTACGGCTACGTGAGCGCCACGAAATGGCTGTCGGAGATCGAGCTCACCACGCTGGAGGCCTTTGACGCCTACTGGGTGCCGCTGGGATGGGACAAGGAGGCGCCCATCCTGACGCAGTCGCGGATCGATGTGCCGCGCGAGGGTGCACGCGTTGAGGCGGGCACCATCGCGGTCGCCGGCGTGGCCTGGGCGCCCGATCGGGGTGTCAGCGCCGTCGAGGTCCAGATCGACGAGGACGGCTGGGAACCCGCCGAGCTGAGCGCCCCGATCTCGGATGCCACCTGGGTCCAGTTCGTGCGCCGCTGGGAAGCGACCGCGGGCGAGCACCTCGTGCGCGTCCGGGCCATCGACGGCGACGGTGAGACCCAGACCGACCAGAAGACGCCGCCGGCGCCCAATGGCGCTCGTGGGCATCACACGATCCGGGTGACCGTCACCTAGCGTACCCCCGTCGGACCGGACGATCGGTGCATGGCCCGAGTCCCCTTCGGATGGTGTCCTTTGCTGGATGAGCAGCACCACCCGCCAACGCGGGCACCTTCCGCTACCCGATTCACCCACGCGTCTGGTCGCAATGCGGGTGGTCGCCGTCGCGGCACTCATCGTGTCGGCGGCGTATCTGGGATGGCGAGTCACCGCCACGCTGAACATCGATGCGTGGTACCTGTCGTTGCCGATGTTCGTGTTCGAGGTGCACGCCGCAATTGGTCTCGGCCTCTTCACATTCAGCCTGTGGGACGTTGACGTGCGACCGCGTCGACGTGAGCTGGGCCGGGTCCCGACCATCGCAGTGTTGATTCCGACCTACAACGAAGGGCCGGAGATCCTCGTCCCGACCATTGCCGCCGCGGTGGCACTCGAGCCGGCGCATGAGACCTGGGTGCTCGATGATGGCGAGCGCCGCGAGATCGCCGAGCTGGCCGCGGCGCTCGGTGCGCGCTATCTCGCGCGAACGACCCACGAGCATGCGAAGGCGGGCAACCTGAACCATGCCCTCGGCGTGGTGGATACCGAGATCCTGGCCGTGCTAGACGCCGATCATGTGGCCGCCCCCGAGTTTCTGCGGGCCACGCTAGGCTACTTCGCCGATCCACAGGTGGCTCTGGTCCAGACGCCCCAGGACTTCTATAACGTCACGAGCTTCGAGCACGGGAGTGGCGTCGCATACGGCGAGCCATTCCACGAGCAGACGCTCTTCTATCGCCTGCTCCAGCCCGGCAAGAACCGTTGGAGTGCCGCATTCTGGTGTGGTACGAACGCGCTGGTACGCTCCGAGGCGCTCCGCTCGATCGGGGGGGCGGCCACCGAGACGATCACCGAGGACATCCACACCACCATCCGTTTTCACCGAGCAGGTTGGCGGACCGTTTACCACAACGAGGTTCTGGCGCGCGGGCTTGCGGCGGATGATGCCGCGCAGTACCAGCTCCAGCGCAACCGATGGGGCACGGGCGCCATGCAGGTGCTGCGTGTCGAGAATCCTCTCTTCGTCCGGGGTCTGACGCTCGGCCAGCGCCTCGGTTACGCGTCGACGCTCCTTGGTTGGTTTGACTCATGGCGCACGCTTGCATTCCTGGCATTGCCGCCGCTTGTGCTCGTCTCCGGACAGATCCCAATCGTCGCCGACGGGCTCACGTTTGCAGTCGCCTTCGGGTTGACCTACGGACTGCAACAGGCGGCCCTCTACCTGCTTGGGCGTGGAGCGTACCGACCGATCGTCTCCATCGTGTTTGATCTCGTGAGAATGTCGCCGAACCTCCTCGCCACGATGACCCTATTTACCTCCCGCATCCCTCGCTTCGAGGTGACCCCGAAGGGCCGCATCGCCGCCAACCGAGGCCGGGTAGCTGCGCCGTTTCTCCTGCGCGCGTCCCTTGGGGTGTCCGTCGTCGGCGCTGCGGGCTACGTCCTTCACCTGCTCGGGATTCGTGCAATCGGATTCGCGTCGGAGTGGGCAGCAGCAGGCGCCTTCTTCTGGCTCGTCGTCAACGCCGGTCTGGTGTGGATAGCCATGCGCCGCGTGCGATCGCTGCGCTTCGCGGCCGAGCGTCGCAACGCGGTCCGGTTTGCGGTCGATATTGCCGGTGCGGTCGACGGCGACTTCACCGCGATCCAGGACGTGCCAGTGGGTGGGGCGCTGGTTGCGACGATGGAGCCGCTCGTCGAGCGTGAGACCCATTTGGTCAGCTTCGACCTGCCGGGCCGCAGCACCTCCCTCTGGGCTCGGATTCGCTCGTCAAGGCGCGCCGCCAGCGGCGAATATCACTACGCATTCGAGTTCGAGCCTGGACAGTTCCCCGCCAAGGGCGCGCTCGCCCTCGGTGTCTTTCTCGGCCGCTATCCGGTCGTCGGAACAATCAGGCAGCCGTGGGGCGATCTCCTCCGACGCGAGATCGCGTCCCTCTCGCGTCGCTTCCAGTTGCGGCGTGACCGAGAGATCGACGCCACTCCGCGTCGGATCGACGGCGAGCGACCGGTGACCGCGCCGGGCTAGGGCCCGCATCCAGCGAATCCGCAGGCACAGGGGTCTGCTTGGGTAGGGCCGATCGTGGCGATATGGCATCGCCGGGCTTCCGTGGCGAGTGTCCTTCGGCCGCGATCAGGCGCCAGCGGCCACAACCGATGGATCTGCGGGGCCCACGTGTGATCCGAGCGCCTGAAAGATGACCTCGGCCCACGCGTCATAGCCGACGACTGAAGGATGGAATCGGTCACTCGAGAGGACGTCCACGCGTCCTTCGATGAGCCGCGGGACGCCGGAATACAGGTCCGCGTAGGCGGCACCGATGCGCGCGGCCTCGGAGCGACTGATCGGTCGGAGGAGGCGAGCGTACTGGTCTGCCAGGAAGATCAATGGCTCGAGCGCGCGCAGGGCCCCGCGGAATGTCGGGATGCCGGCCAGGACGATGCGGGCATTCGGCGCGTGCCGGCGGATCTCATCCAGCGTCGTGCGCAGGTCGGCGCGGTAGTGCCGGGGCGGGGTGTTGTGCGTGGCGTCGTTTGAGCCGATGACGACCGCCACGATGTCGGCGTCCGGTAGGAACGGGCCGCGATCGTTCGGCCGTATACGGGCGCGTGCGCGCTGCACCTGGTGGCGCGCAAGATCAGCGACCCGCGCTCCTGCCCAGCCGTAGCTCACGACGCGAACGGACCGGACCTCGGCATCGGCGATACGACGCGCCAGGAGGTAGGGGAGCGTGTGATGAGCGTGTCCGACGCCCACCCCGGCGGTCGTCGAATCGCCGAGCACGACGATGTTGAGGCGCTCCGGTGGGGAGGGCTCACCGGTGGACGGCATGATGATGTGGTTGATCGCGAAGCCGGGCCAACCCGGCAGGAATTCCATGCGGCGCATGCGCATCAACTGCACGGCGATGATGCCAGCGAAGGCGCCAGCCAGGGCTCCGACCAGACGCGCGAACGAGGGTAACCATCGGCTCATGACGGCGACAATACCGCGCTCGGGAGGGTTGAAGCGAATGGTCCGCCGGAGGTGATCCGACAGGCCATCGAGTCACTAATGCTGAAAAGGGCCCCGCCGGATAGGTCCGGCGGGGCCTTGCTGCCTTGTCGCGGCTACTTGACCTGGGTGGTCTCGGTGTCCTTGTTGTTCGTCGTGTTCGGGTCGGACGGCGAGGTGGCCGTCACGGTGGCGGTGTTCGTTGCCGTTCCCTTAGCCGTCGGCTTGACGTCGATGGTCACTGTAGCCGTGGCCCCCGAAGCCAGATTGCCGATGCTGCAGGTCACTGTTTGCTTTACAGGCTTGGAGCCGCATGTGCCCTGCGTGGTCGACGCGGAGCTGAAGCCGGCGTTCTTCGACAGCGAGTCGGACAACGTGACGCCTGTCGCCGCGGACGGGCCGTTGTTGGTCACCACGATGGTGTACCGCAACGGCTGCCCCAGGGCTGCCGGATCCGGTGTGTCACTCACCGCCACCGCGAGATCAGCCGCCGGGTTGACGGTGGTCGTGGCGGTCGCGGTGTTGTTGGCCGTGGTGGAGTCGAGCTGATCGCCGCGGACCGTGGCGCTGTTCGACAGCGTTCCGGCCTGCGTCGTCTTGACCGTGAAGGTCCGTGCGGCAGTCGCCCCGCTCGCCAGCGAGCCGACCGCGCACGTGACGGTCCCGCCGCTGTTCGTGCAGCCGGTCGAAGCCGACACGAACGTTACGGATGCCGGCAGGGTGTCGGCGATGGACACCGGGGGTGTGGAACGCGGCGAGGATATCTACGCCCGGCGCCGTGACGTTCGGCTTGAGGACAGCGCCCGAGTAGGGATTCGGGCCTCGCGAGCTGAAGGAGGCCATGACGTCGCCGTAGCTGTCGGCTTCGTCGGCCACGGTGCCGGTGATGGTTCCGGTGTGCGATGCCCCGCCGTCGGCAACCCAGGCCTTGAGCGCCACGCCGTCGTCGTAGGTGATGTGCAGACGAGGGCGCGAGGTACTACGGCCAACGGTCACCAGTATGGCGATTGTTGATCGTCTCCTACGTCACCACTCGCGAGGGTGTCAACCTGCCGCCGAAGCAACCTCTGCTCCGGTCGCGGACCCCAGAAACCGATCGTGGGCCTCTTCAAAGGTAAGGCCCGCATCCCACACGAAGTTGAAGGCAGACTTGAGCACGGTCGCCAGCGCGGGGTGTTCGACGACCATGATGGTCAGGTCGCCGCCGCTGGCGACTGGGTCCTCCATGCCGAACATCACGATTTCCTCGTCGATGATGACGAGCTTGAGCGGTAGGGACTCCACGAATCGGGCCTCTTCGCCCGCCTGGATGAAGTGGCGGACGCCTTCCGCCACGGCCGGATCCTCGAAGACTGACCACTCGTACACGGCGCGCGCGCGGTGGGCTCGGGTGACCTCGAGACCCTCCACGTTCGCCTGGGGGGGCTGAGCGTACGGCGGCTTCGTGAAGACGAGGATCTCGTCCTTGACCGATGCCTGGAGTTCCGCGAACCGCTCGTTGATGGCGCCGCGGTCCCGCAGCAGCTCGATGTACTCGAGCGGATCCGTGTGCTCCTGGCCGGACCGATAAGCCGGGGTGAGCTCCTCGACCAACGCTGCCGCCGTCCGCTCCAGGTCTGCCATGCCGCGGCGCCTGACGGTCAACAGCCGCTCGATCGCGACGTCCGGAGCCGCGGCGGCGTACTTGACGACCTTGCCCGGCCGACCTGCTGCCAGCCCCTTTTGGACCAGGCTGCTCAGCACGTCGTAGATCCGCTGTCGGGGCAGGCCAGCGTGTCGGGCCACCTGCGCGGCAGTGAATGAGCCACGCCCCAGCAGCGCGACGTAGGCCTTCGCCTCATAGGTGGTCAGGCCCAGTTGCGCAAGCTGATCGGCCAGCGTTGACGGCTCCTTCATGGCCGGGAGCCTAGCACGGCGCCGCGCTCGGTCACACGGTGCGGACTGGGCTGCATATAGGCTACCGTTCGACGATGAGCGAGGCAGCGCCGGAGCCGCCGGCCGTGGGCAACTGGATTGTGGGTCGTAATGGTCGTCCTATTGGTCGCGTGGAGTCGGTATTCGTCGATTACGTGTTGGTGCGGACGCGGAGCCTTCTGCCCGTCGATCTCTACATTCCCAGGCCCGCGCTGGCCATCCGGGGCGGCCGCGTCACCGTCGAAGCCGATTCCCGCGAGGCCTATCGCCGCTGGCACCGTCCCCTCAAGAGCGCGCCGCACGACTGAAGC
>JALZJE010000094.1 GCA_030859955.1 Chloroflexota bacterium | reverse complement strand
CCGTGCTAGAATCCGCCCGCCATCGCTGGCGGGGCATGTGACCTTGATCCTCCCGCCGGCGTTTCGTGTGCGTCAACCTACGGTCGTGAGCGAGCCCGATTGAGCGTGGCCGCCGGGCCGCACTCGGAGGATTCATGGAGCTCCAGCCCATCTTGTGGGTGATCCCGATCGCCGGAATCGCCGCGATCGCGTTCGCCATCTACCTTGCCTGGGACGTCCTGCGCGCCGATACCGGCACGGAAGCGATGCAGGACATCGCCGGGACGATCTACGAAGGCGCGGTCGCGTTCATCCGCCGCCAGTACCAGACCATCGGCCTGCTCGCAGTCGGTGGCGCGATCGTCATCGGGCTCGTGATCACCGCGGTCGAGGGCCAGGACATCGCCGAGACCGACATCTACGGGATTGACCTTGGCATCAGGACGGGGATCGCCTTCCTCGTCGGCGCCGTGTGCTCCATGGCCTCGGGCATCATCGGCATGTTCATCAGCGTCAAGGCCAACCTGCGCACGGCCGCGGCCGCCCAGCACAGCCTGGTGCGCGCGGTGCAGGTCGCCATGCGCGGTGGTGCCGTCTCCGGCTTCCTGGTTGTCGCCCTGAGCCTGCTCGGCGTGTATGGCATTTTCGCCGCCTTCGGCGGCTTCACGAACCCGGAGGACGCTCCATTCCTCATCGTCGGGTTCGGCTTCGGCGCGTCGTTCGTTGCGCTATTCGCCCAGCTCGGCGGCGGCATCTATACCAAGGCGGCCGACGTGGGCGCCGACCTCGTCGGCAAGGTCGAGGCCGGCATCCCGGAGGATGATCCTCGCAACGCGGCGGTCGTGGCGGACCTCGTCGGTGACAACGTCGGCGACTGCGCCGGTCGCGGTGCCGACCTCTTCGAGTCCACCGCCGCCGAGAACATCGGCGCCATGATCCTGGGTGTGGCGGTGTGGCGCATCGCGACCGACCTTGGCTGGCCGAATCCCGAGGCGTGGATCTTCTTCCCGCTCGTCGTGCGCGCCTTCGGGTTGCTGGCGACGATCGTGGCCATGTTCTTCGTCCGTGGCCGCGAGGACGAGAACCCCATGAACATCCTCAACCGTGGGTACTGGGTCACGACGATCCTGTCCGTCGGCGGGCTGGCGCTCACGACGTACGTGATGATGAGCACCGGCACGGACCTGCCCGAGAATGGCATCCCGGCCTGGGTCTGGATGTTCGGCGCCGGCATCGTGGGCCTCGCCACCAGCGTCGCGTTCGTGTATATCACGCAGTTCTACACCGCAGGCACCTTCCGCCCGGTACGCGAGATCGCGGAGGCTTCCCGGACGGGACCGGCCACCAATATCATCAGCGGCACGGCGGTCGGCTTCGAGACCACGGCGGTCACGGCCATCACCATCGCCCTCGCCCTGTTCGCCAGCTTCTTCCTCGGCAGCCAGGCGGGGCTCATCAACGAGAACGGCGACAACGTGGGCGGCATCTTCGGGACGGCGGTCGCGACGATGGGCATGCTCATGACCACGGCCTTCATCCTGGCCATGGACACGTTCGGGCCGATCACCGACAACGCGGGCGGCATCGCCGAGTTCAGCAAGGCCGATAAGAAGGCACGTGAGATCACCGATCGGCTCGACGCCGTCGGCAACACGACCAAGGCGCTCACCAAGGGCTACGCCATCGCATCGGCATCGCTGGCGGCGTTCCTCCTGTTCAGCGCGTACATCGACAAGGTCAACCTGATCCAGGAGCGGCGCGGTGGACCGCTGATCGAGTCGGTCAACCTTGCGGACGTGAACGTCTTCATTGCCGCCCTCATCGGCGCGATGCTGGTCTACTTCTTCTCGAGCCTTGCGATTCGCGCCGTCGGCACGGCGGCGCAGGCGATCATCGTCGAGGTCCGGCGCCAATTCCGCGAGATGCCGGGGATCATGGACTACACCCAGCGACCGGATTACGCGCGGGTGGTCGACATCACGACCCGCGCCGCGCTGCGGCAGATGATCCTGCCAGGGATCGTGGCCGTGGCCACCCCGATCGTGGTCGGACTCCTTCTGCGGCAGGAGGCGGTCGCCGGCCTGCTCATGGTCGGCACCATCTCGGGAGTCATGCTTGCGACGGTCCTCAACAATGGCGGCGGGGCGTGGGACAACGCCAAGAAGTACATCGAGTCCGGCAACCTGAAGGACGCCGATGGCAACGTGCTGGGCAAGGGCTCGGATGCGCACGCGGCGGCCGTCGTCGGTGACACCGTCGGAGACCCGTTCAAGGACACGGCCGGCCCGTCGCTGCACGTGCTCGTGAAGCTGCTCGCCACGATCAGCCTCGTCCTGGCACCGCTCTTCATTCGGTAGGCTCGAGGGCTCGGAGTATATACGTATATACTTCGGCGCCCGCCAAGAACCATGGACGTCGTCATCCAGGCCGCGCTCGTCGGGCTCCTCCAGGGCCTGACCGAGTTCATCCCGATCAGTTCGTCGGCGCACCTGGAGCTGGCACCCTGGATCGCCGGGTGGGAGTCGGATGGCCTTGTCGGCTCGCTGTCGTTCGACGTCTTTCTCCATCTGGGCACGCTCGTGGCGCTCCTCGTCTATTTCGCGCGGGACTGGATTCGCTATATCGCTGCATGGCTGGCGAGCGTCCGCGAGCGACGCATCGGCGACGATCCGGATCGGCGCATTGCCTGGCTCCTGATCGCTGCCACGATCCCGGCGGCCGTCATCGGCTTCGCGCTGGAAGGCTTCATCGAGGAGGCGTTCCATGGTGACAACGATGGCGCGCGGCTGGCCATCGCCGGCTTCCTGGTCGTCGGCGCCTTGGCGCTCTGGCTGGCTGACCGGTTTGTCGGCCAGCGACGCGAGCTGACCGACATGACGACCTCCACGGCGCTCTCCATCGGCGTCAGCCAGGCACTCGCGCTGCTGCCGGGCATCAGCCGATCCGGGGCAACCATCACGGCGGGGCGGGCACTGGGGCTGAGCCGCGAGGCGGCCGCGCGCTTCAGCTTCCTCCTCGCGACGCCCATCACGTTCGGAGCGGGCATCTACGGGTCACGCAACCTCTTCGCGCAGGCCGATCGGCCGGGGGTGGAGTGGCTGGCCATCGGCGTCGGCTTCGTGGTCGCCGTGCTCTCGGGGCTGCTGGCCATCGGCTTCCTGCTCGCCTGGCTCCGGCGTCGCTCGCTGACCGTCTTCAGCATTTACCGCGTGGGCTTCGCTATCGTGATCGTGACACTCGTGGTCATCGGCCGCTGAGAGGTCGTCGCGGCACGCCGCCTGACCGTTTCCTGTCAGATATGCACCCGGCGACTTATAGGACATCAATTCGACGCCGATCGATGCTCGGCTGGCCAGTGCCACGCTTGG
>JALZJE010000078.1 GCA_030859955.1 Chloroflexota bacterium | reverse complement strand
CATGTCTCTTGCGAGAAAGGTGCGGCCCCGATCAGGTCCTGAGTTGGTGCGCTATGCGCGACTTCGGCTCAGGCAGATACCTCCAGGCGGCGGGGCCGCCAGGGCATACACATGGTCGTGTAGTGCGAGACGTGGTGATCGGGGAACATTGGCTCCGACCGTAACAGAGATGTCAAGGCCGGCCAGCTCCGATGTTGTTGCTCAACGACTGGTACATCTGGCGTGATGGCCGCGGCGACGGACCGCCGAACGACTGGCAGTCGTGGTTCGGCGGATCGGCCTGGAAGCTGGACGCGGTCTCGGGACAGTACTACTTCCACTGCTTTCTGGGTGCACAGCCTGATCTAAATTGGCGCAATCCTGAAGTGCGCGGGGCAATGTGGGCGGTGGCGCGCTTCTGGCTCCAGCGTGGAGTCGACGGCTTCCGGGTCGATGCGCCACGCGCTGTTCGAAGATCCGTCGCTCCGCGACAGCGGCGCACGGGACACCATGGCTGGCCTACGGGCTCAGCTGGCCATTGCAGAGCCCGCCAAGCGCGAGCGGATCAGGGCACGCATGTGGTCGCTGCTCCGACACCAGGTCAATCGGCCTGAGGTCCACGAGGTGCTACGCGAGCTTCGTTAACTCATCGACTCCTACGGCGATCGCGTCCTGATCGGGGAGACCGCTCAGATCGGCTACTACGGCTCGGGGCGCAGGACGAGCTGCACCTCGTGTTCAACTTCCCGCTCATGGAGTCTGAGCGTCTGACTGTCGAGTCAGTCCGCGCCAACCAGCGATTGCGCCTGACAGACTTGCCTGACGGCGCGTGGCCAGCCAACACGCTCGGAAACCACGACGAGTCTCGGCTTCGCAGTCGCCTCGCCGATGGCAAACCTGATGAAATACTTTGCCAGCTGGCGGCTGCGCTCATGCTGACCCTCCGTGGGACGCCGCTTCTGTATTACGGAGAGGAAATTGGCATGGCGGACCTATCGATCAGGTCGCTGTCTGAGGCGACCGATCCGACGGGGATTCTGTTGTACGAGTCCGCCGTCAGTGTGCTTGGGATGGGTTTGGCGACGGCGAGCACGATCGGGGTCGGAGGGGCCCGCGACAAGCAGCGCTCCCCGATGCAGTGGAGCGGCACGGCCAACGCTGGTTTCGGTCCGGACCAAGTGCGGCCATGGCTGCCCGTGCATCCGAACCACGCAGAAGGCGTGAATGTCGAAGATCAGAGCCGGGATCCCGACTCGCTCCTGGCGCTCTATCGTCGGCTCACTGGGTTCGCCGGCAGACACCCGCGCTCCGCTCCGGCGGGTATGAGCCGCTGCATTTGGACGCCGATGGTTATCTCGCCCTCCTGCGGGTCCTACCGCATGGGGACGCCGCGCTTGTCGTGCTGAATATGTCCACCCGGGCTCAGGTGGTCAGCTCGGACCAGGCTTTTGAATCCGTGCGCTGCGTGTTCTCCAACCGCGGTCGCGACCGACTCCCGAACAACAGATGGCGGTTGAGCGTTGAGCCAGGCGAGATCTACATTGGTGTACCGTCCGATCCGGACGGTACACGCAGTCGTGGCCGGCCGTAGGCCACGGTGATCGCCTGCGGCAATGGTGCTCAGTTCAAGTGATTCGCCCGCCTCGCTTCAGCCCACGTTCTGCCCGCCAGACACCCGGGATCCGGCTGGTCAAGCGGATGTCGACGGATGGATTACCGTCCACTAGAGGCCGCAACCCGGGAGATGCGTCCCGGATCGTGAAGACCAAAGCGTGGCGGGGGCAGACGTGGCAGACGCGAAGGCTTCGCGGGTTGGCTAAGGTCGCCCGAGCGATGCGAAGAAGCTCCACACCGCATCGGTCGCATCTGGCGCAGGGAACCATGCATGAGCCCCGTTGTCGACGGTGATGAACCGGAGAGTGGCGCCCTCAGCGCATGCGGGGTAGTCGACAGCGGTCGCGGAGGCGCCTACCTCCAGGTTATCGGGATCCCCCTGGCATGCCAAAAGACCGCGCCAACGTGCGGCGTTGACCTCGGCTTCTGCGTACGGAAACGTCGGGTCATGAGTTCCGTGCATGATGAGGATGGAGATCGGCGTAGCCGGTCGGCAGGGGCCGCTCGCCGTGCCTGAGACCACGGCAACGGCGGCGAAGCGATTTGGCAGTTCACAGCCCACGCGGTCGGCCATGACGGCACCGTTGGAGTAGCCAGTCGCGTAAACACGATCGGCGTCAATCGCCCACCGCGCATCGATCTCTTTGACGAGAGCGCTGACGAATCCCACATCGTCGACTACGTCACGCGCTGCAATTCCGCAGCAATCGCCAGCGTTCCAACTCTGCGCAATCCCGAGGGGCACGGCGACGACGGCTGATTCGCGCACGGCAACAGCCTCGAGCTCCGCGTCGGCGATTGCGAACTCAGGCGAAGACCGCAGACCGTGGAAGTAGATGAGCAGCGGCATGGGTTCATCGCCCTGTGGAACCAGGGCTATCGCGCGTCGCGAGGTGCCATCGACCGTGAGTTCCAACGCGACCTGCGAGAGCGTGTCGGCGCTGGGTTCGAGCTCGACCGGCCGTGGGCTGGTGCCCTGAGCTGAGGCGGGCAGGGTAACGGAGGACCCGCTCGTCGGCTGCGGCTGGCGCCCAGCGCAGCTGGCCAAGATCAGGGGCGACGAGCGTCGCCGACCCGATCAGTACGGTCACGCCCGGCGGTCCCGCAATATTCTCTTGGGTCATCCCTTCACGCCGCCGATGGCCAGGCCGCTGACGATGTAGCGCTGCAGCAAGAGGAACACGATGCTCACCGGCGCCGCGAAGAGCAACGCGAAGGCCGCGAACTCTGACCAGGGCGTCGTCCTCGCGAACTGGCCAACCATGCTGGCCAGCGCCATCGCCAGGGTGAAGTCCTCGGGGTTGCGCAGAAAAGTCCAACTGAAGTAGTACTCGGTGTAACCGGCCACGAAACCGAGGAATCCGGTGACGGCGAGAGCCGGCGTCGCGAGTGGCAAGATGATGCGGACGAAGACCTGGTTGCGCGTCGCGCCGTCGATCGTGGCCGCCTCCTCGAGCTCGCGCGGGATCGTGTCGAGGTACCCTTTCAGGTTCCAGATCGCGAACGGCAGTGCACCGGAAACGATGGCCAGGCCAACGCCGAACAGCGAGTTGCGGAGATTGAAGTCGCCGAGCGTGATCCGGTTGAGCTGGACGAACAGTGGCGCGATGGTCGCGATGGCCGGAAGCATCAGCACGCCCAGAATCACGATCATAAGGGTCTGGCGGAATCGGAAGCGTAGCCTGCTGAAAGCGTACGCAGCCAGGACGCCGAGGGCCAGGCTCACCGCAGCGGAACCAATCGCCAGCTTGAAGCTGTTGAACATCAACACCGGTAAGCTGACCGGGTTCGCAGTCGGCTGCTCGATGACCTGGGCGAACGCGTCTAGTGTGGCGCCAGGGGGGATCAGTGTGAGGTCCTGCGGGCGCGACAGGCCGCGCGGATCGAGAGACATGCTCAGGATCCAGGCGATCGGAAAGAGCACGGTCGCGGTGACCATGAGCAGAAAGGCGTGGAGCAGCAGTTGACGGCCAAAGGGCAGCCGCCGTTCCGACCCCACCGAGGTTCGGGCGCGGGCACCCCGCCGAAGGCGGTCGGCTGCAGCGGATGTCAGTGTGGCCATCGGGCGTGCCTCATGCGTCGAAACTCCCGGTCGCTCTGGTCAGCCGGTTGGTGACCAGGGTGATGGCGAGCAGGATGAAGAAGATGATGACGCTGAACGCCGCAGCCACCCCGAACAACTTCTGAACATTGACCAGCCCGAAGGTCTGCGTCACTAAGAGCTCGGTACGACCGAACGGGCCGCCGCCGGTCATGAAGTAGGTGAGGTAGAAGAGGTTGAAGGTCACCACGAAGCCGTACACCGCGAACGGGATCATGGCCGGGCGCAGGAACGTGATGGTAACCGCCCTGAATCGTTGCCAGGCACTGGCACCGTCCATCTCGGCAGCCTCATACAGCTCGCGCGGGATGCTCTGTAGCGCGCCGGTCGCCACCACGCTGAAGAGCGGCCAACCCAGCCAGGTATTGGCGATCAGCAGGGCGAAATAGGCGAGCGGCAGCGGAACGAACGAGATCGGGTCCTGCGCCTGTCGCAGCCAGTCGACCTGGAACGCTTCGGGCGGGATCTTGAAGAGTGTTCCAATCGCGGCCAGCCCAAGATTGACGGCGCCGTTCTGCGTGTCGAACATGTTGCGCCAGACGGTTGCAACGATGATCGGCGGGATCACGACGGGCAGAATGAAAATGGCGCGGTAGAAGCGCTTGAAGCGCAGGCCACTCGTATTGAGCGCCAGTGCAATCGCAACACCGAGTACGAGATGGACCGCGGTGTTGGACAGCGCCCACCACAGGTTGAACAGCACGAGCCGCACAAACTCAAAGTTCGGGATCGACAGCTGGCTCTGGAGGATGTCGGCGTAGTTATCGAGGCCGACGTAGTCGGGCGCGGGTGCGTCCACCCGCAGGTTCTCGAGACCGTAGTCGGTGAAGCTCATCCAGGTCTGGAACAGCAGCGGATAGAAGGTGATGATGCCCATGATCAGAAACGCGGGCGCCAGGTAGAGCAACGCCGTCCGGCTCTCTCTGGTGCGCTGCCACAACGTACGACGGAACCGCGGCTCGGGCAGCGTTCCGGCGGCTGAAGTGACGTTCACGGAAATGCCTTTCTTTCGTTGTCCCTACGCGCTTAAACGGCTAAGAGTCGATCAGGGTCACCACGACGACGAGCCAACAAGTACTGCTCGGCGGACACCGATGCGCTCGGCGTCCGCCAAGCGTATGGCTCACTTGCCGTTCGCCTCGTTCATCGCCGCGCAGGCGTCGGCGACAGCCTGCTCGGCGTCCTTGTCGGCTTCGATCGCCGCATTCAGTTCGTTACCGAAGTTGCCCCAATAGTTGTTCATTTCCTCGCTCTGCGGCCGGGGAAAGCCCTCGGCCACGGCCTCGGCGAAGACCTCGGTCACCGGATCAGCGATCGCAATCGTGGAATTGGCGGGAATGTGCCCGGCATCGTCCACGAGGGTCTGCTCGTTCTCGGGACTGACCATCTCAAGAGCGAAGGCCAGGGCCAGCTCCTTGTTTTCGCTGTTCGCATTGATGTACCAGCCATCGACGCCGGTCATGGGCTGCGATGGGCCTGCCGGGCCTGCCGGCATCGGCGCAACCCCAAGGCCGTCTCCCAACGCCTCCTTCGCGTCGCCGGTGAACCATGGCCCCTCGATGATGATATCGAGCTCGCCGAGCTTGAAGTCATCCTGGAAGACGGCGCCGTCGGTATAGAACGTGGCGCCAGCTGCCTCGAGCTCCTGCAGATAGGCGAACGCTTCGGCTACGCCGCCTTCGTCGGCCACGCAGACCCCTGACTCATCCATGATCTGGCCCCCGAAGGCATACCAGAGGCCCCAGTTATGGTACGGATTCTGGAGGATCCCCAGACGAGTGCCATCCTCCACCAGTGCGAGCAGATCATCAGTCGTGGCCGGCGGCTCACCGACCGTCTCGGAGTTGTAGAACATCGCCACCGCCTTCAGCGACTCAGGCACCGCGTAGAGCGTTCCATCGACCTGCGATCCATCGACTGCTACTTGGAGATGGTCAGCCAGGAAGGCTTCATCAAGCTCGACCGGTTCGAGCAGGTTGGCGCGAACCTCGGTGCCCAGATTGTCGTTCGGCGCGATGAACAGGTCGGGACCGCCACCGGCCGCGGCCTCGGTCTCGAAGTTTGTATACAACTGATCGAACGGAACGTCGAGAACCGCCAGGGTCAGGTCGGGGTTCGCCGCCTCGATGGCGGCCCGCACCGTTTCAAACGCGGCCCCCTCGGCCGCGCCGCCCGAGCTGTAGGCGTGCCAGATGGTGAGATCTCCCCTGAGGCCTTCGTCCGAGCCGGCTGAGCCGCTCGCCGCAGGCTGTGACTCGGCCGCGTCGGGACTGGGCGACGTGACCGCGCCGCCGCAACCGGCGACCACCAGGGACAGGACCGCGACGGCGATGAGACGTAGCGCAAGCGTCCGGGACATGTGAACCTCCAACCTTATCGAGGATGCAACTAGCGGGCTTCACGAATCTCCAAGCACCTCCCCGCCGCGCCGGTGTATGCGTGGCTGGATGCCCGAGGGGGATGCCGTCGACCCGCGTACGATGAGTCGCGTAGGTATCAGCCGGTTCATCTCGATCGCGTCGCCGGAACGAATCGAGTCCACCAGGCGCCGCGCGGCCAGTCGCCCGAGGTCTCGAATCGGCTGGTGGACGGTTGTCAGGCGGGGGGTGACCCACGATGCGGCGGGGATGTCATCGAACCCCACGATCGACAGATCATCGGGGATGCGAACGCCGTAATCGGCCGCGGCATTCATGACGCCGATCGCGGTCACGTCGCTCATGGCCATCACGGCGCTCGGAAGGCCACCCGCTGCCAGCTCGGCGAACGCATCGCGACCCTCGGCCTCGGAAACCGTGCGCGACACGAGGCGCAGTTGCGTCGCCCCATCGTGATCCTCGCCGGGGTCGAGCCCGAATCCCCGCCGCACGCCCGCCAGCCGCCGAGCTGAAATGCCGGTCAGCTCGCTACCAGGCGAATCGGGATGGGGGCCAATTAGTAGGACAGCCACGTCGCGATGGCCTAGGTCGCGCAGGTGTTCCGCGGCAGCCTGCGCACCCCCTATGTCATCGATTGCGATGCCGCCGACTTCCCAGTCTTCCACTGCCAGGGCGACAATCGGCATGCTCGCTCGCCCCACCCGCTCGAAGTCGGGATGGGCAGAGCTTAGGCCAAGGAGGATGAGGCCATCTACCAGGGCCGCATCAACCGCGTTGGAGATCGAGCCGTGAACGGGAGGAACGACGACGACTGCGATGCCTTCACCGTCACAGATGTCCCCGATACCACGGATCAGCTCCGCCAGGAATGGATTCGCGAACATGTCATGGGTCGGCTGCGGGATCACCAGGCCGATCTGGTCCGTCCGCTGGCGCGCGAGCCGTCGTGCGATCGGCGAGGGCCGGTAGCCGAGCTGATCGGCGGCGGCCAGGATGCGATCCCGCGTCGCCGCATTGAGGCTGCCCGGCCGGTTGTAGGCGAAGCTGACCGCCGTCTTGCTGACCCCTGCCTGTTTCGCGACATCGATGATGCGCGGTCGATTCATCTCGCTGACCCATCTGCCGGTTAGTTCATAAACCGATTTACTAGACCGGTTTAGAGGCGTAAGGTAGGCGACGCCTGCCGGGATGTCAACGTTGGCACGGGATGGCCATAGTCCGCCGGGAGATAAACAGATGCGCCCAGAAGCCGCTTGCCTGAGTCGTGCGGTCGTCGTGGCCGAGGAGGCCGTCGCAACGGGCGGCTATCCGAGCGCGGTACTCGGTATTGCCAATGGCGAACGCGAGATCTGGACCCACGTCGAACCGGGCACGACCGGCGCGCGTGTCAACACGATCTTCCCGGTGGCCTCACTTGCCAAACCGATGATTGCGACCATCGTGCTGCGGCTGGTGGAACATGGCCAAGTGCTGCTCAGCTCACCGGTGGCAGCCCACGTACCAGAGTTCGGTGTCGACGGCAAGGATCGGGTCACGATCGGACAACTGCTGACGCATACCGGCGGTATCGACGATGGAGGCCGGTGGCTTGAGCTCCTCACCGCCGGCGCCACTCACGGCGCCTTTCTGGCGGCAGCATGCGAGTCGAAACTCGCGTTCGTGCCCGGCACCCGGTGCGCGTACTCTTCCCTCGGGTTCGTCGTCGTCGCCGAGCTGGTGTCGCGTATCATAGGCCGCGCCTATCAGGATGAGCTGACTGCACAGGTGTTTGGACCTTTGGGAATGCCTGAGACGGGCTTCCGTCCCGCAGACAGCGCACGAGCCGCTCGCGTTCACCCGATTTTGGGGGCAGCGGTGGACGAGTCCGCGGAGTTCAGCTCAGTCGAGTCGTTGACGGCATCAGGCGCTGGTCTGTGGAGCACCATCGGCGATCTGTTCACATTCGGTCGGACCTGGCTCCGACAGCGTTCGCCGGTGGGCAACCGCCTGCTCCGGCCCGTTACGGTGGCCCTCATGACGGAGTGCCACACGCTTGGCCTGATTGATGGGAGCGATGGTGGTAACGCTGGCGCCCGTCGCGGGCTAGGCTGGGAAGTACTCGTCCGGGAGCGTCTAATCGGTCCGGGGGCCTCGTCGTTCGGTCATCGGGGCGCTACCGGAACGCTCCTCTGGATCGACCCCGAGAATGATCTGGTCTTCGTCTTTCTCTCCAATCGGTGGGGTGCAGACGATCAATTCCCGGCCCGTGCCCTGAATGCCGCTTATCGCTGCCTGAAGGTGTAGGTCCTCAAAGGCGCTTGTCACGTGGATCGGCTCGGCTTCGATCGACACGGCCCGACCGATGCGTTGGCGACCCCGCCCGGCGTCCTCACCACCCGAGCGCTATTCATGGTCAGCTCAATCTGCTTTGGCGTCTCATACGACCCTTGGAGGGCTCGATCAACGAGGTTGAGAGGGTATGGGCGATCTGGATCACGAGATCGAAGGTTCGAATCGTTCCTGCCAGCCAATTCTGCGCGAACATGGATGCATTCAACCGGTATGCTGAAGGCCTGCGGCGACGCCACTGACCGTGAGGCCGAACAGCTCCTCCGTCGTGCGACGCTCGGCGGGGCCCAAGGTACCGGATCGCAACCGCTCCAATGCGTGGACCTGGAGATGGCCCAGGATCTCGACGTAAGGCGTGCGAAGTTCGATGCTGCGCCGGAGGCGAGGGCTCCGTTCCAGCGGTTGATAGGTGCCGGTGGCGCGTGCGAGCTCGCTGACCGTGCGGCGGCGCTCGAGGTGGATTGTCTCGGAGATCCGCCGCATCGGCTCATCCTCTCCGGCTAGCGCGACATAGCGGCCTGCGACGACCGGATCGGCGACCGCAAGCCCGAGCTCCACGTTGTCGACCAGTGAACGAAAGAATGCCCAATCGCGGTACGCCTCCGCTAGCTGCGCGCCACCGTCCGCGTGATGCATGACGTATTCGCCGAGCGCAGTGCCGACGCCGTACCAGGCTGGCAGGTTCGTGCGGCTCTGGGACCATGCGAAGACCCACGGAATGGCCCGCAGTAGATCCAGGGAGGCATCGTCATTCTCGCTCGTCCGACGTGCTGGCCGGGAGCCGATTTCGATCCGGCTGATCTCGTCGATCGGCGTCGCGCGCCGGAAGTAGCGCTCGAAGTCGGGGTCATCCCACACCATGCGGCGATAGCTAGCCACTGCCGATGAGGCGAGCTCGTCCATCATCGGTCGCCACCGGTCCGCCAGTGCGGCGGTCGCCGAGGCGTGCGCCGGCTGGCTTGCCACCATGATCGCGCTCGTCAGCTGCTCCAGGTGCCGCTGCGCGATGGCCGGACTCGGATATCGTTCGGCGATCATCTCGCCCTGCTCGGTCAGGGCCAGCCGGCCGTTGATCGACCCGGCCGCCTGTGCCCGCAGCGCCTGGTTTGCCGGACCGCCACCGCGCCCGATCGTGCCGCCTCGGCCATGGAAGAGGGTCAGCTCGACGTCGGCTCGCGCGGCGGCCGCGACCAGCTGCTCCTGCGCGCGGTACAGGCTCCAGGCAGCACCGAGGTATCCGATCTCCTTGTTCGAGTCCGAGTACCCGAGCATGACGTCCTGCCGCATCCCGCGGCGCTCGAGATGTGGCCGATAGGCAGGATCCGACAGCAGGTCATCCAGGAATCTTCCCGCGCCGGCGAGCGCGTCACGGCTCTCGAGCAGCGGCACGATGTCGATTGCCAGCTCAGCGGCGCCCTCCGGCGCCGCACGCGCTGCGAGCTCGAGGATGGCCGTCACGTCTGCCGGCGTGCGCGAGAAGCTCACCACGTAGCGCGGCAGCGCGTCTGCACCAAACGCGGCATGGATTTCTCGGATGGCGCGCATCGTGGCGAGGGTCTCGTCTGTGGCTGGGCCATCGGACGCGCGCAGCGCAGTGGCGTGGATCTCTGCATGCTGTCGCACCTCGAGCGCGGCGAGATGGAAGCCGAACGTTTCCACCTGCCAGATCAGATCCTGGAGGTCGCCCCATGCCGTGCGGTCCGCCCCACTCGCAACCAAGGCTGCCTGCACGGTCCGCAGGTCGTCGAGCAGATCGGTCGCACGGGCGTACCCTCCGCGTGTCGCTCCGCGCCGGCGGGTGAGGCGTGTCCGCGTGCGTTCGATCCGCTCGCCGATCAGCCCGAACGCCTGTCGGTAGGGCTGGCCGGCAAACTGCCGCTCCAGGCGAGCGCGGACGTGCGGAAAGGCACGCGCGATCGTGCTGACGAATTGCGCGAGACCTGGAGGAACCTCGGCGCGACGCTCGTCGATTGCGACCGTTTGCAGCAGCCGCTCGGTGATGGTGCGATAGCCGTGAAGCACGTGATCGGCGTGGATGCGCAGCGTCGCTCGCGTGATGTCGGCGGTCACACCGGGATGGCCGTCGCGGTCGCCACCGATCCAGGAGCCCCACCGCAGGAACGACCGTCCGACCGGCGGCCCGGTGCCCGTTTCCGCCGGGCCTCGTCCCCGCTCCAACAGCGCTGTGTCCATTGCGCGATAGATGCGGGGGGTGACCGAGAACAGGGTCCGATCGAAGAAGACCATCGCGGTGCGCACCTCGTCGAGTGGCGACGGGCGCCTCCGGCGGTCCTGGCTCGTCTGCCACAGGGTGCTGATCTCCTGGCGCAGGTGTCGTCGCTGCTCGCGATCCTCAGAGCGTGTGAGGCGCGGATCATCGAAGCGGTCGAGGAGCCGATACAGCCTTCGCTGCGCGAGAAGCACCGTCCTGCGTCGTGCCTCGGTGGGGTGCGCCGTGAGCACGGGGCGCAGCAGCAGGCGATCGATGAGGGGCTGCAGCTGGGTCGTGTGCGGCAGTAGCCGGACGGCTTCGGCGATGCTCTCGGCGAGGCCCGATGAGCTGCTCGAACGCTCCCGTCGGCGCAGCGCGCGGACGCGCTCCTTCTCCTCCGCCAGGTTCACGAGCAGGAAGTAGGCGGTGAAGGCGCGTGCGACGGAGAGCAGCTCGATTGCCGACCGCCCCTCGATGGCGCGGCGAGTCTCGTCGGGCGCCTGCGTATCGTATTTCGACCGCCGGCGAATGGCCGCGCGGCGAAGATGCTCGACCAGCTCAAAGAGCTCAGGGCCTTCCTGCTCGATGATCACCTGGCCAAGCAGGGCGCCAAGCAGCTTGACCTCGCGGGCGAGCGGATCGCGTGCGCTGGCACTGCCGATGCCCTTCGGCTCGGCGAGGCGCGCGACCTGGGACGCGGTGCGGCGCGACAAATGGTGCTCCGACTCAGCCGAGTGCCGCCGCGATGCCTCCCGGAGCGTAGTGCGGTCGGTCGGCACAGCCAACGATACAACCGCGGGCATCGCGTCCCTGCTGGCCGGCGAAGTGCCACCACGAGTTATCGGCGCGACGCTCGAGGCGACAGCCGCAGGCAACGCAGGTGACTGGGGCAAGGCGGCCGCCGCGGACGGAGAAGCCCGTGAAGTCAGGATCGGCTGTGATCGGTTCGGGGAGTTCCACGCGACGAGCCTAAGGCCTGCCGCGGGCGAGCGTCGGCGGCGGGGGCCTGCCGGTTTCGTTGCGCCCTGGTTGCGATTCGACCGCCGTCTGGCGGTTGCGCGGTATAGATTTCCCAGCCGCATTCGACCGTCAGCGGTGCTCGAGCGCAGGTCAATTGGTGAGCAGGTCCACCAGGAGCGCCTGTTGGACATAGAGGCGGTTCTCGGCCTGGTCGAGCACGA
>JALZJE010000061.1 GCA_030859955.1 Chloroflexota bacterium | reverse complement strand
GGTCAACCGCACCGCTATTGCTGTCGCCATCGAGGTTCCCGGGCCACGTGAGCTGGCGCTGAAGATCGGAACCGTGGGTCACAAGGCCGCCGGCGGCATGTCATTCGTTAGCTTCGACGTCTCCAACGCGGGCAACACGCATCTCAAGCCGAGCGGCCTGTTCACCCTGCGGGACGCTGCCCGGACTGAACTGGCAGCGGCGCCGGCCGTCATGGACAGCATCTACGCCGGCTCGGCAACGCTGTTCGAAGCGCCGTTGGCGCAGATCCTCGACCCCGGCGATTACTGCGCCGAGCTATCGCTCACAGACGAGGCAACCGGTGCGACCGACGCCACCGAGTGCCAGCCGTTCACAGTGGAGTCCCCCGTCGCCGCGGCCGGAACCGGTGACGGTTCGGCGACGATCCCCGTCGTTCAGCGACCGATGGATGCGGCGGTCGGCGGAGCGGCGACCGCGGCGATGATCGCGGCAGGGTTGCTGGCCCTAGCTGGTGGAGGCTGGCTCCTCTGGCGACGACGACGGCGACGCCTGAACGAGGATTCCCACTAGACCGACAATGGTGGCCGGCGTGGCGCGGGCGTCGCCAGTGATGCGGAAAGGGACCCGGTCCTGTTCCGCGCGCACTACCAGTTGGTGGCGGTGGATGCCTCGACCTCGCCCACGGATGCGAGCCAGCGCTCCGCGTCGATGGCGGCCTTGCAGCCGTCTCCGGCGGCGGTCACGGCCTGGCGGTAATGAGCATCGTGCACGTCGCCGGCCACGAACACACCCTCGATCCCGGAGCCGGTCTCTCCGACGAGCTCGAGGTAGCCGCCGGGGCCGACCCGCAGCTGATCGGCGAACAGGTCGGTGTTGGGCTTGTAGCCGATGGCCACGAACATGCCCTGCACGGCAAGCTCGCTGCTCTCGCCGCTGGCGGTGTCGCGGACCGTCAGGGCGTTGACGGTCATCTCGCCCTTCACCTCGGTCACCTCGCGGTTGAACAGGATCTCGATCTTGGGGTCCCGCTCGGCGCGATCCTGCATGATCCGGCTGCCGCGGAACGCATCGCGCCGCACGAGCATGGTGACCTTGTCGGCGAAGCGGGTCAGGAAGGTCGCCTCCTCGAGTGCCGTATCGCCACCACCCACCACCGCCACCTCGCGCCCTCGGAAGAAGAAGCCGTCGCAGGTCGCGCAGGCGCTGACGCCGCGGCCGCGGAACTCCTCCTCTGACGGCAGCCCCAGCCACAGGGCCGATGCGCCGGTCGCAATGATGACCGCATCGGCGCGGTACTCATCCTCAGCGGCCCAGATGCCGAATGGCCGCTCACTGAAGTCGACCCTGGTAGCGTCCTGCTCGACCAGGGTCGAGCCGAAGCGCTCCGCCTGCTCGCGAAAGTGCTGCATGAGCTCGGGTCCCTGGATGCCGTGCGGGAAGCCGGGGTAGTTCTCGACGTCGGAGGTGATCATCAGCTGGCCCAGCGGCACGTTGCCGGCGATCACGATCGGCTCGAGATTGGCTCGCGCCGCGTAGATGGCGGCGGTCAGCCCGGCCGGGCCGGAGCCGATGATGGCAACCTTGTGATGTCTGGTGTCGGTGGCGGGTGGTGCGGTGGCGGTCATCTCGGGTTCAGTGTAGCGCGGGGGTCCGGTTGATTCAGCGAGGTGAGCCGGGCCGTATTCGGTACGACGTGATTGAGCGCCTATCATCCGACCGTGACAACGACGTGACCGCATCCCAGCTGTGCTGACTGCCCTTCGCCGCGCTCGGAACAACCTGTCATTGAACCATCGGGCCGATGCGACCGAGCTGCTCGATGGCAACGACCTCTCGACGACCGAGATCGCGCGCAACCTCGCCGATCTCGCGCGCCTGAACCGCCTGCCCGGCGGCGTCCGCGCGAGTATCGCCGGCATTCGTCGCCTGCTCGATGGAGAGGGTGACGCGCGCATCCTCGATGCGGGCACCGGGCGAGGCGATATGCCGATCGGGTTCGCACGGCGTGGGTGGAGCACGGTCGCCGTCGACACGCATCCGGAGGTGCTCTCCATCGCCCGCCGCGCCACGGCCACCGAGCAGCGGATAGAGGTTGTCGAGGCCGATGCCCGCTCCCTGCCCTTTGCCGACGTTGAATTCGACGTGAGCCATTGCTCGCTGCTCATGCACCATCTCGACCCCGGGGAGGCCGTCGACGTCCTCCGCGAGCTGCGGCGGGTCGCGCGAGGCGGAGTGGTTATCAATGACCTGCGCCGAGGCCTCATCCCATTGGTGGGCACCAGCCTGAGTGTCGTGGCAGTCGGCGGCAGCCGCGTCACGCGCCACGACGGGATGATCTCGGCCAGGCGCGCCTACACGCTGGCGGAACTGGACGAGCTCGTCGGCGAGGCCGGCCTCGCGGTTCGATGGCGCTCGCCGTGGTGGCTGCCGCGCGTCGTCACCGCTACTACGCCGATCACCGCCCGATGAGATCGGTCGATGTGCTGATCGCCGGAGCCGGGCCGGCTGGATCGGCGCTGGCCGCCGCGCTGGCGCGCGGAGGGGCATCGGTCCTGCTCGTCGAGGCCGCAGAGCACCCGAGACCCAAGGCCTGTGCCGAGTACGCCAGCCCGCGCATCGTCGAGGAGCTCGCGCGACTCGGCGTGGCGGAGGACTGGATGGACCTCGCGGTCGCCCTGCGGGGCATGGATTTGCACACCGGCAGCCGATCCATGCGGATCCGATACGAGGACAAGGCCGGAGGAAGGAATGCGTGGGGCATTGATCGTCGCAGCTTCGACGCTCGCCTCGCGGAGCACGCGGTTCGGATGGGCGCGGG
>JALZJE010000057.1 GCA_030859955.1 Chloroflexota bacterium | reverse complement strand
CCCCTGCGACCACCTTCGCCCACCTGGACTCGACGATTCGTCTCGAGCGCTCCATCGTGGAGCTCGGCATCTATCCGGCCGTGGATCCGTTGACCTCGACCTCGACCGTGCTCGATCGGCGCATTGTGGGTGACGAGCATTTCGAGGTCGCGCGCGAGGTGCAGCGAACGCTCCAGCGCTACAAGGACCTCCAGGACATCATCGCCATCCTTGGCATGGACGAGCTGTCGGAGGAGGACAAGGTGTCCGTCTCTCGGGCCCGCCGCCTCCAGCGCTTCATGAGCCAGCCGTTCTTCGTGGCCGAGCAGTTCACGGGCCGATCCGGCGCATACGTCGAGCTCAAGGAGACGGTCCGCGGCTTCGGCGAGATCCTCGCGGGCACGTACGACCAGCTCCCCGAGCAGGCGTTCTTCATGGCCGGCAAGATCGAGGACGTGGTCGCCAACGCCGAGAAGATGGGCTGATCGATGCCGATGCAGCTGGAGATCGTCTCGCCCGAACGACTGGCCTACACCGATGAGGTGGACATGGTCATCGTGCCCGGCATCGATGGCCAGCTGGGCATCCTGCCGCACCACACCCGCCTCATCAGCGCCCTCGGGATCGGAGAGCTCCGGATCAAGAAGGGCGGCACCGAGCAGTCACTCCTCATCTCCGGAGGGTTCGTGGAGGTGCGCCCCGACAAGGTCATCGTGATGGCCGACCTGGCCGAGCATTCCGATGAGATTGACGAGGCGAAGGCGGTCGAGGCCCGCAAGCGCGCCGAGGCCGAGCTCGGTGAAACCAAGGATCCGATCGACATCGGCCGCGTCCGTGCCTCGCTCCAGACCGCCCTCATGCGTGAGCGCATCGCCACCCGTCGCCGATCCCGCGGCTGACCACTCCCGCCAAGCCGCCAGCCGCCGACCGACCGCCGCCGACCGACCGCCGCCGATATATCGGGCACCCCCGCACATCCCGACCGCCCCGCGCGCCGTAGTGCCTCATCTATCGGGCAGGCCCGCACGTGGCGGGCTGCTTGTGTGGCGCTCTGCCCGATATATCGGCGCCGCCACCGCCACGAGCCCATTCTCCTTCTGTCGAACCCGGTTACGCACCGATGCCTGGGCCGGATGCCTTCGAAATCTCGGTAAGCTCCACGAACTCCGTGACCCGCAGCAACCGCAGGATGGGCCGCACGACGAACGGGACGGCTCGACGAGCCGGATCGGTGAAGCGTCGCGGCTCGCCGAGAACGATCCACGCGCCACGGGTCTTGACTCGACACGTTCCGGCATCGGCCACGTTCCGAAGCCACTGCACATCGGGGCCGTAGGTCAGCGCGATGACGTATCGGCCCTGGCCGCGCCGGAAGATCGTGAGCGGCGTGCGCCGGAGTTCGCCAGAGCGCCGACCGACGTGCTCCAGGACGCCGAACCAGGGCAGCCTCGCCGCGAACGGCGCGGTGATCCGGTTGCTCACCACGAGATTGACGCGGGTCAGCCAGTAGGGAAGGGGCATCGGGCCAATGGTAGGCGGCTGCGGTAGCATCGGCGCATGGAGCAGGAAAAGCCGACCACGCCGGAGCCGCCGCATCGGCGCATGCAGGAGCTACGCAAGGTCGGGCGCGAATTTCCGTTCATCTGCCCGGTCGACTCCATGCCGCACCGGGGCTCGCCGCCCGGGGAGGACCCGAACCTCGATCCCACGTTCGTCGAGCGTCATTCGGCCGACGACGGCGCGCACTACACCGGCTGACGGGTGCTGTCATGCGACCGATGCGGCACGCGCATGCCGCAGCTTCCGGTGAGGATCGAGGTCGTGCGCGAGACGGGGCCGATCGGCCTTCCGAGCAGCCCGGCCCATGGAGAGACCGTCAATTTCACGAAGCCGTATCGGTTCTGCTCGCCTGGCCACCTCTACGAATGGGCGCGCGAGGGCCGGATGATGATCTGCAACCGAGCGCCGACCGCGTTCGAGGCGGGCATGCAGCCATACCTGCCGTCACGCCACATGGGTGGGCGGCTCGGTCTGTGCGACGGCCATCACATCGGCGGGCACGAGTGGAAAGAGGCATTTCCGGGCTGATGGTGCGTCCGCCGTGGAGTATATATGTATATACTCCAGCACACGGGGAAGGCGCCCTCTAGACTGCATCGGTCCATGCAGAAGTTCGTGATCACCGGCGGCGTGCCGCTTTCCGGCGAAGTCCGCATCGCCGGCGCCAAGAACGCGGTCCTGAAGATGATGGCCGCGGCCGTCCTCACCGACGAGCCGTGCACGCTGCGCAACGTGCCGAAGATCAGCGATGTCGCGATCCTGCGCGAGGTGCTCACCGATATCGGTTTCGAGGTTCGTCGCGTCAACGGCGCCGCTCTCGAGCTTCGCGCGCGCGAGGCGCCGTGGCCGTTCGTGCCGCTCGATGCGGGCATGAAGATGCGGGCCAGCTTCATCCTGCTGGGACCGATGCTGGCGCGTTTCGGCCGGGTGATCCTGCCGAATCCGGGCGGGGATCGAATCGGACGGCGACCGGTCGACCTGCACGTCGCTGCCATGGAGCGCCTGGGCGCCACGATCGTGTACCGGAACGGCTACTACTACGCGGCGGCGCCGCCCGATGGGTTGCGTGGGGCGCACATCGAGTTTCCGACGGTCACCGTCATGGGCACCGAGAACGCGATGCTCGCCGCGACGCTGGCCCATGGAACGACGGTCCTCGACAACGCGGCCCTGGAGCCGGAGGTGGACGACCTGATCGACATGCTTCGCGTCATGGGCGCCAGGATCGAGCGCACCGGGGAGCGCCGCATCGAGATCCAGGGCGTGGATCGGTTGGGCGGTGTCGAGCACCACGTGATCGGCGACCGGCTCGAGGCCGAGACGTTCGCCATCGCCGCAGCCATCACCGGCGGCTCGGTCACCCTGCGTGGCGTGAATCCGGAGCATCTTGGCGCATTCCTGGAGGTCTGCGACCGCCTGGGCGTCCCCTTCGAAGCCGATGCAGCCGCCTCCACCCTCACCTTCCGCGCCGTTGACGCGGGTTCGCTGCGCGCCGCCGATGTGCGCACCGAACCCTATCCCGGATTCGCGACCGATTTTCAGGCGCCGCTCTCCGTCCTGCTCACCCAGGCGGACGGCGTCTCGACCATCAACGAAACCATCTTCGAGGACCGTCTCGACCATCTGCGCGAGCTGACTCGGATGGGGGCCGATATCGAGCTGCTCGACGAGCGGCGCGCACGGATCACCGGCCCCACGCCCCTTCACGGTGCGGAGGTCGGCATCGCGGACCTCCGTGCCGGCGCCACCCTCATCCTCGCCGCGCTTGTCGCGACCGGGACTTCCGTGATCTCGGGCATCGAGCACGTCGATCGCGGCTACGAGCAGATCGAGGCCAAGCTCGTCGCTCTCGGCGCCAACATCAACCGCATCGAGGCGTAGGTCCGCGGGGTTCGAACCCAATCGCTGCTGGCGACGGCTTAACTGCGCCTTCCGCTCGCTCAGCGTGCGAACGCGCTATCGGTAGAGGCGTGAAGGGGCGTGGAAGTGGCATCACGGGTCAGTTCGCTCTGCCACCGTGCGAACATGACCGGATAGCCGTGTGCGTTCAGCGCGCCGCAGCACCGGATTGGTGGTTCGCTCGCTGAGCGTTCACTTCGGTTGGCGGCGGGGTTGGCACTGAGGGCACCAGTACGTTTGGCGAGCGAGTTGCCCCTGACGGCGGACCAGGATCGGCGCGCCGCAGCGACGGCAAGGTCGGCCGGCCCGACCGTATACCCAGAGCGCCTCTCCACGGACGGGGATCCCTGTCGTGATGCGCGCACCACCTCGCGTGTTCGCCTGAAGCAGTCGCCGAGCGGTGCGGAGAACATTGACCAACTCCGCATCCTCGAACCTGGCGACCGGCGCCCAGGGGTCGAGGCCGTCAAGGAACGCCACCTCGCTCTTGTACACGTTGCCGATGCCAGCAACTGCTCGCTGATCCAACAGCACATTCCCAAGCTCTTCGGCGTCGCGTTCGTGCAATCGCCGCATCGCCTCGTCAACGTCGAAGATGCTCGAGAGCAGATCCGGCCCGAGGGTGGTCAGCGCCCGGGACCTGCGCAGATCAAACTCCGTCAACAGTTCCACGACGGGGGTATTGAAGGCGACTGCCACGGATTCCGCCGTCTCGAGGATGGCGCTGGCCTGCCGTAACGGTCGACGCCAGGGCTCGCCGGGGCGGTATCGGTGCCAGGATCCGCTCATGCGTAGATGGCTGCGTAGCGTCAACCCGTTATCGAAGCCGATCAGCAGATGCTTGCCACGCGCATCCACCGTTGCCACTGTTGCGCCGACCAGCTGCGAGAGATCCGGCACCCGCCGTACACCCGGCCTGGGCTGCGCTCGCGCCGCCGTGACTCGTCGGCCGACCAGAGCGGTCCGCAGCACCTCGGCGGTACGGAAGATCGTGTCGCCTTCTGGCATACATCCATTGTGGCGGCCAGTAAGCGGCTGGTACGCGACTGGTAAGCATGCGTTCGGACAATGCGCGGATGCCGATCGCGGAGAGGTTGCTCGACATCGGTACCAGGCGTGGCCGAATGCTCTCACGCCGGTTTGGCGAAGACATTCGGCGTGCACGTCACTCCGCGAATTTCAGTCAACGCCAGCTCGGGGTCCTCATCGGCCTCTCGCACGCAGCGGTCGGAAGGGTTGAGCGAGCGGAGCGATTCGTGGACCTTCTGACCGCCGCGCGCCTGTCCGCGGTGCTCGGCATGGAGTTGAGTCTTGGGTGCCATCCGGTCTCCTCGCCGGCGCGAGATCGGGGACACCTTGCACTCCTCGAGCGCCTTCGGACTGAACTACACCCGTCGCTGGTTTGGGACACCGAGGTCGGGCTCAGGATCCCGGGCGACCTGCGGGCCATGGACGCGCTGATCCGAGGCGCGGACTTCCGTGCAATGGTCGAGGCGGAGACCCATGTGCACGACGTTCAGGCCACCGAGCGAAAGATGCGGCTCAAGCAACGCGATGCCGGCCTGCCACGCGCGATGCTCCTGCTCCTCGGCACGCGTCACCACCGTGAGTTGGTCGCGGCATCGCCGGGCTTGCGGCGAAGCTTTCCACTCACCTCTCGACAAGTCCTCGCGGCGCTGCGCGCCGGGCGCGACCCGGGCGCTGATGGCATCGTTTTCCTGTGACCCGACCTTCGCTCACTCAGGGTGCGGCGATCGCCAATCTGACGACTGCTTCTCAGCCCATCCTCGAACGCCTGAACGCACCTACCCTACGGTTCGATGCTCCGCTCGCTGAGCGTTCGAACAGACCAGCGGGCGTTCTTCTTGAGGGGCTCGAACGAGCCTTACGCGTCGGCTCGCTCGATCAGCGTGCGAAACCGCCGCTTACGAGCTCTCACTTGCGGGTTCTAAGTGATCCCCGTTGCCATTCGCTCGCTCAGCGTGCGAATCATGGGGTTCTGCGTAATTCGCCTCCACTTCGCTCGCTCACGGTGCACAACCGGCCGGTCGCCACCACGCCCCCACCACTGAAGCCCGACCGCCAAAGCGGACCGGGGAAGCAGGGTCGGTATACTGCGGGCTCCCACACGCCCGAATTGGACCGATAGCGCACGCATGAACGCATGAAGATCGGCATCGACCTCGGCACCGCCAACATCCTGGTTTACGTCAAGGGCAAGGGCGTCGTGCTCAACGAACCGAGCGTCGTGGCGATCTCCGAGGACGATAACCGCCTGGTCGCGGTGGGCGAAGAGGCGAGAGAGATGATCGGGCGCACCCCGGGCAACGTCCGCGCCATCAGGCCCATGCGAGACGGCGTCATCGCCGACTACCTCATCACCGAAGCGATGCTGCGCTACGTCATCAACAAGGTGGCCCGGGTGAGACTTTTCAAGCCGGACGTGATGATCAGCGTCCCCAGTGGCGTCACCTCAGTCGAGAAGCGCGCGGTCCGGGATGCCGCGCTCAAGGCCGGCGCGAAGGATGCGTACCTGATCGAGGAGCCGCTGGCGGCGGCCATCGGCGCAAACGTGCCGATCTCCGGACCCAGCGGGAACATGATCATCGACATCGGTGGAGGGACGAGCGAGATCGCGGTGATCGCGCTGGGCGGGATCGTCGTTTCCGAATCCCTCCGCGTCGGTGGCAACCGCTTCGACGAGACCATCGCGAACTACATCCGGCGCAAGTACAACCTCATGATCGGAGACAGGACCGCGGAGGACGTGAAGATCCAGATCGGCTCCGCATTGCCCATGGATGAGCCGCTCAGGATGGAGGTCAAGGGCCGCGACATGATCGCGGGCCTGCCACGGACCATTCCGATCAGCTCCACGGAGATCACAGAGGCGATCGAGCAGCCGCTCCAGGCGATCATCACCGCCGTGCGCAACGTGCTGGAGCAGACGCCGCCCGAGCTGAGCTCCGACATCATCGACAAGGGGATGGTCATGACCGGTGGCGGATCGCTCCTGCGAAACCTCGACAAGCTGCTGACCCAGGTGACCGGCATCCCGTGCCATGTCGCGGAGAACGCGCTGAACAGCGTTGCCGTGGGTACCGGCATGGCGCTCGAGCACTTCGGCGCCTACCGCAAGAGCCTGGTGAGCCATTCGTGAGCCGATTGTGACCATCGCCGCATCGGCGACCGACCTTCGCGCTGCGCTCAAGGAGGAGCGGGAGGCAACCGGCAAGCCGCCGACGAGCCGAGCGTTCGTGGATTTCCACATTCATACCCGGTTCAGTCGTGATTCGATCCTGCCCGAGGAGAAGTTCATCAGGATCGCCATCGAGCGCGGCCTGACGCACGTCGCGGTAACGAATCACAACAACGTCGAGGGCGCGGTGGCGGTGCGCGACAAGGTGCGCGAGCTGGGCCTGGACGACAGGCTGACCGTGATCCTGGGGGAGGAGGTCTCGACCGCGGACGGCGAGGTGGTCGGCATCTTCCTCGACAGGACCATTCCCCGCGGTCTCAGCGCCAAGGAAACGGCGGACGAGATCCATCGGCAGGGAGGGCTGGTCAGCATCCCGCACCCGTTCGACCCGTTCCGCGGCTCGCACATCAAGGAGGGGCCGCTGCGCAACCTCGCCGAGCTCGGCAAGATCGACATGATCGAGGTCTTCAACTGCCGGGTCTCCCTTCAGCGGCACAACCAGGAGGCTGCGGAATTCGCGCACCGGTACGGCATCCCCGGCGTCGCCGCCTCCGACAGCCACTCGAGCTTCGAGGTGGCGATGGCCTTCAACGCCCTTCCCGCCTTCGAGACCGCCGAAAAGCTGAAGGCGCTGCTGCCCGAAAACGACTGGCATGCAAGCCGATCCAGCGTCTTCATCCACGCCACCACGCGCTGGGCGGTGTGGAAGAACGCGTTCGACGGATGGCGCGGCAAGCGGACGGCCACCGGACCGATCCTGGGGCCGCAGACGCCAGAGGTCGTGCGTCAGGAGCCCGTCAAGCGCCCGACCGGCGCCGAGCTGCCGGCCAAGAACCCCGATACGGATGAGTGAGCCGATAGCGAACGTGGACGAGGTCACCGCCGACCAGGTGTCGCTCCGCAGCAGGCTCCTGAACGTGCGGACCATCGGCTCGCTGGTCTTCGGCCTTCTCCTGCTCTACTTCCTGTCGCGGGTCATCTTCGGCGACGACTTCAACTGGGGCCTCGTCTTCCGCCTGGTGGGGCAGGCGGATCTCGGCTTCCTGGCGCTCGGCTTCCTGGCGTATTACGCTACCTTCCCGTTGCGCGGCTTCCGGTGGCGCTACGTCCTCGGGCGCAGTGGCATGCCGGTCCGCTTCCGTGATGCGACCGAGATCCTGTTCCTCTCGTGGTTCGTCAACTGCCTGGTGCCGGCCAAGCTGGGCGATCTGTATCGGGCCTACCTGCTGAGAGCGAACTACGCGGCGTCGATCTCGCGCACCGTGGGCACGGTGTTCATCGAGCGCATCGCCGACATCATCATCATCGCCGCGCTGGCACTGACCGCCGGCTTCTGGTCCTTCCGTGGTCGGTCTCGTCCGGAGATCGACGCGCTCTTCGTGATCGGCTTCGTGCTGGCCATCACGTTGATCCTGATGCTTGCCGGGTTGCGGCTGTACGGCGCGCGCATCGGCCGCTGGCTGCCGGCGCGCATCGGCGAATTGTGGATTCGCTTCCAGGAAGGCAGCACCGGGGCGCTCTCAGCCCGCAGCGTCCCGGTGGTCCTGGCGCTGACCGTCGGGATCTGGCTGCTGGAGGGCGCGCGGCTCTACTTCGTCATCCGGGCGCTTGACCTGCCGGAGGTGGGTCTGGGAATCAGCGCATCGGTCTTCGTGGCTCTTGCGGCCGCTCTCCTGACCGCCATTCCGTTGACGCCCGCCGGCTTCGGCTTCGTGGAGGCCGGCATCATCGGCGTCCTCTTCCTGTATGGCGTTCCGCAGGAGCCAGCGGCCGCGGTTGCCCTGGTGGACCGGGGACTGACGATCGTCACCGTCATCATCCTGGGCGGCATCCTCTACGCCTTCAGCCGCAAGGTCCGCCGCGCGCACGGGGCTCGGGCGGTCGTCCCGGGCTGACCGGCGGTCGGTACCTTCCTCCTATTGAGGCGGCGCCGCCCACAACGGATGCTGCGGGCGCTCGTATGCACCATCGGCACATCCGAACCGGTGGGATACAGCGCACGTTAGGTCGCAGATGACCCTGCAGACGCCACGATCCTTCAACGCCTGGCTGCGTGGCCAGCTGAAGGAAAAGAAGATGAGCCAGCGTCAATTGGCGCTTCAGTCGGGCGTGGATCACTCCACGATCTCCCGGCTGATCAAGGGCGACCGGATGCCGTCCTTGGGAACTGCGACCAAGCTGGCGCGCGGCCTGCGTGAGATCCACGATGAGGCCGATGGCCCCGCCTACTTCTCCGCGGTGAGCTCCCGCACCGTCATGCCCGCCACCCGGGTGGAATACGCCCTGCGCGGCGACGACTCTCTCACGGAGGCCGATGTCCGTGAGTTGATGCAGGCCTACATCGCCGTTCGCTCACGCCGCAACCGCACCAACGGCAACGGGAACGGGTCACATTCGCCCTCGAACGGGTATTCGAACGGCCGCTAATCTTGCGAGGTGGCTGGAACGCTCAGCCGGCGATTTTGCCGATGGAACGCCCAGCGAGCGAACTTGCCAGCGAACCAGCCGTCGTTTGCCCATCCGCACGCTTAGCGAGCGAGGATGCCACCCACGCGCCTGATCCACGGTCCATAGGGCTCTGCTTGGTACGTTCGCACGCTGACCGAGCGAACCGCGAACCGCGAACCGCGAAGCGGGCCACGACCGGACCTACCGGGCCCGAGGCGCCATCCGCGTGGAGCGGCGGTTCGTGCGGAAGGCCTTCGGCGGTAGGATCGGCAGAGAATCTGCGCCGGCCCACAGCTGAAACGCGCGACGCAGGTTGACGGCGTCATAACCTTCGTCCCCGCCGGGGGTCTCCATGATGAAGGGCGCGTGCGCCAGGCGAGGATCCCGCAGAAACGCACCCAAACCCACAGGCCCGATCTGACCCGCACCGACGTGCTCGTGCCGATCCGTTCTTGAGCCCAGCAGGGACCGCGAATCGTTGAGGTGAACCAAGGCCAGCCGGTCCAGCCCGATCAGCTCATCGAATCGGTCAACCACAGCAACAACACCGGCAACGGAGGAAATGTCATAACCGGCACCCCACAGGTGGGCGGTATCAAGGCAGAACGCGAGCCGATCCGCCCCGGCCACCGATCCCACCCCTTCCAGGATGGCCGCCAGCTCCTCGATCCGAGAGCTAAGGAGATCTCCGCCGCCAGTTGAGTTCTCGAGCACCAGCCGGACCGATGCGGGCGACGCCTCGAGGACGGCGCGCACGGACTCCACGATCTGCCGCAGCCCCACGTCCGCTCCGACCCCTCGATGCGACCCGATATGGGTGTTCACGAGTGTCGCCCCGTACATCGGCGCCCGCTGCATCTCGAAGGTGAGGCCGGCTCGGGATTGCGTGGCGAACGGCTCGGCGGAACCCGCGAGGTTGATGAGGTACGAGGCGTGGATCGAGATCGGCGTAATCCCTTCCCGTGCGCAGTAGGCGATGAACTCCGAGGACTCGGCCGGCGGTTCGGGCCGCCGACGCCAGGCCGTTGGGTTGTCGCTGAAGATCTGGAGCGCTCGTGCCCCGATCTGGCGAGAACGGCGTGCGGCCCTCAGCAAACCGTTCGCCACGCCCATGTGCAGGCCTACCCGCGGAGCGGATGCCGGCCACGTCAGGCGCCGTCGGGGTTCGGGTCGTGCTACGGTGCGCGCCATGCCTGAGGACTCGACGGAATCGCCCGATCCGCAGATGCCGAGCACCGACCTCCTTGGCGTTGCGCTGCTCGTCTTCTTCGTGGCGTTGATCGGGATCGTGGCGGCGCTGCTCGTTTTCCCCGCCATCTTCTGATCGACGGCGCGCGTCTCAGCGCGATCTCCCGTTGCCGAGGACCGGCTCGATCAGCCCGTACGACCCATTCCTGCGCCGATAGAGCACCGCGACCCTATCGGTCTCGGCGTCCAGGAACACGAAAAATGCGTGGCCGAGCTCCTCCATCTCGGCAATGGCATCTTCGGAGAACATCGGCTGCATGTCGAAGCGCTTGAGCTTGACCACCGATGGAGCCGGGGCCGCCTCGGGCTCGATGGTTCCCAGCGCCTCCCGCTCAAGGACCGATTCGACCTCGTCGGCGTGGCGTTCCCGCACGCTGCGCGGCCGCTCCTTGTGACGGACGACCTGGCGCTCGAGCCGGTCGACGACGATGTCGAGCGCGGCCATGGGCGTGGCGCCAGCCGCAGTCGAGCGCAGGACATCGCCGTTGTTGCGCAGGGTGACCTCGGCGACCTGCGCGCTGTCCGCGGCGTGGGATGCCTTCGCGATCAGCTCGACATCGGCTTCTGCAAGGTCATGCGTGATGCGGTCGAGCCGCTGGAGCTTGTGCTGGATCTGTTCTCGGAGCAGGTCACTCAGCTCCAGGTTGCGGGCCGTCAGGTTCGTCTTCACTCTTCCCTGCCCTCCGCTGCGCGTGTGTCCGGGGTGGCTCCCTAGGCTAGCACCCCGGTTGCCTCTGATCAGCCGACGCCACGCGGTTCGGCACTCCGACCGCGCCATTTCTCACGTGGTGGGGCGTATCTCAGCAGCGGCAATGCAAAAGACGATATCGGCGGCGCAGAAGGGGCCACTGGTGCTTAATGCCTCCGCTGGCGAGAGTTAGCCGTGGGATCTGGGCGCATTCTCCTGATTAGCCTCACCTGAGGGGAATTGGCCCGATGCCGGCCTGCCCACGGCCGCGTAAGCCACCAGTACGCTGCGGGTAAGGCACCCCGCGCATCATGGGACGCATCATGTCGCTGCTCGACCTGTTCATGCCGCCTGCGTGCGCCGCCTGTGGCCGATCGGGTGCGCTACTGTGTCCCGACTGCCTGGATGGGCTCGAGGCGCCCTCACGGCCCGCGGATTGCTTCCTGGCCCCTGATGCGGGAGTGGTCGTCGGTGATGCGCTGACGCTGGCGGTCGCAGCCTTTGCCTACGAAGGACCGATGCGCCGCGCCCTCGCGGCGCTCAAGTACACCGGCGCCTCGCGCCTGGCTCCGCTCCTGGCGCGTGCCGCAGCTCCTGCATTCCGCGATGTCCTGGCTCTCACGGGGCCGGCGACGCTGGTTCCCGTCCCGCTCCACGTGGAGCGTCGACGAGCGCGCGGATACAACCAGGCCGAGCTTCTCTCAAGGCACCTCTCTCGGTTGACCGGCGCGCCGACTACGGACCTGCTGGCGCGCGGCCGATCCACCACGAAGCAGCATCGGCTCAACCGAGCGGCCCGGCTTCACAACCTGCGCGGCGCATTCGGGCTGCGGACCGGGGCGGTCGTGCCGCCCACGGTGATCCTGGTGGATGACATCATCACCACGACGGCGACGCTGGAGTCGTGCGCATCGGTCCTTGCCGCGGCCGGATGCCAGGCGGTATACGGCTTCGCCGTGGCCCGGGAAGTCTAGGGCAGGTCGACCAGGCGCAACTCGTCGCCAACCTGTGTACCGCTCTCGGCGGCAGCGCCGGCTCGCAGCTCCAGGCAGTCGCGGGCGCTTCGCGCCCACCATACGACCCGCCACGGCTTCAGGTTGGGCACCACCTTGGTCACGCGACCCGTTTTGCTGACGAAGACGGCGTCGATGGCGTACGGCATAAAGAACATGTGGATGGACGGTGATCTTTCAATCCAGAGGCCCTCGCCCGGCTTGACCTCCGGCGTCCGCAGGAGGCCGACCGTGCGGTCACGGCTGGAGCTTGCGACGCGCACGCGCTCGCCCACCGTCGTCCCGCGGGTCACGTTCTCGATGCGAACAGAGCGGGGGCCGCCGGTCATGGGTGCATCATCGCAGGCGGAACAACGAGAAAGCGCCCCGGTCCGTTTCCGAACCGAGACGCTTCCTCGCCGCCGCTGAGCGGACGCGCATGCTAATTGGCCTACTGGATGAGCTGCACTCCGATCGCGGATGTGCCCGAGCTGGAGCCCGTTCCTGCCCCAACCGTCCCCCGAGTGATGAATCGAACAAATCGGCCCACCAGGCAGGATGTGCTTGGGTCATCACTCCCGTAGGCGACGTTAGCGCAGACCTTTTCTGATCCGTTGTTGTTGTATGCGCCCTTGGAGAACCCTAACGCTGCGCACTCCGGGATGGCTGGACCGCAGAGCTGAAAACCGGCGAACTGGGGTAGGTGGTACCACTGTTGAGCCCCGTTGCCCCCAACGCTGCCCGCTGGGCAGTCGATAACGAGTGGGCCAGTTGGTTGCGCGTCGCACGTCGAATCGAATTGGGGAATCTGGACGATCTTACCCGCGTACGTGTCGTTGATGGCGTCGTAGATGTACTGCGTGTTGACGTTGCCCGTGGAGGTGATGTATTGCCACGAGGGCAAGTCAATTGACGGGTTATCCGGATCCAGAATCGAGTCTTCCAATTCTGATGTGCCGCCTGCAGTGGGAGTCCAGTCGATCCAGCCCACGTTGCCTGGCCCATTCTTGCAGAGAGGGATCGAAACGATCTGGCCCGTGACCTGCCAGAACTGAGGTGGGGTCACAGGGGCTGGGTTGTTGAGGCCGTCGCAAGAGACGACAGTCACTGGGAACGTAACCGGAATGACATCGCATCCGGATGAGGCCGCACAGACGTCGGTGATGAAGCCAGACACGGCGGTCGCGGGCGCGGTGGCGGTAAGCTCATTGAAGCCGACGACACGCATGAGGAAAGTCTCGAAGGTTTGACTGCCGATCGCGCGCACGCCTTGGGCGGTGGGCGGAATGCTGCCACCCCCGACCTGCGCTGCCGCCGATTCGTTGGCGACTACGGCTCCGCCAGAGTTGACAAGGCTGCCGTTCACGACGGTGTAGTACGCGGCCGGCGGATCAATTCCGTTCTCGGCGGACACTAAGTCGACCGCGGCTCGAACGTCGGCATCGGTCTTGGTTGCTCCGCCCAAGCGTTCGGCGAGGACGGTCGCACCGGCCTCTGCCGCCGCGTCGGCTGCATTCTGTGTATCGCGCTGCTTGCCCCAGGCGTACCCGCCGTCGATAACAAGTCCGACCATGGCGATGAGTACCAGAAGACCACCGGCAACGATCACCAGAATCTGGCCGCGTTCATCGCGAGGTCTGGATGTGTGCATCACTTGCTCCTGTTTGATCATCCCTAGGGCGACTCGAAAGCAAATTCGATGGGTTGGCGCGATTGCCCTGTCATGGGGATGGAACCCATGAGCGTTCCCACCACAGGAGTCGCGGCCGTGTATGTGTAGTTCACGGCCACCTCGATTACGCAGCCGATGTCCGGGCTCGCTGAGCAGGTGCCGGTTCCGCCCGTCGCAAAATCGCCCTCCCGAACCGTGACGATGACATCGCTGGCCTGGATTCCGAGACCGACAGCGGCGGCAATCGCTTCAGCCTCGATGGCACTATCGTTCTGGTTCACGATTGCGAGCCGGACGGCCTCCCGCGAGGCGTTCTGGATCGTGTTAAATGCGTAGATGGCACGTCCGGCGTCAAAGAGTCCGACCACGACGAGGACGAAGATGGGAACGATCAAGGCGAACTCGACCATGCTTTGGCCGCGCGGTTCGTTGGGGGGAGTCATCTTCATCAGTTCTTCAACGTCACCGTGACGCCAGACGTGCACGGATAGGGCTGCCCGCCCACAAGTGACTGACTGACAACTGTGCCCGATCCTGGACCGGTGGATTTGAACGTGCCCGTGAACGAGGCGGGTGCGCCGGAGTACGCGCTGCTGGCGGCGGATTTGGTTAGCCCCGTCATGTCAGGAGCCGTGCAGGTGGATGGCGTCGGAGGGCCGTAGCCCACCACAACCAGGGTCGTCTCCGTGCTGCACTGGCCTGCGGCTCGTCCGGTCGATGTGGATTGGGACTTAACAATCTGGTCATCGTTGCCGACCACCGGAGTGAACGAGCCGGTGAAGCCGGCGTCGTCCCACTTATCTCGAGCATCCTCAACGGTGAGCGTGATCAAGCTCGGAACGACAAACTCGCCTGCTGCGCAGGTCGGAGCAACCGAGTGAGTTACGGTGACGCTCGTGGTCTTGTCGGCGCAATCGCCGGGTGCCGTTGGTGGACTGGTGTTCTGACCATCAACAATGTTCGAGTCGTCGGGACCAGTCACGGGATTGAGCGTCCCGGTGAACGTTGCTGCTGACCAAGCCACCCGTGCTTCCAGGACAGTCATTCCCCGCAGTAAGGGAACGACGGCGCCGGTCGCGCATGTCGGTGTAGACCCAGGGGGCGGGGCCGGGCCGACCGGGACTCCCGCGATCAATCCCCCCCGAACGGCGAATTGCGAGAACGCGCTGATGTTCAGCGTATCGCCGAGCAGGTTCTCGGCAAGGGGAAAGATGAGGTCAAAATCGCAATCCAGATTGACGACTGCATGATCGCCGATTTCGTAAGGATCAGCGGTCCCTTGCTTGTTCTCGAAGCTCGGGTCCGGGACATCAGATGGCTTCCACGGCTGCATGTCGGGTGGCAGGCAATTCATCGCATTGAGGTCGTTCGCGACCATCTGTCGGTAGTCACCTTGTTTCGAAGCAATTCCGGCTCCGCTCCAGGCATCCGGAGCTAAGCCGGCTTCATTGGCGGCAATCCGGGTCGCGTTGTGGAGGCCTACCCACCCAAAAAAGACTCGCCCGGCGTCGAGGGCGAGGACGAGCAGCAGCGCCAGGATCGGGAGGATCAGCGCAAATTCGACCATGGCCTGGCCGCGGCTCAGCGGCGTCTTGGATCGGCGTCTGGAAAACATGCTCGGGCAGTCAGGTAGCGAGTAATGGACGGAGTCTATGGGGGTGACCTTGCAGGTCACCTTGCAGGGTGGAGCGTCTGGTCCCGGACCGCACCGGTACAGTCGTACTACTCGGCCGCCTCGCTCGGCTCCGCGGGCACGCGCAGGGTGAACGACGTTCCGCGTCCGAGTTGGGAGTCGACCGTGACCGAGCCACCCATCGCAGTCATGAGGCCGCTTGCCGCGTAGAGGCCTACGCCGCTTCCATCGGGCGCCAGCCGACGCGCATCGCCGGACCGATAGAACTGTTCGAAGGCGCGATCCCGTGTCGCCTCATCCATGCCGATGCCGCGGTCACGGATGCTCATCGCCAGCCGATCCTGCTCGGGCTTGACGAGCACGCGGATCTCGGATCCGGCGGGTGAGTATTTCACGGCGTTGTCGAGGATCGCCCAGAGCACCTGTTCGAGCCGATCAGGATCGGCCACCGCCAGATGTGGCGCTCCTTCGACGACCAGCTCGAAGGCGCGGTCCGCGCGCAGCGCATTCCACGTGCGCTCGATCAAGGGTGGCACGGCGAACACCTCCTGCTGCGGCGTGAGCACGCCGGCTTCGAGACGAGAGGCGACCAACAGTTGCGCCACCATGCGTCGAAGCCGCTCGGCCTGATGGGTGATGGAGTCGAGATCGGCCCGCGCCCGGTCGGGAACGCTCTCGTCAGCGCGCAGCTCCGTCGCCAACGCGCCGATGCTGGTCAACGGGGTCTGGAGGTCGTGGGTGACACCACGCAGGAAATCCGCCTGGACGGAGGCCAGTCGGTTGAGCTCATCGGCCTGGCTCTGGACCCGTGCGTAGAGAAGCGAGTGCTCCAGCGCCGTGCCGGCGTGCTGTCCAACAAGAGTCAGGAGATCGACCTCGGCGGGCGTAGGGTTGACGCGTCCTTCCCAGGGCGCATAGAGGATGGCACGCAGGCGATCGCTGACTGCCACATCGATGACAGCGAAGGCTCCCCAGGGACCGTCGATCCGCCCCGCGGGAACATCGGCCGCCGAGACGGCTGCCCAGCCTTCGAGCTCTCCGATCGGTTCGACGTCCCTCGACTCCTCGGACCCGTGATAGATGCCCGGCGGCAGCAGGTCCTCACTTTCTGACGTGAGGACTGCGCATCGCCAGGTCGGGTCTCGCATCACCGACTGGACCGCTGATACGACCGCGGCGACTACCTCTCGGGGCGGATTGTCGATGGGCACCAGGTTCGTTTCGCGTGCGAGCGCCGCCACCTGTCGATTTCGCTCATCCAGCGAGCTCGCGAGCTGTCGATAGGCGTCCCCGCTCTCGGCATTCGTTCGCTGGTCGCCGCGTTCCGCCAAGGACAGCAGCGAGCGAAAGTCTTCCCCCAGGCTACGGGCATACACAACGCCGAGGAGTGCAGCCCAGAGGATGGAGCCGACGATCACGACAACGGCCACCAAGTCGGGATCGGTCCGGGCGAGGATGGTCTCGGTCAGAAGCAGTGCTCCCACCAGGAGCAGGAGCGGCGGCATTACCGCGAGTAGCAGCGCCGCAAATACGCGTAGCCAGAGGCCGGGTGTCGGCACGACGGCTCAGGCGCGCGTGGTGGCGGTGAACGTCGAGACGAGCCGGTAGCCGATGCCCCGTTCGGTGATCAGAAGGCGCGGGTGGTCCGGATCCGCCTCCAGTTTGCGGCGCAGCCGTCGCACGGTCACCCACAGGTACGACGGGTCGGCACCATCCGCATCTGTCCAGACTCGCCCCAGCAGCTCTTCGGTGGGGACGACGCGGTCGACGGCTGAGGCGAGGACCTGGAGCAGGCGTGCCTCGGTCGGCGTCAGCTGCTGAGTCCCCGAGGGCGTCGTGAGGCGACGCGTAGCTAGGTCGACCTCAACACCGCCATCAGCCAACAAGATGTGCGGGCTGCCCACGGACGCACGGCGCAGGACGCGCTGGATGCGGGCCACCAGCTCGTCTGGGTCGAATGGCTTCGTGATGTAATCCTCGGCATACAGTTCGAGCGCGCTCACCTTGGCTTCAGATGCATCGATCGCCGAGAGGACGATGATCGGAAGGTCGGCGAGCTGTTTCACGCGTCGCGCGAGCTCAAAGCCGTCCATGCCCGGCATCATTAGGTCAATTACCAGGATGGCGGGCCAGGTCCCCTCCAACTGCTTTAGCGCATCAGGCCCGGACGTTGCGGTTCGCACCTCGAATCCGGCGCGGCTCACGCGCCGCGAGACCACCGAGAGCAGCGTCAGGTCGTCATCGACCAGCAGGACGGCCGGTCGCACCGGCGGTAGCACCGCTAGATGCCGACGCCGCCCATGATGGTGACGACGGCCGGTCCGAGGATTACGATGAAGATTGTCGGGAAGATGCAGCCGACCATAGGGAAGAGCATCTTGATCGGCGCCTTGGCCGCAGCTTCCTCGGCGCGCTGCCGACGGACGATTCGCAATTGTTGCGACTGGATCTGGAGGACCTTGGCGATCGGCACGCCGAGTTGTTCAGCCTGGACGATGGCACCGATGAAGTTGCTGAGCGACTGATCATCCGCACGCGAGGCGACGTCACGCAGGGCCTCGCGGCGAGAACGGCCCATGCGGACCTCTGCCAGTGCCTGACGGAACTCGTCGATCAGCGGCCCTTCCATCTTCTCCACGCATTTCGCCAGCGCCGCGTCGAAGCCCAGCCCCGCTTCCACCGAGATGGTCAGCAGGTCGAGCGCATCAGGAAGTTGCAGCATCATGGCCATGGAGCGAGCCTTAATCTTCTTGCCGAGCCAGAACTCCGGGGCAACAAATCCGACCATGAGACCGACCACTCCACCGATGATTGCCACGGCGAACGTGCCCCCGGTGACCAGGAGCAGGAGGAGGAAGACGCCAAGGGCACCGACAATGGCACCCAGGAGCTTCACGCCCAGCCAGTCGGCCCCACGAAGGCCCCCTGGGTAGCCTGCCCTCTCTAACCGCGCATCGGTTCGGGCAATGACCCCGCCGTCCTGTCGCTTCCTCACGCTCGAGAGGCGCTGTATTAGGGGTCGGACCGTTCGGTCGTAAAAGGGCTGGTTGAGCTCGATCTCTTCAAGCGATTTGGGCTGAACGACAAGCTGTGACAGGCGCGCCTGCACGGCGTCCTCGGATGGCCGCGCTGCGATCCCGTATGTAACGAGGAGGACAGCGGTGGCAGCCAGGATGGCGATGATGATTTCGGGAGTCATTGCATTAAACCTTGATATCGACGATGCGTCGGATGAAAAAGTAGCCCAAGCCCATCATGAAGAGTCCCACGAGAAATAAGACGACTCCTAGCGGAAGGCCGAAGGCCTCCGGAGGGCGTTCGAACATGGGTCCCATGTACGAAGGACTGATTACGGCGAGAAGAAGGCCAAGGGCGACTGGGAGGGCGGTGATGACATAGCCACTGTATCGCTGCATGGCGGTAAGGGTATTGATCTCACCCATCAAACGTATTCGCTCGCGAATGGTGTGAGCGATTGAATCGAGGACCGTCGCGAGATTTCCGCCGACTTGGCTCTGGATACTGATCGCCGTCACCACCAGATCCAGATCCTCGCTGTTCATGCGCGACGCTAGGTTGTTGAGGGCCGGTTGGAGTGCCATCCCGAGCTGCATCTCGCGCACGACGCGTTCGAACTCTTCGCTGATAGGCGGTCGCCCCTCGCGGGTTACGAGTTCGACGCCCTGAAGGAACGACGAGCCAGCTCGGAGGGAATTCGCCAGCAGTGTGATCGTGTCTGGCAATTGGGCGGCGAACGCTTTGAGTCGTTTTCCCTGGCGCCGCTTGAGATAGAACCGAGGAAAATACGCGCCGATTAGGGCTGCGACTGCGAGTGCCACCGGATTCCTCAGCGCGGGAAAGAACAAGCTCAGCAGAAACGCGGCACCGGCGAACAGGAAGGGAGAGGCGAACCATGCGATGGCAAATTCGGCGGGCCGCAGTTTCAGGTCGGCACGAGCGAGCTCCACTGCGAGCCTGGCCCCACGATCCTGCCGCTCCATGACGCGCGAAAGACCCGCCACAACGACGCTGCCGCGATCCTCACCTGCACTGTTGCCGGTGCCCGACTTCGCTGACGCGTAGCGCTCGAGGCGCGAACCGACCGTTCCCGCACCGCCGCTCATGGAGATGCCAACGGCAATCAACAGGACAGCCATGGCCGTCAGGCCGGCGATGAGAAATGGAAGCATGTCCATCAGAACGGGGATCCGAAGATGTTGTTCGGCAAATGGATTCCGGCGGCCTCGAACTTCTCCACGAACTTCGGACGGATACCGGTCGGCCTGAGGCGACCCTGGATCTTGCCCTCGATGATTCCTGACTGCTCATAGACGAAGACGTCCTGCATTACGATGACGTCACCCTCCATGCCCTGGACCTCGGTGATGTTGACGATCTTGCGAGATCCGTCTTTGAGGCGGTTCTGCTGGACGATGAGGTCGACCGCGGACGCGACCTGTTCACGAATGGCCTTGAGTGGCAGGTCCATGCCGGCCATGAGGACCATGGTTTCGAGGCGGCTCAGCATGTCGCGGGGACTGTTCGCGTGACCGGTGGACATCGAGCCGTCGTGTCCGGTGTTCATGGCCTGGAGCATGTCCAGCGCCTCCCCGGAGCGGCACTCTCCGACCACGATGCGGTCGGGCCGCATTCGGAGCGAGTTGCGCACGAGCTCGCGAATCGGGATGGCGCCCTTGCCCTCGATGTTGGCGGGCCGCGATTCGAGCGTGACCACGTGTTCCTGGCGAAGCTGAAGCTCGGCCGCGTCCTCGATCGTGACAATGCGCTCGTCATCCGGAATGAAGGACGAGAGGATGTTGAGCATGGTCGTCTTGCCCGAGCCGGTGCCACCGGACACGAACACGTTCAGCCGCGCCTTCACGCAGGCTTCGAGGAACTCGAACATGTCCGGGGTTGCGGTCCCGAATCGAATGAGGTCGTCCACGGTGAACGGTGTCGCCGAGAACTTTCGAATGGTGACGACCGGGCCGACCAGCGAGAGGGGCGGAATGATGGCGTTCACGCGCGAGCCGTCCGCCAAGCGGGCGTCGACCATGGGACTCGATTCGTCCACGCGGCGGCCGATGGGCGCGATGATCCGCTGGATGATCCGCATCACATGCTCATCGTTCTGGAACGTCACGTTCGTGAGTTCCAGCTTGCCATCGCGCTCGATGTAGACCTGCTGCGGCCCGTTGACCATCACCTCGGTGAGGGTCTCGTCGCGGAGAAGCGGCTCGAGCGGGCCAAGGCCCAGGATCTCGTCGGTGATCTGCTCCAGCATGCGGACGCGCTCGGCACGGGTGAGGGCAAGGCCCTCTTCGTCGGCGATCCTGCCAAAGAGCTCCTCGATCTTACGACGCACCTCAACCTGGTTTGACAGGTCGAGCTTGGGGTCCAGCTCATTGACAAGGCGGTTCTGGACGCGGAACTTCGCCTCCCGGAAGGACTCGCGTGCGGGCATTGCGCCCGCGAAGCGCGATGGTGCGGCGACCGGGGGCGCCGGTGCCGGCGGTCCACCGGTGCCGGCGGCCGGCGTCTGCGACGTCCCACCTGACGGTGGAACCGTCGCGGGGACGTCGGGTGTCTGCGATTCCCCCTCCGCGGCGGGACGGGCCCGTTCGATTCGCTTCAGCAGTGACATGTCCTGCGTCCTTCCAATAGTCTCAGCGGCGCGCGAAGAGTCCGCGCTTTGCGGCCTTATCGGTCTTTCCGGTGGTGGCATTTCCCGCGCCGGCGAGCGTTCGGGCGAGCTTGAAGACGTCGCGCGAGAGGGGCGACTCTGGATGTGATACGACGAACGGTACACCGCGATTCACCGCGAGCACGGCCAGGCGGCCGTCGGACACGATGGTCCCGTCGATCGAGCGACGAATGGAAGCCTCCACGTCGCCGATGCGAATTCCCTGGGACGCGTCAGAGCGGTTGATGACGAGGCGGATCTTGGAACGCTCGTACTCGAGCTGATCCGCAACCTCCAGGAAGAGCCGAACGTTCTTGATGGTGGTGATCTCAAGGGCGGCGACGACAAGAATCTGATCGGCGAGGTCGAGGACGCCAAGGGTGTGGTCGTTGAGGCCGGAGGGGAGATCCACCACGACCCAATCGTGGGTCTCACGGAGGAAACCGATGATCTTCTTGAGGTACGCGGGGGTGACGAGGTCTGCTCCCTCGGGAGACGGGGGCGCAAGGAGCACCCGGATGCCGGTCGAATGCTCGACCATGACCGACTCGATGATGTCGCCATCCGGCTCGCCGCCTTCGACCGCCTCGGCGACCGAGCGATTCTTCGGATTCAGGTTCAACAGGACGCCAACGTCGCCGAACTGAAGGTTCGCGTCGATGAGCGCCACCCGCTGTTTCGTCTCTCGCCTGAGAGCGAGGGCCAGGTTCACGGCAAGGGTGGTCCGCCCGGCCCCGCCTTTCGGCGAGAACACGGCGAGCACCTGGTGGTCCTCGGGATCCCCCGAATCGACGGCTGTCGTGGCGGCCACGCCGCCCGCTTCCTGCATCTGGTCGCGGCGAGCGAGTTCCCGCTCGTGCACGCGCTTGATCGAGGTGGTGAACTCATCGGCGCTGAACGGCTTGACGAGGAACTCGCGGGCACCGGCGAGCATGGACCGCTTGAGCTGCTCCGCCTCGCCGTGGACGCTCATCATGATGATCGGGCTGTGCGGCAGTCGTTGCGAGATGATCTCGGCGGCACCGATGCCGTCCATGCCCGGCATGTTGATGTCCATGACGATGACATCCGGCCGTAGCTCCATCGAAACGCGGATCGCGTCCTCGCCAGAGCCGGCGGTGCCGGCAACGTCAATCTCACGCTCCATCCCAAGGAGACGCGAGAGATGGTCGCGCGTCTCGGGAATGTCGTCGACGATGAGAACCTTGATCATGCGTGGCTCGGCTGAACCGCGGGAGGCCTGAGCCTCCTACGGTGCCGTCTCCTCGTTGAGCTGCTCGACGATGCTTGGGATGCGAAGGCCGAACTCCTCGACGAGCTGGTCGATGGTGACGCCGAGCGTCTCCTCGACCTCGTCGTCATCGGCATGGCGGACGATCGCGGTCAGCGATCCGACTTCGCTGAGATCGTTCTGGGCGAACTTGATCACCTCCGCGTCCTGCGCCGTGCCGGCAAATACGATGATCACGCTATCGATGACCTGCGCCGCCTGTTCGTCCAGTTCGTTGATGACGCCGTCACCGTTGGTATCGGTCGGCTCCTGCTCGACTGCGCGCGTCGCACTGACGTAGATGACCCGCTTGTCTTGGAGGATTGCCTTGACGGTGCGCGCGGCCTCGAGCCCGGGGATGGCCTCGAAGCGCGGCGGAGCAGCCTCGTCGGTACTGGCGGCAGAGTCAGCAGTTTCCTGCAGCACATTGATCGCCTGGGACATGACGATATCGATGGTGTCACCGCCCTTCACGAGGAAGTCCAGGCCGGTCGCTCGATCCACCTGGAAGGCGATGGCCTTCTCGCCTGGCTCAAGGAGCCTGGGAATGTCGGTGGTTGGGTCGTCACCACGCCCGATCGCCTCGGCAGTCACCTGTGCGCCGGCCGGAATGGCGAAGAGCGCCGGCTGGCCGGCGACAACGCTTGCACTCCCGAGGGCAGTCACCTGGACATCCTCCGGATTGACCGGTAGTTCCTCGACGACGTCCGGCGTGATGGGATCGCCGACGGCGATGTCCTGTGTCGCGACGAGGACCGTCACGCGAACGTCTTCCGCCACAATTTCTGGTTCGGGCGCGTTGAGCAGGATCACGATTGCAACGAAGGCGAGAACGGCAAGCAGAACGCCGACCAGGATGACGAGGCGATTCGATCGCTTCACGAAAGGTCCCCTTTGGGCTCGGGTGGGTAGATAGGGATAGAGGTCGCCATGCATGGGCACTGTTGTGCCTGTGGTCAACAGTCTACGCACCGTCGGCAACTTCCCACGACTGGACTTGTGGGCTACTGGTCGGGTGGTACTCCGCGACCGCTTTTCTCGCGGCACGAAAAAACCCCTCGGCTTGGAAGCCGAGGGGTTTTGTCGCGAATGACGATCGGCTAGACGTTCTTGAGCGTCGTACCGACGTTCTGGAACAGCTGGCTGATGATCGGGCCCAAGAAGATGAGGGCAACAATCACGATGATCGCGATGAGGGCGAGAAGCAGACCGTACTCGACGAGAGTCTGGCCTTCCTCGTCGTCACTCTGGAAACGAGCCAGAAGATTGCTGATGAAGTCCTTGATCATGTGTGTTTGGAACCTCCTTTCCGAGAAGATTTGCATCGGGAGCGTACGGACCGGCGTCGGCAATGAATATGGCCGAATGGTCCTATCGCCCCCAGCAGCGGAGCCATACCATCGCTGCTGCGATCCCGTTTGTCAATAGAACCAGACCGTACTGGGGACGGCCGAACCGCACAACACGAAGGGAGCCGCTCCTTGAGGAGCGGCTCCCTAGCACCGGAGGAGGAGTCCTGGAAGACCGACGCGGAGCCGTCAGTCTTCCGATGAAGGTCGCCGCGGATACCCGTGGTGACGTGATCAGAACGTTACGCGTGCGCGAACACCGCACCAATGGAACTCACGTACCGAACTGGTCGGGACTTCTGTAGGTCAGTCCTCGGGGATCTTGATCCATCCCTGACGCATGGCATAGACCACCGCCTGGGTGCGATCGTTGACCGAAAGCTTCCGAAGAATGGAGCTCATGTGGTTCTTGACTGTCTGCTCGCTGATGCCCAGCGCGTAGGCAACCTGCTTGTTCGTCATGCCCTGGGCAATGTTGTCGAGGATCTCGACCTCGCGCGGTGAGAGCGGCGCGAAGATCGGCTGCGCCTCCGAGCCATAGACCGCCAGCTCGCGGAACTCCTTGAGGACGCGTGACGCGACGGCCGGCTTGGCGAAGACCTTGTCGTTGATCAGGTACTCGCCCGCGCGCACACGTCGGATGATGGCGATCAGGTCTGCGGGGTCGATGTCCTTCAGCACGTACGCCGCGGCTCCGGCCTTGATTGCATCGAACAGCTGATCTTCGTCGTCGTTCGAGGCCAGGACGATCACGCCGGTGTGCGGGAGCTCCCGCTTCAGGCGCTGGGTCGTCTCGATCCCGTTCGGCGCCGGCAGCCCCAGGTCCATGAGGACGACATCGGGTGTGACATCCTGGACCATGGCCAGCGCGTCTCGGCCAGCGCCGGCTTCTCCCACGACCTCGATGTCGTCCTCGAGCTCCAGGATGTTTCGGACGCCGCGACGGAACAGGGTGTGGCCGTCCACGATGACGACCCGGATGTTTCCTGCGCGGCGGTCGCCACCTCTGCGGCGCTCATCGGCCTTGGCCTTGGTTTCGACTTCCATAGGGTCTCCTCCTCAGTGTGCGATGCGATCCTGCTCCGGCAGCCGGAGCAGGATTCGGGTGCCTTCACCCTGTCGTGACTCGATCTGGAGCTGGCCGCCGAGCAGCTCGGCGCGCTCCCGCATGAATTGCAATCCGAAGTTGCGGCTGGCGCCCGATGCGAGGCGCATCAGGTCGAAGCCGCGTCCGTTGTCCTCGATGACGAGGGTGTCACTGGAAAGACCGATGACGACCCTGCTGGCAGCCGCGTGCTTGCGCACGTTCTGCAATGCTTCCTGCACGATGCGCAGGACCGATGCGCGCTGTGCCGGGCTCAGGCGCTCGTCGATGCCGTCGACCGACAACTCGACCGTGATCCCGTGCCGCTGCTCGACCTGCTCAGCGCGCTGGGCGAGCACGACCGCCATTCCGACATCCAGGACCGGTGGCCGCAGGTCGGTGATGAAGGTGCGCACCTCGTCCAGGCCGTTGTGCAGCATGTCGCGCAGGAAGGCGATCTCGGCATGGGCAGCGCGATCGGTGTCGCCCAGGATGCGATCCAGATACTCGACCTGGAAGATGGCGTTTGTGAGGACCTGGGCCGGGCCGTCGTGGATGTCCTCGGCCATGCGCTGGCGCTCGCCCTCCTGGGCCTGCACGATGCGCAGGCTCATGGTGGCCGGCGAATCGTCGGCCATCGGTCCGGGCTCCTCGCCCACGGTCTCGGGCGAATCGAGGTAGCCCCACAGGATGTCGAGCTGGCGCGCGACGACGTCGAGCCGCTTGAGCCGTGACTGAAGCGCAGCCAGGTCTCGCCCGCGCGCCTCGTATTCGGCGCGCAGCGCATCGGTCCCGACGGGCTTCAATGAGCCGCCGCGGCGGTCGAGCCGCGCGCGGAGCTGCATCCACTCCTCGAGGTCGCTGCGGTACTGCTCGCGGAACTGCTCGGCCAACGCGTGCACGCGACGCGAGTCGCCACGGAGGCTCTCCGCGGCATCGGCGCCGATGCGGTCGAACCGCTCGCTCGCGCTTCCCCGCGCTGGATCGTTCGGCATGGTTCTCCTGAGTACCGGGTCCGGCCTAGTACCGGACGCCGTGACCATGCTGTCGGCGTCCTGTGCACACGAGCAACAGTACTTGTGTCCCGGAAGTACTACTCGGCGTCGGCGCGAACCTCGTAGATCCGGACGCCATCGACCTCGAACGCGGGCTCGTCGGGGAGGAATGCCGGCGAGGCTCCGGTGACGTCGACGGCCGACGACCCATTCCACAGCCCGAGCGGATCGACGGTCGCGTCGCCATCGAGAGTGACCACCACCCAGTCGACACCATAGGCTTCGACGACCTCGCCGATGACGGCGTACGGGTCGAACGACGTCGGCACGCCGCGGAGGCCGGTGAGGAGGAAGAGGCTCGAGGGATCGGCGGAGAGAAGGACATCGCTCGAAGTGGCCTCCGCGGCCAGGTACCGGGCGGCCGCCTGGTGACGGTCGAGACGCACGTCCCACTGGAGAAGAAGGGTGAGCGCTCCGGCGACAGCGAGCACCACCGCCCCGATCAATCCCGCCACCTCCAGGAACCGATGGGTCGCGGGCCTGCGCAGGAACCGCCACCACCTGCCGGCACCCGAGGCCAGCGGACCGACGCCGGCCACCGCCATCGGAAGGGCGATCGGGAGCCATGCCGGAGCGGTATGCAGGTAGGCACCCTTCGGAGCGTGCTCCGTGAACAGCAGCACCATGGCGAGGAACATGACCCCGAAATAGACGGTGAACGGCAGATGTCGGCGCTCCCGGCCGTATCGCCAGAGGCCAGCGACGAACGTCAGTCCGAATTGTCCGCCGAACAGCCCGAGCGATCGACCGACGACCTCGACCAGGGCGTTGAGCTTCGAGGCGAGGATCGGCACGGGTCCCCATTCGAGGTATCGACTCACGGTCAGGTCCAGGCTGATTGAGAGGTGCTCGTTGTAGTCACGGATCCACAGCAGCCGCCCGCCGGGGGACGGGAAAGCGGTACCAAAGACGTCGAGGTTCCGCAGGAGCCAGGGCGACAGGATCACGGCGAAGGCAGTCGCACTGGCGAAGCCCCACGCGAGTGCACTCGTGCGGTCGCGTCCCGTCATCGCCCATGGTCGCCGCAGCATCCAGACGGTCGCGGGTGCCAGCGCGAGGATCACGCCGTCGATCCGGGTGAGGGCGGCAAGCCCGACGAACGCCCCGGCGAGCACGAGCCATAGTCCCGGGCGCTCCGCATCGACCGCCCGCAGGCTGGACAGCAGCGCCGCTCCGCCAACGACGCCGAAGACGGCGAACGATTCCACGAGCGGGTACATCAGCAGTAGCGGACCGGCCGGAATCGCGAGCAGAGCGCCCAGCATCGCCGTGCGTCGGCTTCGCCAGCCCAAGATGCCGCCGACGTAGGTCATGGGCACCAAGGCCGTCGACAGCAGCACCATGGGGACCTGGCCAGCCCGCCAGTCGGGGCCGAAGATGGACATTCCCGCCGCCGCCACGATCGCCGGCAGCGGCATCCAGTGTCCGTTGCTGGGGACCGGCAGGCGAGGCTCCGACGGCAGCCGGCCTCCGACCTCGAGGAAGCTCCAGATCGCGGGTGCCGTGAATCCGTTGCCGATGGCGAGCTGCTCGCCGACCATCGTGTAGTAGGCGGCGTCGACGTGAGGGGGGAATGGCACGAGCCACGCAGCGAGGCTGCGGACTGCCAGTGCCACGACGGTGAGCATCGCGAGGTCGCGCCACAGGGTGGCTCGGGGCGGCATGCGGTCGATACTACCGAGCCGACGCCGGATGCCCGTGGTACTTTCGAGAACGATGCTCCCCTCGCCGCTGACCATCCTGGCGGGCGTGGTCGTGGCCTTCCTCGTCATCCTTGTCGTCGTCCGTGGTCCGGTTGACGCCGACTACTGGTGGCACCTGGCCACAGGCCGTCTCATTCTCGAGAGCGGTAGCGTCCCGACGGTCGATCCCTACTCTTTTGCCTACAGCGGGCCGTGGGTGGCGCACGAGTGGCTCGGCGAGGTCCTGATCGCGGTCCTCGTGGATTCGGTCGGGTATCCGATCACCGCTGGGATCTTTGGTGTCGCGGTGAGCGCCGTACTGCTCGTGCCGGCGGTCGGGATCGCGCGAGACGGGATGGGCGTGCGCGCCCTCCTGCCGTGGATCGCGATCGGCACGTACACCCTCGCGTCGTACGCGACCGTGCGGCCGCAGGTGCTGTCATGGGTGTTCGTTGCCGGCCTGCTCGTGCTGCTCATCAAGATGCGGCCAGACCATCGTGTCCGTCCGTGGCTCGTCCCGCCGATCATGCTGTTGTGGGCGAACGTCCACGGGCTGTGGGTAATCGGCCTGGCGATGATCGGCGTGTACGCGGTCTTCACGCTGCTCGGCCGCACCCCCATGCGAGCCAGGCGCTTGGCGACGGTCGGCATGCTCATCGCGTCCGGGCTGGCGTGCGCCTTCACGCCGTCCGGCGTCGCTGGCCTTCTCTACCCGCTGCGCTACCTGCGGCAGGACGACTGGGGCACGGCATTCATCGCCGAGTGGCAGGCGGCAGACTTCACTGATCCGCGGCAGGTCGGGATCGCCATTCTGCTGGTGGGATTCCTTCTGCTGGGTCGTCGCGGAACGCCGGTTTGGCTCGTCGCGTTGGGGGCCGCCGGTCTGCTCGCCGCGTTGCTCGCGGTCCGTAATGCGCCGATCGCGGTGATCCTGACCCTCCCCGTCCTGGCGAACGGCCTCCAGGCCCGCCTTGGCGAGCAGCCCGTCCTTGCCGCGACCCGCGCGCGGCAGCGCCGGCTGTTGGAGATCGGGGCGGCGGCGGCCGTCGTTGCGGGCATGGTGATCGTCGTGCCCTCGGTCGCCCGGGGAGACGAACGCACGGTCTTTCCGGCGGCAGCGTTCGACGCGCTGGCCGCGCGTGACCCGGACGCCCGACTGCTGGTCGACTACGACTGGGGCGGGTACGCGATCCATCGGCTGCGGGAAGGCGGCGGCCAGGTGTTCATCGACGGGCGGAGCGACATGTACCCGAGGCAGATCTTCGAGGACTACCTCGTCCTTCGTGCAGCCGAGCCAGGTTGGGAGGAGCTCTCCGACCGCTACGGCGTCGAAGGGATCCTGCTGCCGCCGGCGGCCCCACTCATCGACGAGGCACGCGGCCACGATTGGTGCCCGGCACACGAGGACGATCGATCAGTCCTGCTGCTGCGCTGCTCCTAGGACGCCGGCCCGGCATGCCCGGGCACGATCGAGCATCGGCGCCGACCAGCCACGCGCGCGTAGATCCTCCGTCCGACCTGGCGGACCGGCCATAGCCGAGCCAGCGGAGCCCACAGGAAGCTCACCGGCATGCGCTCGAGGACCCGCACGACCGCATCGAACCCCTGCTCACGCTCATCATTCGCGATGACCTGGAGCGCCCGGTCCGCGTCGGCGCGCGGCACGTTGAGCCGCTTGAGTGCCACAACATCCGAGCTCGGCACGACGACGACGACTCGGAGCCAGTCGAGCCGTCGGAACCACGTGATCCAGCGCGTGCAGAAGCCGCACGAGTCATCGAACACCACGGTGAGCGGCCGAGGCTCGAGGTCCAGAAACAGCAGGTACGGCGTGAGGGCAATGATCGCGAATATCAACAGGGGAAGGGTGGGATCGAACCAGGCGGCGATGCCAAAGTGCAGCGCGAACCCAACGACGAACGCTGTCCGGCGCCAGTGGGGCAGCCACAGGGCGGCCGCGAGCCCAATCTCGGCGATGATCGACAGCACGGCAGCGGCGACCATGACCTCGAAGGTGCGCCACTCGGCAGGAACGGCCAGGAATCCGCCTTCTCGGAGGCTCAGCGACACGACGGCACCGGAGAGGTACTCGCCCGTGACCTTCGACAGCCCGGCGAACAGGTAGAGCACGCTGAGCTGGAGGCGGAGCAGCCATATCGGCCACGACGGGATCGCGCCGCGTGCGCCGCCGACGCGGCCATCGGCCGACCGTGGGGTGCCGGGGCTGGCCAGGGTGAGCAGGCCCACGACCCAGATGAGCAGGTAGAGGTGGTTGCTGTACAGCTGCTGGTCGCTGAACAGGACCGCGAGCAGGAGGAGCGTCAGCGCCGCCCCGGTCACCCGGGCAGAGAAGCCGATGGCGAATGCTCCGGCAAGCACGACCCACAGCAGGATCACCAGGACCGAGGGCACATCCGCGAGTGACGGCTGGCCCGCGAAATACGGGACGCGCACCACCGCCGGGTCGCTGAGGCGCTCGAGGATGGGTGCTCGCTCGAGTGCCTTGAGCATGGCGGCCACGCCGATCACGCCGCGCGCGACGCTCGCCGCCTCCGGGCGCTCAGTTGCCGTGAAGAGCCGAGTCGGCGCCGTCACGGACAAGGCACCCTGGACCGTCCCGCCCGATCGGTCACCACCACCGCAGCGACCGACTCGTCCCGGCAGAGAAGCTCTGCGAGGGGATCCGCCCATTCGATCTCAGCCCTCGCATCGGCGAGCAATGGACCGAGGTCGACCGGCTCCAGCAATCCGTCGGCGCGTTCGACCGAAGCTTCCGGTGCCGGGTTGATCGTGGCGTACATCTGCCACCCGAACCGGCCCGGCCGCTCGTCGAAGAACGCAAGAATCGGGAGCCCGACGACCGCGATGGCGAGCACCGCCGCGACCGCGATCGATGCCCAGCGGCGGGTACCCGCGGTCATGGTCCGCGTCCGGGGCGGACCCACACCGACGCCTGTTCATCCGAATAGGCGCGGGTCCATGCCGGGTTCTCGTCCAGCCACTCCGCGAACGGATGATCGGTGTTGAAGAGGACGTGATCGATCTCGCCGTGATCCAGCAGCATCTGCGGGTTCGCCCGGAGCGAGATGGCGTCGGCATAAGCGCGGATGGGCGCGTCGCCATAAATATCGGACCGACCGTCGATGTACACCAGCGTCCCCGGTCGCTCGAAGCCGAGGTACCCACCCCACGCATACGTGTTGAACGGCCGGTCACCGGGTTCGTTGGCCACGATCCAATCGACGGCTCTCACCGGCATGTGCTCCCCAATGGCCGATCGCTGCACCGCCGGGGATACGCGAGCCATCGTGATTCCGACCCCGACCGCCGCGAGGATGCCCGCGAGGGCAAGGTTCACGCTGGCAGCGGCACCGCGGCGAGGTGGTCGAGCCATCCGCTCGACGCGCGGTGCGAGCTGTCGTCCGAGGTCTGTCTCCGCGATGACCGGCGTGAGGGTGAACGCCACGATTGCCAGGCCGATAGGTCCGACCACGAGCAGGAATCGCGCGGCCGTTGCCCCCATGACCGTCAGGCCGACCAGGACGAGCGCGTCGGCGGCCCGCATCCGACGCCATCCCAGCGCCAGAGCTGGCACCACGCCCAGGACCACGTAGCTGACAAACAGCTGACCCGGAAGCGTCGCGATGTCGGGCGGTGACCATTCCGCCAGGAAGTCTCGATGAGCGGCGATCGAGGCCGTCTCGAGCGGATAGAGGTACAGGGCGGGGCCGCTGGGGTTCACGCTGATGACGGCTGCCGAGGCCACCAGCGCTGCCGCCAACCACCCGAGCTGCCGCCACGCGAGCGGCTCGGGCGCGACGCTTCGCCGCAGGACCAGGATCCGGTCGATCGCTTCGCCAACGATTACGGCCCCTCCCAGCAGGAAGAGCAACAGCCACCCAGCATGCAGGTTCGCCCAGGCGACCGCGATGATCGGCAGCCAGCCGAGCACCAACTGTCGGTGTCGCGCGAGGTAGTGCCAGCATACGACGAGCGCCGCGGCCGCGAGCGGCAGGTCGATGACCTGGATGCGCACGCCGAGGACGGGTCCGGCGACGGTGATTCCGGCAGTCAGCCACAGCAGGCGGCTCAACCAGCTCGTTCCGGGCCGTCGCAGGCCGATGCCACGCCAGAGAATGTATGCCGCCAGCATCACCAGCAGGCTGAACCCGACCGACAGCGCCGTCGGGCCCAGCTCGCCCATGCGGTACGTGGCGGCCACGACCGCGTTGCTGAGCCAGTCCTGGCTGGTCCACGGCAGACCGTTGCCGGCGATGCTCCACGTATCCGTCGACGGCACCCGGCCAGTGTTGAGCACCTCCTCGCCCGCGCGCAGGTGCCACCAGATGTCTCCGTCGATCAGGGGAATCGCGGGGCGCGGGAGCCATACCATGAAGGCGATCGCCACCACGCCCACCGCCGCGGTCGACAGGCCTCCAACCGAGTGCCGGAACGTCATCGCAGGACCGCCAGGATGTCGCTGAAGTCATCGGTCCATGGGCGAATCGACTCGTCGATGCGCGCGGGCCTCCAGCGGGGATCGGCGGCGAATGCGTCCAGCCGTTCGGGCTCCGCGGCGAGGAGCACCCAGGTGGACGAGGTCTTGCCGTCGGCCGTCTCCGCCGGGGTGATGGTGACGTCGGACCGGACCAGGTGCACCAGGCGAAGCGAGTCCGCCACGGCGCCAACGGCGGACTCCAAGTCGAGGAAACGGTTGCTGATGTTCATGACGATGATCCCATCCGGCGCCAGCCGCCCGAGGTACGAGGCCACGGCCTCCCGGGTCAGGAGGTGCACCGGGATCGCGTCCGACGTGAAGGCGTCGAGAACCACCATGTCGTAGGTCCGTGGATCGGCCGACAGGCCCAGCCGGCCATCCGCCACGACCACCTCCATCTCACCGGCGGCGTCGGCGAGGAAGGTGAACAGCGAGGGGTCGCGGGCGATCTCCACCATGGCCGGGTCGATCTCGAAGAAGGTGAAGTGCTGCCCTGCCTCGCTGTAGCTCGCCAGCGTGCCGATCCCGAGGCCCAGGACGGCGACCTGCTCGAGATCGGCGCCGACTTCCTCGAAGAGCTGGCCGACCGGCCCCGTTCGGTGGTAGTACACCGTCGGCGTGCGACGCATTGCCGGATCCGTATGCTGGACGCCGTGGACCGTCGACCCGTGAATGAGAAGGTGGTCTCCATCTGCGGCCGTGACGCGGTACACGCCGAAGAATGTGCGGTCCGTGTGGATCGCCGCTCCGGTGCCGCCGACGCTCATCGCGAGGATCGCGAGCGCCAGAGCCGCGAAGAGCAGGCGGATTCCCGACACGCCGATGAGCAGGACAAGCAGCCCCACGGCGATCGCCGGTGCTGCGACGGCCTCCGGCAGCAACGGATCGGCGCCGAGGGCAACGCCCGCGACGATGATCGCCGCAAGCAGGATCAGCGCCAGCCCGATTAGGACTCGCCGACCGGGTATGCGCAACGGCCCGGAGCGCAGCAGCAGCGCAAGCCCGATCGCGATGGGGTATTCCCAGACGCGATCGAAGATGAGCGGGGCCACTAGGGAGACGAAGATCCCGCCAAGCGCCCCACCTACCGCCACGAGCAGGTAGAACTCGGTCAGCCGAGCCGGTGCGGGACGTTGCTCCGCCAGGAGCGTGTGGCACATCGTGGCGGCAATGAGCAGGAATCCAAGGTGCAGCAGGATGGTGAGCCAGGTCGGCAGGCTCAGCAGCCCGCCGGAGGGGATCACGATTGCGGCCGCGATCCACGGCAGCATGCCGCTCCACCGACCCGCCGCGACCCGGATCCGGCTGCTGAACGCGATGATGAAGCTGAGCAGGTAGAGGGAGAGAGGAGCGATCCACAAGAGCGGGACCGCCGCGATGTCGGTGCTGATATACGCGGTCGCTCCCAGCGAGAGCGCCGAGGGAACCGCGGCGAGCACGATCCAGCGAGCGCGGGCCGTCCAGGTCGGCGCCGCGTCCGACACGCCAGCCTCCAGTGGCCCCGCGAGAGCCGCAGCATCAGTCCCCTGGCGGATGACGGTGAGGGCGCAGACGGCACCGAGCACGGCGAATAGCAGGTAGCCGATGCTCCAGGTTGCGGACTGCGCACCGAGATCGAGCCGCGGCTCGATGAGAAACGGGTAGGCGAGCAGCACCAGCAGGCTGCCGGCGTTGCTGGCGGCATACAGGAAGTACGGGTCGCGACCGGAGCGGTGGCTCGTGTAGCTGAACCATCGCTGCAGCAACGGTCCCGTGGTGGAGGCGATCGTGAACGGGACGCCCAGCCCGACGGCCAATAGCCCCAGCACGGTCACTGCCGGGTCGAGTTCGGCGGGCGCCGCGAGCAGCGGGAGGCTGAGCGGCAGGAACAGCACCGGCGCAGCCAGGGCCAGGAGATGGACAAGTGGCTGGCGGCGCGGCGCAAGAATCCTGGTCAGGAGGAAGCTGTAGCCGTACCCGGCCAGGAGCGCCACCTGGAAGAAGACGCTGGTGGCGCTCCACACGGCGGGACTGCCTCCGAAGGAGGGGAGCAGCATCCTGGCCGCGATGGGCTGCACGCCGAACACGAGGACGGCGCCCAGGAAGATGGTGACGGTGAACAACGGCAGCATGCGCGGGGAACAGTAGCCGAGCGCTTCCGGCCGTCACATGGCCGATAGTGCCAGACGCTCAGGACCGACCTCGCGTCCCGATCGTGCGCCAGGCGTCACCGATCCACGCCTGCCAGGTCGCGCGTGTCAGCGCGAGGGAGCCCACGAGGAGGGACAGGCCGGAAGACCAGGGAACCGGCAGCGCGATGAGGGCCGCCACCGGCACGAGCCACCGGACCCCGAGCCAACCGGCCGCGAGGGCGAGCAACGCGGCCACGGCGCCGCGCAGCCACAGGGGGCCCGGAATGACCGCCACCTCGTCCGCCGGGATCGTGCTGCTGAGCCGGAGGGTCTCCAGCCATTCGAACCAGGCCGACGGGGCTATGACGAACGAAACCACCGCGATTGCCACCGATGCCCCGATGCCGATGACGAGCGCGCGCCATTGCCGCGCCCCGGCGAACCAGAGGATTCCGATGCCCGGTGTGATCTTGGTGAGGAGATGAAAGCTCCAGGCCGCGGGGTATCGGAAGCCGATGACGATGGTGGCGGCGAGCAGCAGGTGGATGTTGCCGGTCGAGATCTCGTCGCCCACCGGTCCGGGTACCAGGAACAGCAACGCCGCCAGGTACGGTCCAACCATCCAGACCAGGACGCCGAGGTTGAGGGCCGACCACAGCGCGGCGAACAGCGGCCACGGCAGCAGGCCGAACGGCCACATCAACTGGGCGAACGCCGGCGAGTACAGATAGGTGCTCATGATGCCGACGCGCCGGCCGCCGTAAAGGTCGTCCAGGTCGGGCCGCCAATAGGCCATGGCGTCGCGGAAATAGTCGCCATCGAGGTTCAGGCCGATCCAGCCAAAGGCGATCCCGGCAATCGCCACCGCCAGCGGCAGCCGGCGCAGCAGCCGTGATCCCATCGACACTCGCCGCCGTTCGTCAGCCACAGGCCGGGACCTCGATCAACCCGAGCGGCCAGTCTGGCACCGACGGAACGGTCGCGGCCCCCAGCGGCTGGTAGTCCCCGAGATCTGGCTCCCGGTACACGCCCGGTCGGCGCTCGGCGATGCGGTGCTCGATGGACGGCAACTCACGCCCGAGGAGTTCGATCCTCGCCTCGGCCCGCTCGCGGTCACCCTCACTGCACGTCAACCGGGCGACGGCCGATGCCGCCTCCCAGGTGCGAGGCGAGTATGGGTGTCGGCGTTCCGCCTCGGCGAGTGCGGATGCCGCGGTCGTCGAGTCCCCGGCATCCACGGCGCGTGCGATGGCCCAGGGCAGCGGCGCGTCCGGTTCGACGGCGTCTACGGCCAGGGCGGCATTCCACGCCGCTTCGCGCGGATCGCGTCCCTCGACCGATCCAACCGTGGCGGTGGCCTCGGGGAGCTGGGACCGCACGCTCGGCCGGATCGCCGCCGGAACGACCGCGTAGAGGGACGGCCGGATGATGGTCGCCACGGCGTAGTACTCAGCGGCGTCGTCCTCCCGACCGTCGGACGCCAGCGCAAGCGCGAGCCGGAACGCGTACTGCGGGTCGTTGCTCCGACGGGCGGCGTCGATGAGGTACTCCGGCTTGTCGGCTTCGTCGCCGAGGGCGGCCAGTGCACCCCATGGACGCGCGTCACCGGGGTTCGCCGAAGCCGCCGCCCGGTAGGCCTCGACCGCGCGGTCGCGATTGCCGAGGTGATGCTCAGCGAGGCCGACGCTCATCCAGTGCAGGGCGATGGCTGGCTGCGCCCTGGTGGCCGCCCGGAACCCGACCAGCGCCGCATCCCAGTCTCCCTGCGCGGCCGCCCCACGCGCGTCGGCCAGGCTGATTCTCAACATTCCAAGCGAGAAGGCGGTGGGCACGGTCAGCACGAGGGCCACCGCGAGGACTCCGGGGACAACGAGCGACCGCAGGCCGCCCGTGGCCGCGATCTTCACCGGCACCCGTGCGGGCAGCGACCAAGCCGCCAGCACGATGACCAGGATGGTCACGGCTGGCAGGAAGCTGAAGTCGTCGAGGAGGCAGAACGCCGCGAACCCGATGAGGACTGCCACCGCGACCCGCTGCGGCCGTTCCAGCCGTCCCGAGCGCATCCGGAGCTCCCACGCCCAGGCTGCGACCACGAACGCGAGCGCCGCCCCGAGGACGACGCCGCCCTCCGCGAGGGTCTGCATCGGCACGTTGTGGGCGGCGTTGGCGCCCACGCGGTCGGTGAAGTCCGGGATGTGCATCAGCCGCGCCCACGAAAAGGTGCCGGGACCGGTGCCGGTCACTGGATCGGAGGCGAAGAGCCTGGCGGCTTGCTGCCAGAGGCGCACGCGGCTGTCGAGCGCAGCCGCGATCTCGCCCGCCCGAGCGGCGACCAGCAGGGCCAGGAGAAGGCCCATGCCGGCGAGGCCGAGGATCCACGCGGCCCGGGGTGGTCGCCGGTCCAGCAGGCGTGCCGGCCGCCCGAGGACGGGGAATCCACAGAGTGCCTCCATGGCGATCAGCGAGACGGCGATGCCGAGCCACGCAGCACGGCCTACGCTGAACGGGATGATGATGATCGCGAGCACCGCCAGGAGCAGAGCGAAGGCGCGTCGCGCCCGTCGATCGGGCAGCCATGTCACGAAGGGCGTCGCGAGCAG
>JALZJE010000035.1 GCA_030859955.1 Chloroflexota bacterium | reverse complement strand
CGCTCGATGGCGTCGATCAGGTGATCCGCATCAGCTCGCCGTACAAGCTGGCCAGCTCCGAGCACCAGACCGAACGGACCCGGGTCCGCGTGAACGGCGTCGAACTCGGACTGGGGCAGGAGCTCGTGGTCATGGCCGGCCCGTGCGCGGTCGAGTCGCGCGAGCAGCTCATGCAGACCGCGCGCGCGGTGAAGCGCGAGGGCGCCCGCGTGCTGCGTGGAGGCGCATTCAAGCCACGAACGTCACCCTACGCGTTCCAGGGGCTGGGACTTCCTGCCCTGAAGCTCCTCCACGAGGCGCACGACGAGTACGGCCTGCCGGTCATCTCCGAAGTCGTGGATCCCGCCGACGTGCCGATGTTCGAGGAGCACATCGACATTCTCCAGGTCGGCGCGCGAAACATGGCGAACTTCGTGCTCCTCAAGGCGGTCGGCCAGAGCCGCCGCCCGGTACTGCTGAAGCGTGGCCTGAGCGCCACCATCGAGGAGTGGCTACTCGCCGCCGAGTACATCCTGTCGGCCGGCAACCCGAACGTCATCCTCTGCGAGCGCGGCATTCGGACCTTCGAGACCGCCACCCGCAACACGCTCGACCTGTCGGCCGTGCCCGTACTCCGCTCGCGGACGCACCTGCCGATCATCGTGGATCCCAGCCACGGCACCGGCCACCGCGCCCTTGTTGCGCCGATGGCCCTGGCGGGTGCCGCCGTTGGCGCCGATGGGCTGATCATCGAGGTCCATCCCGATCCCGCCAACGCGCGATCAGACGGCGACCAGAGCCTGGGCTTCGACGACTTCGGCGCGCTCATGGACGAGCTGCGTCGCCTCCAGTTCGTCCGGTCGGCCGATGCAGTTCCTGCGGCGGTACCGGACGCTCCCGAGGTGGTCGGCGATGTCCGCGATCGGATCGACGAGCTGGATGCGCGACTGGCCGAGATCGTCCAGGAGCGCGCCACGCTTGCCCTGGAGGTACAGCGACGCCGGGAAACCGGAGCGCATGGGCACGACGTGCGCCGCGAACGAGCGCTCCTCGAGCGTGCGGCAAGCGGAACGACGGGACCCATGACGCCGGTCGAGCTGACGATGGTCTTCGACGCGCTGCTGCGCGCCTCGCGGTCGGTCCAGCGCCGCCACGCACAGTCGGCGACGGAGGCGGAGGCCGCCGCGTCCGGACCTGGACGCTGATGCCGGTCTCGGCGACCCCGAGCATCACCTCCGCGAGGCGAGTTCGTGGCCGGCTCGAGTTACCGCCCGACAAGTCGATCGCGCATCGAGCGCTCATCTTCGGCGCCCTCTCCGGAGGGCCGAGCACCGTCAGCATGCGCTCGCCCGGACGCGATGTCCTGAGCACGCTGAAATGCCTGAGGGACCTGGGCGTCACCATCGAACATTCCGCCGACCGATACCGGATCAGCGGCCGCCCGTCACGTGACGCGGCGCTCAACTGCGGCAACTCGGGAACGACCATGCGCCTTCTCGCCGGAGCCCTGGCCGGCCTCTCGCTGACGGTGACGCTCGACGGCGATGCGTCGCTGCGTGCCCGCCCCATGGAACGCGTGGCGACGCTCCTGCGAGCGGCCGGCGCGGACGTCACGACCACCGATGGTCGCGCGCCGGTGATCATCGCGGGATCCAACAAATTGGTGCCGGCAACACACCGATTGCCGGTTGCCAGTGCCCAGCTTCTCGGGGCTACCGTGCTGGCCGCCATGAGCGTGACCGGTGAGACGACCATCGAGAGCCCGGGACCGACACGGGACCACACCGAGCGCATGCTGGCCTGGATGGGCGTGCCGATCCAGCGCGATGGCGGGGTGACGACCGTGACCGGCCCGACGCGACCGCGCCCGTTCGAGCTGAAGGTCCCCGGTGATCCCTCGGCGGCATCGGCGTGGCTGGTGGCTGCTGCACTGCATCCCGACGCCGAGCTGACGATGATCGAAGTCGGCCTGAACCCGACCCGGCTGGCCCTGGTCGGCCTTCTCCAGCGCATGGGCGTCGACATCGACACGCGCGTCACCGACGTCAGCGGGCCCGAGCCGGTCGGCGAGGTCTCGGTCCGCGGTGGACGTCCGTTGCGTGCCGTCGACCTTCACGGCGGCGAGGTCGCGGAGCTGATCGACGAGCTGCCCCTGATCGCCATCGCCATGGCATCGGTGGAAGAGGCGTCCGAGGTGCGGGACGCTTCCGAACTGCGGGTGAAGGAGACGGATCGCATCGCCGCGGTGGTCGCCGGACTCGAGGGGATCGGCGCACGGGTGGAGGAGCTCTCCGACGGCTGGCGCGTCCGCCGTGGCTCACCGCGGAGCGCGCGGATCACGACGCACGGCGATCATCGGGTCGCGATCGCCTTCGCGATTGCCGGGTTCACGGGCATCGCCTCAGCCGTGGAGCTGGACGACTCCGATTGCGTGGCCGTCTCGTACCCCGGATTCTGGGACGACCTCGACATGGTGCGCGCGTGACCGCGGCTCGTTCGGCATTGGTTTCATCCCGTGCAACCGCGCGAGGAACCGCATGAGGCGCCTACGTCTGCTGACCTCCGGCGAGTCGCACGGACCAGGACTCTCGGGGATCCTCGAGGGGCTGCCTGCCGGCATGCAGGTCAGTACGCGGAACGTCGACCGCGACCTGAAGCGGCGGCAGCATGGCTACGGCAGCGGTCGACGCATGCAGATCGAGCGCGACCGCGTACGCTGGACGGCCGGTATTCGGTACGGGCGCACGCTGGGCTCGCCGGTCGGCTTCGCGGTCGACAATCGCGACTGGGAGAACTGGACCGAGCGCATGTCGATCGAGCCGATACCGATCGATCGCCGCCCAAAGCCGATCACCCGTGCCCGGCCCGGGCACATCGACCTGGCTGGCGCCTTGAAATACGACACCGATGACGTTCGAAACGTGCTCGAGCGTGCATCCGCCCGGTCCACCACCCCGCGCGTCGTGGCGGGTTCGCTGGCCCGGCAGCTGCTAGCCAGCTGCGGGGTCCGCATCTGGAGCTTCGTCGATCAGCTCGGACCGATTCGCGCCTTCCCCGATGCGGACGACGTGCTGTCGGCCATTCCGAACGGCTGGCTGGCACGCGACCTCGCCGATCCCTCACCGCTGCGCTGCCCCGATCCCGAGGCTGAGCGCGCCATGCTCGCCGAGGTGGATGCAGCGAAGGAGGCCGGCGACTCGATCGGCGGCTCATTCGTGGTCGTGGTGGAGGGAACGCCGATCGGCCTGGGCTCATCGTCCGAATGGGACACCCGGCTCGACGGGCTGCTGGCTGGCGCGACGATGGCGATCCCGGGCGTGAAGGGCGTCGAGATCGGCATGGGATTCGGCACCGTCGAGCGCCGTGGAAGCAGCGTGCACGACGTGGTGGATACGGAGTCCGCGGGCTGGGCACGCCGGACGAACCGCGCGGGAGGGATCGAGGGCGGCATCAGCAACGGCGAGCCGATCATCGTGCGGGTGGCGCAGAAGCCCGTTTCGACGCTGCGGAGTCCCCTGCCGAGCCTCGACATGGGGACCGGCGAGCCGGGCCGCGCGCA
>JALZJE010000034.1 GCA_030859955.1 Chloroflexota bacterium | reverse complement strand
CTCGCATCCGTTCAGCTCCTCGGCCACACGATCCTCATGCCCACATGACACCGGAACCCCCTCAGGTGTTCACCCATCAATCTTTACGTGACTACGCGGATCGTGTTCGCCTCGGGCGCTCGACGTCCGCTCGACCGCGCTAGCAGCACATTTCGTGCAAAGAGGGCTCCGGGCGCCGTGTATCCCTCGGGAGCCCTGGCGCGAAGGGGTTGCCTTCACGCGGCAAGAGGAAGAGAGCAGATAACTCGACGCATTACGCTCCCCCGCCCATCCTCGAAAGCACAGCGCACCGGTGGGAGTGGTCCGAAGTCAGCTGCTCTGATCCACTGAGCTACGGGCGCACATTCGTGCTCAAAGAGAGCACATAACTCAACCTGGCGCTAGCACAACGCTCAACGAGCAGAGTAATCGCCGGCAGCATATTGCGCATCGTAGCCCGGCGGCGACGTGGCAGCCAACGCCGCCAGCATCGCGCCACGTAGTGCGACCATGGCATTCATGCCAGGCGATCGACCACGGGGATTTGCGCATCACGCGTCGCTGCCGTCTGGCTGCTCGGTGTCCGTACCGAGCACGACTACGACGGGCTGTGTGTCCTGGGTGACGACCTGTTGCCGACGACACATGACGCGCAGGCGTTCATCGACGACCAGGCATATATACATCTGCGCGCGTCCTCGTGGAGGAAGTACCGCCGCTGCTGGGCCGAGCGAAACAGAAACGGGGCCAGATCATCAAAGCCGTCACCGGCGACGGGATTCGCGTCCGACTATTCCGCGACCCCGACGATCAGGCGCCGCTGCTGACAGTGGCCATCAGCAGTCGGCCGCTGCCCGGGGTAGTGTCGCTGGTGCCGCAATGACAAGCGCGCCTGATGTTGGCACTCGGAGTGAAGACGTTTTCCATGGCGCCGGGTAGGCGACGTTGATGACCTCGACGTCGAGCTCCTCGCGGAACTCGCGGCGCAACGCCTCCAGGTCAGAGCATCGCTTGGTCAGCGACAGAACACCAGATCATCGAGCCAGATCGGGTTGGACCACGCGCGGCACCCTTGCCGATCCCGAACGGTGACTCGGCAGTAAGGCCCATCGAGACCACTCAGGTCGACGATTGCCTCAGTGAGCTCACTGCCCTGAACGCTCACGACCTGCGAGCCACCAGCAGTGACAAAGACCCGATCGACCGGTGTGCAGTCGATCCTCATCCGGCGCGCCGAGTCGATCTCGATCGAGTGAAACTCCGGACCGGTGCTCGAGTAGAACCGTCCGGCCTTGAGCGCGGCGAGCAGGCTAGCTGGCGTGAGCGCCTCGGCCTTCACCCAGACCCACGCCTGGAGCGCGTCGTTCCGTTCGCCGGTGAAGTGAGCGTCGTCTGTCGCGAGGGCGGAGTAGCGGCCTCCTCGGCTCAGCAGCTGGTCGAGGATGTACCAGCTGTCCGGTCGATCGTTCAGGTCCGCGGCGGTCGCATTCCAGACCTCGATCGCGTGGATCGGGCCGAGTGACCGGATCTCGCCCTCGGTCGCGCCATACCAGGCCGGATGGGCGGCGGCCACGAAACTGCCCGCCGCGAGTGCGCGGGAGGCGAGTTGCGGACCGGTTTCGTCCACGCTCGGTGGCGCGAAGTCGGCGGGAAGGCCGATGCCCAGCAGATGCCAGAACTCGCCCGATTCGATGCGGCCCGCGTGAAGCTCCGCCGAGCGGAGGGTGACGAAATCGGCCGTGTCGTCCCCGGATGCGTCTGTCAACGGATAGTCATAGCGTTCGAGGAAGTGGTCGGTGATCGCGAGCCAGTCGTAGCCCGCCGCCCGGTAGAACGCGCATACCGCGGCCGAGGCGAGATGCCCGTCGGACGCCGTCGAATGGGTGTGCAGGTTGCCGCGCCAAAACCGTCCGGGCAGCGCGAACGGATCGACCTGCCTCATGATGCCATCCTCCGCGAGCAGGATACCAACGTGCCGGGAAGAGCGTTGCGTCAGTGTATCGGCGTGGGCAATGCTCATCCCGGCCCGATACGATGGGACGGTGAATGCTTCCGGTCGATCCGATGGAGTCGTGAGCCGCCCGTTCATCGTCGCGTGCGATTGGAACGGCACGCTGGTCAACGACGGTGACCGATCCTGGCAGGCGGCTGACGCGGTTCTCGGCCGCCTGGGGCTCCCATCTCCAGGGCGTGCCGATTTCTTCGATCGCTGGCGTCTGCCGCTGGGGTCCCTGTTCGGGGACCTCGGCGTCCCGAGCTCCCAGCTCGATGGCGCGGTTCGTCTCTGGAACGACGAGGTAAGCACCCGCGACGCCGCTCTGGCCCCCGGCGCCATCAAGATGGTCGAACGTATCCGCTCGATGGGCGGTGGCGTAGGGGTAGTGAGCGCCGCGGCCGTCGAGGTGATTGAGCGAGATGTGGCGCGCCTGAGCCTGACGGGCATCTTCGACTTCGTGGTCGGCGACGCTGAACCAAAGCGGGCAGCACTCCGGGCGATCAGGCCTGATCAACCGGCGCAGGTGGTCTACATCGGGGACACCGAGTACGACATCATCGAGGCCCGGGCGGCGGGCGTCTGGGCGATCGGCTACGCCGCCGGGTATCGACCGTACACCGCACTCGTCACGGCCGGCGCCGACCACGTCATCGAACGGCTCGACGTCCTCCCGGCGCTGCTCGCTGCACTGTACGTCGCAGTCGGATCCCCGCCGACGTCGACGCGCGCTCAGCGTTCGGCGGGACCAGGTCAAGGAAACGCATGCAGAAAAGGACGAACGCAGTCAGGCTGATCTCTCTATGAGTGCGTTCCCCGACGGGCACCTGCTCCCCGTTTCCGTCAATGAAATGTGCGTCGTGGTGCACCACCAATTGCCCATCGCGGCTCAGGTGGAAATCGACCTCGGCGAAATCAAGCCGATGCGAGATGGCCAGCCGAATCGCCAGCAGCGTGTTTTCCGGCGCCATGGCGCTCGCCCCGCGATGTAGCATGAGCGAATCGCAACTGAAAACCGATCCGCGCCGTACGTCGGAAGAATCCGGCAGGTGCGCCGCATAGAACAGCAGGAGGCATCGTGAGCGTGCGCCGGTCTTGGATGGCATCTGCCGTCCCATTGAGCCTCATCTTCGCGATGAGCGCCTGTTCGACCACTCCGTCACCGGCGGAGGAAGGATCGGCTGACCCCAGCGGCAGCGCCGCGGCACCAGCACCTGAGCCGAGCGCCGTGGTCGAGACGCGTACCTCAGAGGCGATCACCGAGGGCGACGTCGTCACGCTCAGCGCGTGGACGATCGGACCAGATGCCCCCTCCTTCTACCGGCGTGACAATCTGATCGATGCCGCTGCCGCGCTGAACGAGGAGCTCGAGGCAGAAGGCTCGGATCAGCGAGTCGTGGTCGAGGCTTCCTTCGAGAGCGGCGGCGCGTGGGCCGACTATCTCCAGAAGTTCACGCTCGCTGCCGAGTCGGGACAGGGGCCGGATATCCTCCTCGCCGGACACGAGAACATGGCGCCATGGGCGTCGGCGGGCTATCTCGTGACCCTCGACGACCTGCTGTCCCAGTACCCGGATGCATTCGCCGACGTGATTCCCCGCCTCTGGGATGCCATGAAGCTGCAGGGCGTGACCTACGCGGTTCCGCAGGACACCGAAGCGCGTCCGATGTACTACCGAAAAGATCTGCTTGCCGAGCTCGGCTGGTCCGAGGAGGATATCGAGTCGCTGCCGGATCGGGTGCGCAGTGGAGAATGGACGATGCAGGACCTGGTGCAGACCGCACAGGAAGCGGTTGAGGCCGGGGTCGTGGACGAAGGCAAGGGCTGGTACCACCGGCCGACGAAGGGCCACGATCACTACATGTTCTACTACGCGAACGGTGGTCGAATGCAGGACGAGGAGACGGGCAAGCTGGTCATCACCCGTGACGCCCTGCAGAAGCACTTCCAGCTGCACTACGACGCGGTCAACACCTGGAACATCACGCCCAAGAACTTCCTGGGCTCCGACTTCCGCCAGTGGCATGAGACGGTCACCAGCGGAACGGTGCTCTTTGCGAACGCCGGCACGTGGACATGGGCCGAGTGGATCAACACCTACGAGGTTCCGGAAGAGGAGCAGTGGGAGAACGTCGGCTTCACGCTGATCCCGGCTGCGGAGCCGGGCGGCGAGCCCACCACGCTCTCGCACCCGCTCGTCTACATGGTCACCGAAGCGAGTGAGAACCAGGAGCTTGCCTTCCGCCTACTGGCCAAGGCGACAACGCCCGAGCTGAACTCGCGACACTCGGTCGAGAGCGCCCACCTGGCCGTCCTCACCTCGCAGATCGATGATCCGACCTATGCCGAGGACGAGTTCCTTGCGGCCGCCAGCTACATGAGCGAGTACACCAACTTCATCCCCAACCATCCTGACTACGGAGCGTACGACGAGGTGATCTTCCGGTTCCTCTCGGCCGTGGAGGCGGACGAGATGAGTCCCGAAGAGGCGACAGAGGCGGCGATCCAGGAGCTGCAGGCGCAACTTGGAGAGGAGCTGATCGTCGAGTAGACCGACGCTTCCCGAGGGAGCCGAGGACCGGCGCCCTCGGCTCATGATCCGGAGGAAGGCTCGCGATGGTCGCTCAGGAACAGGTGATGCCCTCGGCGCGGTTCAGCGCCATCAGCGGCTTCTGGCGGAATCACGGCACCGCCCTGTTCTTCATGCTGCCGGCGCTGGTCGTGACGCTGGTGCTCTTTTTGGCGCCTGCGATCATCACCCTCGGCCTCGCCTTCACGGACACCGCGACGGCGACCGGCCTCTCGCGCTGGGAGTGGATCGGTTGGGCGAACTTCGAGCAGCTGCTTCGAAGCTCGTTCACCTCCATCATCCTGCGCAATACGGTCTTCTACGTGTCCACCACCCTTGCCCTCAACATTGCGCTGGGCCTTGGACTTGCCATCCTGAGCGTCCACGTTCGCGAAGGGCCGGGCCGCTTCTTTCGGGCGCTCTGGCTCCTGCCGCGGATCACCCCGTCGGTCGTGTACGCCCTGATGTGGGTCTGGGCAAGTGCCAGCCCGCCATTCGGCATCATCAACCAGGTGCTCGCTCCCTTCGGCGTTGAACCGCGCGCATGGCTCTCGACCGATCCGTGGCTGATCGTGATCATAATCAACGGGTTCGTCGGTGCCAGCTTCGGGATGATCGTGTTCACCAGCGCGATCCAATCGATCCCGGAGGATCTCTTCCGTGCGGCCCGGGTGGACGGAGCGAGCGCATGGCAGATCGTGCGGCGCATCACCCTGCCACTCCTCCGTTGGCCGATCCTGTTCGTCTTCGTCTACCAGGCGATGAGCCTGCTGGCCTCGTACGAGTACATCCTGCTCACCACCGATGGCGGACCCGGCCTGTACGGCACTGAGGTCTGGAGCCTGTGGGCGTTTCACACCGCCTTGAACAGCTACTACGGTAACCTGCAGTTCGGCCTCGGGGCGGCGATGGCGACCGTCCTGGTGCTCATCGGGATCGTGGTGAGCGCGTCGTTGTTGCGACTCTTCCACTTCGGGAGCCTCGTCAGCGAACCACGCGTGGAAATCAACTAGATGACCGTGCGAGAGCCGATGCCCAGCGGTGGGCGCTTCAGCGTTCTGGGCCTGGCGCCCTACCTCGTCCTGGGGCTGGTATCGCTGCCACTCATCATCCTTTTCGGCTGGCTTCTTTACTCGTCGTTCTTTTCCCGGATGGAAGGGCTGACGCCGGTCGGTGGCTTCACCCTCGACAACTGGCGCTTTCTGTGGAACCCGAACAGCGTCCAGCAGCTTGCCGGACGCTCCATCTGGGTCCTGACCTTCAATACCTTCGTCTTCGCCATCTCCGTGGCACTGTTGGTCGTCCTCATCAGCTCGATGGCCGGGTATGCGCTCTCCCGCCTCGCTTTCCCGGGGCGCCGGACGTTCCTCTCGGGGGTCCTCATCCTCCACAGCTTCCCGAGCGTCACGCTGCTCATCGCCACCTTCATCGTCCTGCGCTCGATCGGCCTGTTCGACCAGCTCCTGGGCGTGATCCTGGTCAAAGCCGCGTTCGAGATACCCTTCGGCGTCTGGATCATGAAGGGGTTCTTCGACACCGTTCCCTGGGAGTTGGAGATGGCCGCGCTCGTCGACGGCGCGGGGCGGGTGCGGACCTGGTGGCGCGTGATGATGCCGCTCGTCAAGCCCGGGATCCTGGCGCTCGGCCTGCTCTCGTTCGTCACGGGCTGGAACGAGTTCCTGCTTCCCTTCATTTTCATGCCGAGTGGCTCACAGGAGACGCTCAGCACGCTGGTCCGATCCATTCTCGGGGAGGGGCGGTTCGTCGACTACGGGCTGCTCACCGCGGTCGGGCTCTACTACGTGGCGCCCATCCTGGTGCTCTTCGTCCTGGCCCAGGACCAATTGATGCGTATCTACGGCGGCGGAGTGAAGGGTTAAACCGATGCAGGTAGAGCTTCAACAGCTGACGAAGTCGTTCGGCGACGTGCTGGCCGTCGACGGGATCGATCTGGAGATCAAGAGCGGTGAGTTCATCGCCCTCCTCGGCCCGTCGGGCTGCGGCAAGACGACGACGCTGTTGATGATCGCGGGCATCTACCGGCCGACCTCGGGGAAGATCCTGTTCGGCGGCCGGCAGGTGGAGCAGCTGCATCCGCGCGAGCGCGGGATCGGCATGGTCTTCCAGAGTTATGCGCTCTATCCGCACATGACCGTCGAGCAGAACATCGGCTTTCCGCTCGAGGTGCAGCGCGGCATCGGTCGCGCCGAGCGGTCGCGGCGCATTCAGGAGGCTTCGGAACTCGTGCGTGTCGACGAGCTGCTCTCGCGGCGCCCGGCGCAGCTCTCTGGCGGTCAACAGCAGCGTGTCGCGCTTGCCCGGGCTCTCGCCAAGCGGCCGGAGGTCCTCCTGCTCGACGAGCCCCTCAGTAACCTCGACGCGCGGCTCCGCCACGACATGCGCGGCGAGATCAAGCGGCTCCAGAAGGACGTCGGCATCACCTCGGTTTTCGTGACGCACGATCAGCAGGAGGCGCTGACCATGGCCGACCGTGTCGCGGTCGTCAACCGCGGAGGCCTCGAGGCGTACGACACGCCGGAGGCACTGTACGACCGACCACCCAACCGGTTCGTCGCCGAGTTCATCGGCGATCCGAAGATGAACTTCATGCCGGTCGAGGTCGAGCGACGCAATGGCAGCGTCGGCTTCCGGTATGCCGATTTGGGTCTCGACCTTGAGGCGCCCGTCGGGTCGACGGCGCCCGATAGCCTGCCGTCGAACGCATGGCTTGGCATCCGACCGGAGGATCTGCGCATCGTGCCTTCCGACACGGGCGACATGGCCGGCGAGATCTACATCATCGAGCCCTCCGGGCGCGAGAAGCTGGTCGACGTCCAATCGGGTGAGCAGCGCTTCCGCGTTGTCGCCGAACCGGGGTTCGACGGCCGGATCGGTGACGCGGTTGGGCTGCACCTCGACCGGGAACGCATGCACGTGTTCGACCGGGAGAAGGAGACCAGGCTGCTGTGACCGATGCCGGCGGTGGGCTCTCGGCAGCTCACCCCGACTCCCTGCTTGTCAGGCCCGATGGCTCGACGGTGTGGCTCAAGGTCCATCGCTGCGTCTGGTCCGGACGCCATGCACCCAACTCGCTGGATTCCGTTCGGGAATGCCATCGTGCCGGCGTGGCCTGCGCCGAGGTTGACCTTTGGCTCCTGCGTGATACAGACGGCATCATCGACCACGATGACCTGCTGCACCGTCCGGGTCGAGGCAATCTGCGTGCGCGAGAGATGAGCCGGCGGGATGTGCTGCGCGCTCCCCCCGAGGCCCGACCCGCGCTGCTCAGCGAGTTCGTGGATGTCGTCCGGCGGGAGTCGTATCCCACCCGGATCGAGATCGACATCAAGGACGAGCTGCCCTGGCCGCCCCAGCGCGTCGACGAGATCCTCGGCCTTCTCGCGCCGATTCGGGAGCGGGTCACGCTGGCAGGATGCAACGACGAGACGCTGCGCCGGCTTGCCGCGGCGGACGGGCAACTGTCGATCGGGTTCAATCCAGCCTTCCACCTCGACTGGGTCCCCCTTCACCGTCGCCACGAGCTGGCGGGCACCGCGGGGCCGGACGGCTGGCTGAACGGCACGGGCCAGCAGAGCCTCTCCGCCCGTCTCGCGGTCCTGCGCAAGCTCGTGCCCGCCGCAGACGAGCTGCACCTGCGGCTGGAGGCCTTTGAGCACCTGACAGTCGACGCCGCCACGGACACCGTCGGCCAGCTGCACGCGCACGGCTGGGCCGTCGACGTCTGGACGCTGGATAGAGGAATGACGCGCTGGCGCGCCAGGATGAACGCTGCGGTTGCGGCGGGCGTCGACATGATCACCACGACGACGGCGCCGAACCTCGCTCGCGCCTTTCGAGATGGAGCGCCCAGACGATCCGATGCGCCGGCTCTTGCGGCTGGCGAGAAAGTCACCGGCCTGGCACAGGGCACGGCTCGTCGACGTCGGCGGGACGCTGATGGGATAACGAGGTAGTGGCGGAAGCCGCAAATGGCTTCTCAAGCGCGCGCGTTCGTCTCATCCTGTCATAACCAGTTGGCCCGACAGCAGGAAATGCAGCAATGCCGACCGGCAGGGCCCGGCGGCACAACCCTCTCAGAGAGCGCAGATAACTCGGCCCGTTTCGCTCCCCCGCCCACGCTCGAAAGCACAGCGCACCCGTCGGAATGGTCCGAAGTCAGCTGCTCTATCCACTGAGCTACGGGCGCGTAGGGCAATCGTAACCGACAGCGACCTCGCCACGCAGCGCGCTCCCCGATGAGAGCGTCCGGCGGCCGAGGCAACTCGCAAGGCGACGACCGCATCGCGGCCTTGATGGCCGGGGTCAGCGAGCAGATCGCGCGACGCGTCTCGCCGAATGTCTGTCGCGCCTCCGAGTTCGAGCGCCTGCGTCGAGAAGTCAACCCGGCAATCGAGCAGATCCTGTCGTCGCCGATGACGGCGCTGAAGGGAGAACTGGCCGCTGCCTAGTGCACGGTCTACGACTCAACCGCTTTCGCGGCCTTGCTCGCTGTAGCAGACAACGGGATCAGGGGTGCCATGCCTCCAGCCTGACCACTCCGACCTACCTTGGCCCGACTGAATACAGCGAGCCAACAAAATTGCCTCCACCTTTGGCAGCACGTGTCCGCGGGTACGTTCCCTAGGCGACGGTGCGCACGGCGCCCGCACCCTACCGTGATGGGCATGAATGCAGTTAACGAATTACGAGGCCTCGTTTCGCATCGAGACGAAATCGAGACCGAAACGCGCGCCGTCGAGGAAGACTCGCGCGCTGAGCACCCGCGGTTGACCGACGAGGCCGGCCGCAACGGTCGTAGCGTGGCGGCCCTTTACCATGCGGTGACCGGCATCGAGGGCGTGATGGAGCGAAAACGCATCGCGCTGCAGATCCTGGCCGTCGTGGTGCCATGGCGCCATGAGCTACCACAAATGGACCCGGCGGATTGCGACCTGTTTCGGGTGCGGGCGCACGCCCTACTCAATTACCTCGACGTCGCGGTAATGCCCTACCCTGACCTGCAGGACGCTCTCGCCGCCGCACGGGCAGAGCTTGCGTCGCAACGACCTGGGACCCGCTCAGTAACACATGCCATCACGCCAGGAGCCGCTGTCGACCCTCGAACTCTTCGAAGCGTTCCCACACTACCGCGTAGCATTCGCACGCGACGTTCTCCAGGCCGGCCCGATCATCGACCGTCATCCGGCCGCGTCGATAGCTGATGACGCCCTGCCGTTTGAGCCGGCGGGCGGCGCCAGTCACCTTCGGCCTGGTGACTCCCAGCATTTCGGCGAGGAACTCCTGCGTGATCGGAAACTCCGCTCTGGTCGTTCGATCCTGGGTCATGAGGACCCAACGTGCGAACCGTTGCTGGATGGTGTGTTGACGATTGCAGGCCGTCGTCTGGGCGACCATGGTGAAGAACTCGAGGACGTAGGCGCCCATGACCCGTCGGAGTCCCGGCATGGCCTCGAGGTGTTTCCGGAAGCGCTTGGATGTCATGCGCTGAGCCGTGCCGGGAACCTGGATGATAATGCGAGACTCGGACGCTTCGAGGCCCAGGAAGACGGAGATGTCGACCATCCCCTCCCTGCCCACGTGTCCGAGTTCGACCGCCATGCCGTTCGCCAGGACCGTGAGAAGCGACACGACGCCGTCGCTGGGGAAGTACACGTATGGGGTGGCGTCGCCAGGCTCGTGGAGGCTGCTCTTGAATTCGAGTTGAACGGTTTCGAAATCCATTTCCAGCGCTGCCAGCTCGGACGGTTCGAGGGCACCCAGCAATCCGTTCCCGCTTGCCACAATGCAAGCATAGCGCGCCCGAACCGCGGAGCAACGTCGCTTAGCAGATGTGAGGGGCGCTTTGCAGGCAATCAGGTGCTAGCGAGGGCTTACGACGCCATCGGCAGCGCGGCTGCGATGGCTGCCTCGAGTTCGAAAAACTGGCCGATCGGAACGAGCGTGGAATCCTCTCCATAGCGCCCTGCCACGTAGAGGCCCATTCGCTGCCACCAATAGAGCTGGCATATCGCATCATCTTCCGTCCGCCGGAATGTTGCCCATTCCCGCCGATCACTGGTGCGGATGTCGCTGGCTCCGAGTTCGCGAAGGCGCCGAGCCAAGTTCAACGTCCGCTCGCGATCGCCTGTTGCGGTTTGCTTGAACTGTTCGGCATTGCCGCATGCCGTCGCGACAGCTTCCAGCAGCTCATCGAGACTGAAGGGTTTGGCGACGACGGCAGCAAAGTCTGCGGCGCGCGCGCGGATCGACTCTTCCTGTCGAGCCTCTCGCACGTCGCCGGCGTGCGCACTGAACATGATAGTCGGAACTGGGCGGTCGCGAGCTCCCAGGTAGGCGGCCTCGGCCCAGCTCGAGCCATACTCATGGCCTTCCGCCCCATCGAGCAGGATGCAGTCCGGCTCCTGCATGCCGACGGCGGTCAGAAGCGATGGGAGCGATGTGTCCACCAGGATCTCGACCGAATAGCCTTCGTCGGTCAGCATCGCCAGCACGACATCCGCAATGTCGGCGTCGTCGTCGACCAACAATACGCGGTATGGCGTGCCGTCGTCATGCTGCGTCATGGGCATGCCCCTCACCGTTTCGCGTCGGGTTTCGTGCTTGGGCAAAGTGTCGCACAGTCCCTCATTTGGCGCTTCCCTCGCAGCGTCAGAGCCACGTCCTTGGCGACCACCGTTTGGCGCGCCGTATCGACACGCGCGTCGGTTGACGCCCTTCCACTTTCCGCGAGCCATTGCCACCGCGGCAGTCGTTGCCACGGTGAAGCTTGTCAACAGCAAGCAGGCATACAGCAAAGTCCGCTGTGAGTGCGGCCCGATCATCCGATCCCCGCCGTCGGCTATCACTCCCGGCCTAATGGCCCGAAGCGTACAGGGTAAGCCCGGATGAGCCCCGAGATCGGCCGCGTCATGCCATGCCCCAGCTCAACCACTCCGAATACCTCGGCCCGAGCGATCAGAGGGCCCAGCAGACTGAGTCCGCGGAGCGCCGAGGCGCTGGGCGGCTTGGCGGTTCGTGTGCAGAAAGAGAGCGAAGAACTTGGCCGATTCCTGTACTCAAAGAGAGCAGATAACTCGGCCCGTTTCGCTCCCCCGCCCAAGATCGAAAGCACAGCGCACCCGTCGGAATGGTCCGAAGTCAGCTGCTCTATCCACTGAGTTACGGGCGCACATTCACGCTCAAACTGAGCGGATAACTGCGCATTGTGCCACAGCGCTCGGGCAGCGCCTAAGCGCGTAGTGAACTCGAAGACGGCATCGCAAGGCCCTCGGCGTCGCCATCGAACGCGGCCTACTATCGGGGTTCGCGGCATTCCGTCCTTGGCCGAATCCGGGATACGTGCCGCTGGCGGTGGTCGACCATCACGGGCAGTGGGATCATCACGTGACCAGCACAAGGAGGACAACCGATGGCTGTGAGACTGAAGCATCTTCCGTGCTTTTCTCGGGTCAGCGCGGCTAGTCCGTGATCTCGAGTGTGGCGACCATCTGGTCGAGCACGTCCACCTGCTGAGCCAAGCGCCCCGCCTCGGTCGCAGACGTGAAGATGGTCATATAGTTCGGCGTGAAGAGACGGTCGAACGAGGGCAGCTCCCCTTCGACGCCGATGACCCACACCACGCCGTCGCCTGACAGGAACTCGCCGTCCGAGCCTTCGACCTCGTATCGGATCGCCGGCAGACCGTCCACGGTGTAGCGCTGCTCGCCGCGAATAATTCCGCCCTCAAACTCGATACTGGTGGGTGTTACGCGCCCGTCCAGGAGGCTGATCACGATCGCCACCTCGTCCGGCGGGACTGCGTCGTCCAGGTCCGGCTCCCAGGGCCGCGGGCCGAACCACATGCACGGACCGGTGTACCCGTGGGTGGTCCACCCGGCCGGAAACGAGGTCCGCCACGCGACGTTCTCGCCCTCCTCGGCCGTCGGCAGGCCGAACGGGTTCTCGCAGCTCTGGGCCTCGCCGAAGGCGACGCCGGGTGCCATCTGCCATACCGGTCCGAACGGACCGCTCGGCAGCGGCTCCGGCGACCCCGATGGCGCCGACGTCTCGAGCGGCTGGCTCGCGCTCGACAACGGCTCCGCCGACACCGAGGGCGCCGACGTCTCGAGCGGCTGGCTCGCGCTCGGCGCCGGTGCCTGGCTGACGCTGACAGTGGGTGGTGGTGACGTGCTGCCGGTGCCACCTGGGCCGGCGACCGAGAGGCCGATGCCCACCGCGACGACGGCGGCGGCCACCGTCGCCAGGCCGGCGACGATCGGCCAGCCACCCCATCCGCCGCGCTGCGGCGTGCGGAGCACCTCGTGCATCACCTCGCCGACGAAATCCGGGGGCATCTCCGTGTTCATCCGCTGCCTCACGTAGTCCCTGACCTCTCCCGTCCCCTCGTCGCGTCCGTTCACGATTGGCCCTCCACCGCCGCGCGCAGGCGTCGCAGCGCCGCGTTCAGGCGTGACTTTGCGGTCCCGGCGGCGACGCCCATCGACTCGGCCGCCTCCCGGATCGACAGCTCCGCCCCGTAGTGCAGGGCGATGACGGCGCGCTGGTCGGCCGACAGCGCCGCGAAGGCGCCGTCGAGGGCCTGGCGCGCATCGGCCGCCTCACGAAAGTCACGCGGGCTTGCCAGCTCGTGGGCCGGTCCCGGCACACTCAGCGAGAGCGTCGGCCGCCGGTTCCGGCTGCGGAGCGCATTCCGCGACCGATTCACGAGGATGCGACGCAGCCACGGCTCGAAGCGGCCCGGGTCGCGGAGCCGTGGCAACTGGCGCCAGGCCGCGATGAACGTCTCCTGCGCGACGTCGCGCGCATCGTCGGGACCCACGATGGCCGAGGCCATGCGATAGATGTCCCGCCCGTGGCGCTGGACGAGCACCTCGAAGGCCTCCGCCCGCCCGGACTGCGCCTGGACGACGATCTCCCGCATCGGTTCAGCTCCCCGGCTACACGATCCTTACGTCCACATGACACCGGTGCACCCCGAGGTGTTCACTCGATCATGCGACTTCGTGGGCAGGCGGGCTGCGGTCGCCTCAGGCGGTCAGGCGTCCGACGGGTGACGAGACGAGTCAATCGGCAAAACCGCGAGCATGGAGGTCCGGCGTTTCAGAAGCCCTGCTCGCGAAGGAATGCGATGACCGCGGCAACTCGCCGGTGGAGCGTCGGTTCCTCCCCCAGCCCCAGCCCCAGCTTCGAGAAGATGACGTTCGTGTACTTCTCGATCGACGACTCCGAAAGCGAGAGGGAGTCCGCTATGGCCGCGTTCGACTTGCCCTGGGCCATCTCGCGGAGGACGTCGATCTCGCGCGGCGTGAGGTCACGAAGCGGCGAGGCCGATTCAACACTTCGGCGGCGGACGAGAGCTTCGACGAGGACCGGATCGATGACCGATCCACCGGCGGCCGTCTCGCGGAGCGCGCGCACGAGCTCGTCGCGGTCGCCGACCCGCTCCTTGAGGAGGTAGCCGTACCCGCCGACGCCGTCGCGCAGCAGCTCGATCACATAGCCCTCGTCGGCATGCTGAGAGAGGACGACGACGCCGATGTCGGGATACCTCCGGCGGATCTCACGGCCGGCCTGGATGCCCTCGGTGCCGTGAGACGGAGGCATGCGCACGTCGGTGAGCACCGCGTCGGGTCGGTGTGCCTCGACCGCCTGGAGGAGCGCCTCGCCGTCGGCGACCGTCGCAACGACCTCGACCCCGGCCGACTCGAGCAGACGCCGAGTCCCCTCGCGAACCAGGTAGTGATCCTCGGCGATGGCGACCCGCAGCGGATCAGGCGGCATCGGCACGACCTCCGGCGGGAAAGACTCCGCGCAGAGTGGTGCCGCCACCCGGACGGCTCTGGACGGTGAGCCGTGCACCGACGGCAGCGAGCCGATCCCGCATGTTCGTGAGACCCGATCCATTCGCCTCGGCTGACGGGTCGAATCCGACACCCCTATCCTCAACCATCACCTCCAGCGCGTCCCCCTCGGATGCCAGTGCAACGCGGGCCCCATCAGACCCCGCATGCTTCACGACATTCGCCAGTGCCTCGAGGACGAACAGGTAGGCGGCGCCCCTCGACGGCTGGCGTATGACGCACGCTGGCAACCTCGGGGGCTACCTCGACGCTGATCTGCATCGGCAGGCGAGCAGCAGCGGACGCGATCGCCTCGGGCAGGCCCCTGTCGGTCAAGATGGCGGGGTGGATGCCGCGCGCCAGCTCTCGGAGGTCACGGTGGACCTCCCGGATGCCTTCGGCGACCTGGTCCAGCTCGGCCCGGGCGGCCTCGTCGGTCAGCTGGACCCGCGCCAGCTCGACGCGGGCGAGGATTGCGATGAGCTGCTGCTGGGCGCCATCGTGGAGATCACGCTCGATGCGCCGCCGTTCGGCCTCCTCCGCTTCGGCGATCCTGGCGCGTGAGCCCTCGAGCATCGCCAGGCGCTCGGCCTCTTCCGAGTGCCGCAGCAGGCCCACGAGCAAGGAGCCGGGAAGCGCCACGCCGAGCGCGACGAACAGGCCCGTCTGAACCGACGCACCGAGAGCGGACTCGAGAACGCCGGTGAGGGCGATGCCACCGACAACGAGCAGCGTCGTCGCGATGGGCCAGCGCATCTGCCGTCGGTCCGTCTCCGGCGCGGACGGATAGCGTGCAACGAGGAGCACCAGCCCCAGCAGTGGCGCAAGCGCGATTGCCCCGCCGACGCTCCCCACATCTTCGAGCGCCGCCACGAACCAGGGATTGGGCGGCATCGAAGCGAGCTCGAGGATCTCCGGAGTCGTCGGGGTGCCGAAAACGCCGATCACGACGAGGACGATCGAGGCAACGAACGCGGCGCCCACGACGAATGACGCCCCCGTCCAGGCATACCGGCCGTTGGGATACCGGGCCAGGAGATCAAGCAGCACGACGAACCCCATCGCGAAGGCCAGGACCGACAAGGTTCCCACCATGGCCGCCGGGAGAGGCGCCTGTCGGAACACTTGGGCCAGCAGGCTGCCGTCGATGCCGCCGAGGTGCAGGACGCCCACGAGCACGAGCCGCGCGCCGATGGGGTGGGACGGGCGCAGCACCTCCGCCAGCGCACCCGCGGACAGGAACCCGATGGGCAGGACCGCACTGAGGAGCGCGTCGGTACCAACTTCCGGGGCGAGAGCCGGCGCGAGAAAGACGGCCGCCGCCAGGCCGGCACCGATCATCAGGAGTGGGCGCATCGGCAGCATTGTGGGCACGTCTGTCCATCGCGGGAATCCGGCTGGCCTCACCTCCGATCTGCGGCCAGTCGGATACCGCTCCAGGGCGCGGGGCGCCAGCCTGACCCCGTCACCACCCACATCGGAGGCCGCCCCCCATGCTCCCCTCTGCCCTCATCGCCGCCGGTGCGCTCGGCATCGCCCTGACCACCTCGCTGGAAGTCGTCACCGCCCCGTACAGCGCGCACGTCGTCGCCTACCCCCTGAACGGCGCCGTCCACCTGGTCAAGGTCCTGGCCGTGGCCGTGTTTGTGGCCGGAATAGCTGGCTATCTCGTCCAGTTCCGACAGCGAGTTGGCGTTGCCGGGTCCACCGCCGCCACTGCGCTGGCGGTTGGGACGGTCCTCGGAGGGCTGCCGTACAACCTTGCGGAAGCCTCGCTCGACCCCGCGCTCACGCCCGCCGCCGCCAACGAGCGGCTCGAGGCAATCTACGCGGCCCACCCGTGGATCGCCGAAGTCGCCGGCGCCATGCTGCCGGTGGTCCTGCTGGCCATCATCGTGTTCGGGATCGTTGCGCTCCGCCGCCGCCTCTTCCCCGCGTGGGCGCCGGCCATCAGCCTCGGGATGATCCCGGTTGCCATCGGCGCAGTGATCCTGGCCGAAGGTGCCGGCCTTCCGCTGCCGCATCCACCGGCGTGGCTCTTCTTGGGAGTGGGTAGCTACGGCGTAGCCGGCCTTCCGCTCCCAAGCGCATATCACGGGAGACCACCGGACGCCGCAGCCCTCGGTCGGTGAGGTGAGCACCCATCGCCGACGCCGCAGATATGGAGAGCAGATAACTCGACCCGTTGCGCTTCATCCCACACGCTCGGTGCCACAGCGCATCGGCCGAGATAGTCCGAAGTCAGCTGCTCTTATGCACTGAGCTACGGGCGCACAATCACGCTCAAGGAGAGCGGAAATCTCGATTCGGCATTCTAAGCACAGCGCTCAGAGAGCAGAAAAGTGGCCTGGGTTGCGCGGCGTATCGTGGCCGACCGCGACATGGCCGCCTACGCGGTTATCGGTAAGCGAGTTTTGCAGGTGACGGATAGAGATTCACACAACAAGGCAAGCTTTTGTCGCTGCACCAGCCTAGATGGACGGGCTGATCCTGCCTGCCGTTATCGTGCTCTGAGACGTACCACCGATGAGCCACCCGTCCACTCGTCGAGGAACGCAGACACCTCCGCGAGCAGCTCGTCCCCCATGAGCATGGCGGGATCGTTGTGGTGGGCCGCGGAGAGCGCCACATAGCGCTTCGGCTCGGCCGCTGCATCGAAGACACGGCGACTCAGAGCGGCCGGCACGATCTCGTCGCGCTCGGTCACCAGCACCAGCAGCGGCACGCGCACCCCGCGCACCTGCTCGACCAGCGGGTATCGGTCGAACAGGAGTGCGTCGAAGATCGGCAGGTAGGGATAGTGGTGGCGCCCCATCTCGGCGATGGATGGTGGCGGCGACCGCAGGACCAGCGCCGCCGGTGGCCGCTCCGTGGCCAGGCCGCCGGCGAGCGCGGCGCCGAGCGACTCGCCGAAGTAGGCGATGCGCTCTGGATCGACTTCCGGGCGGGCGGCCAGCGCCTCCACCGCGGCGCGAGCATCGGCGCGCAGCCCGTCCTCGCTTGGGCTGCCGGGATTGCCGGCGTAGCCGCGGTAGTCGAAGACGAGGACGGCGTAGCCCCGCTCGGAGAGCGCGATGGCCAGCGGCAGCCGGTGCGAGCGATCGCCGGCGTTGCCATTGCAGATCAGAACCGCCGGTCCGGGCGTCGGCTCGGCACCTTCCGGCATCGGTTCAGCGGTGGCGGGTAGGAACCAGGCGGGCAGGCGCAGGCCGTCATCGGTGTGCAGCTCGACCGTGTCGGTCCCTGGAGGCAGCAGCTCGACGCTGGGGATCGCCGACCCAGGGAAGTACACCATGCTGCGCTGCGTGACGTATAGGAAGGCAAGGATGGCCAGGGCCATCAATGCCACGATGATGACTGGGCGCAGGACCAACTCCAAGAACGCCATTGCTCTGGCATGCTCGCACGTCGCATGGAGGGCTGCCGCGGCGGCCAGCCAAACGTCGGCCTGAGGAAAGTTGGATGGGTGGGGTGCCGCTCTCAGCCGTCGAGCCCATTCCGCCGCGCGTTGGCAGGGAAAGAGCCGACCGCCAGCCAGCCGCCAAGACGAGTACCATGATCCTGCTGCACTTGACGAGTTGAGGTCGCCGATGCTGGCGGACCGGCTGCAGCGTCGCGGACCAGCTGGCCGCGGAAGCGACGTCCTTCCTTATCAGGCGTCAAAGGTGGAGACTGCTGGCGCAAGGCCGGTGGTCTTTTGTTGACTGTGATGACTGTGGGTACACACCGATGTCTCTCGCGCGCACGCTCAATCGCGGGCTCTCGCTCGCAGCACTTTGCCTCGGCGTGCTGTTGCTCGGCATCGGGGTTCCGAGTGGTGTGAGCGCGGCCGCGGGTGAGGTCCGCGTGCTCAGCGTCGACGGCATCATCAATCCGGTCTCCGCCCGCTACCTGGTGCGCGGCATCGAGGAGGCAGCCGACGAAGGTGACGCCGCCGTGCTCATCGAGTTGGACACGCCCGGCGGCCTGCTCGGCGCCACCCAGCAGATCACCGGGGCGATGCTCAACGCGCGCCTCCCGATGATCGTGTACGTCACGCCTGCCGGTACGCATGCGGCTTCGGCCGGCACGTTCATCACCATGGCCGCGCACGTGGCGGCCATGGCGCCGAGCACGCGCATCGGTGCGGCCACCCCGGTGAGCGGCGAGGGCCAGGACATCCCGGAGGACCTGCGCACCAAAATCATCAACGACACGGCCGTCTACGCCCGCAGCATCGCCGAGGCACGTGGCAGGAACGCCGACTGGGCGGAGGATGCCGTCCGCGATGGCGTCTCGGTCGGGGCAACTGAGGCCGTGGAAATCGAGGTTGTCGACCTCGTCGCGGCCGATCGCGTCGAGCTGCTCGAGGCCATCGACGGGACAACCGTTCGCCTGCTCGATGACGACGTCACGCTGGAGACCGCTGACGCTGTGGTGGTCGAGGAACCGATGTCGCCCTTCGAGGAGTTCCTCATGGTCCTCTCCGATCCGAACATCGCGCTGATCCTGCTCAGCCTTGGGACGCTTGGCATCTACTTCGAGCTCAGTAACCCGGGCGCATTCTTCCCGGGCATCTTCGGCGCCATCGCGCTCATCCTGGCGCTCTTCAGCCTGGGCACGCTGCCGATCAACTACGCCGGCCTGGCACTGCTCGTGTTCGGGCTCGCGCTGCTGGGCGCCGAGATCTGGGTGGCGTCCGGAGGCGTGCTCGGCATCGGCGGCGGGATCGCGTTCCTGATTGGCGCCCTGATCCTGGTCGACGACAGCCAGGCGCCGTTCCTTGAGGTCAGTCGCCCGCTGATCTTCGGCATCACCCTGGCCCTCGTCGTATTTGTCCTGTTCGTGCTGCAGGCAGTCATGCGCACCCGACGGCGACCCGCCTTCATTGGCGGTGGCGACATGGTCGGGCGCGAAGGCAGCGTGCGCGGGACGTCATCGGTCTTCGTCGAGGGCGAGCTGTGGCTGGCGCGTCCTGCTGGAGCCGACACGGCATTGCGACCGGGAGACCGCGTCCGGATCATCGGTCGAGAGGGACTCGACCTCATCGTGGAACAGCTGCCGGAGGCAGCTAACCAGAAGGAGAGCTAGATGGACGAACTCATCGGTCTGTTGCCGGTCCTGGCCATCGCGGCCGCCATCATCCTGAGCCTCATCGGCGCCGCGGTGAAGGTGGTGCAGGAGTATGAGCGCGGCGTGATCTTCCGGCTCGGCCGGCTGGTCGGCGCAAGGGGGCCTGGGCTGTTCTTAATCATCCCGTTCATCGACCGTATGGTGAAGATCGACCTGCGGGTCGTGACGCTCGATATCCCGAGTCAGGAAGCCATCACCCGCGACAACGTCACGGTGCGCGTCAACGCCGTCTGCTACTTCCGCGTCGTCGACCCGGAGGCTGCGGTGGTGCGGGTCGAGAAGTTCCTGGTCGCCACGCTCCAGATCGCCCAGACCACGATGCGCTCGGTGCTCGGCCAATCGGAACTCGACGAGCTGCTTAGCAAGCGCGAGGAGATCAATACGCGCCTGCAGCAGATCATCGACGAGCAGACGGCCCCGTGGGGCATCAAGGTCAGCATCGTCGAGGTCAAGGACGTCGAGCTGCCACAGGAGATGAAGCGCGCGATGGCGCGCCAGGCGGAGGCCGAACGCGACAAGCGGGCGAAGATCATCAACGCCGAGGGCGAGTTCCTGGCCGCCGAGCAGCTTGCGAATGCCGCGAACATCATCAACGGCGCGCCCAGCGCTCTCCAGCTGCGCTACCTGCAGACGCTCGCCGATATCAGCTCGGACCAGAGCCGGATCATCATCTTTCCCCTGCCGATGGACCTGATCAGCGCCTTCATCGGCGGCGACGGACGGCCCACGGTGCCACCGGCGACGCCGACCTCGGGCAAGGGATCCACGGGGCCGGCCGCTTGACGGAGGGCCGCGGTGCGGGCGATTCGGCTCCCGCCAAAGAGCCCTGCCGATTGAACTGAGATGGCGGCACAAGCCGCTGATCCGTTGCTCAGCGCTCGCGACGCCGAAAAGCGGCTGCGTGATCGCTACTTTGGGATCGGACCGCCAAGAACGGCGATCGCGAGAGGCTTCGCATACTCCAATGGAGCCTGAATCGGCGCGCCTCGGCGTGCGCCTGTACTCGTGCTCAAAGAGAGCAGATAACCCGGCCCGTTTCGCTCCCCCGCTCACGCTCAGTGCTACAGCGCATCCGCCGGGATAGTCCGAAGTCAGCTGCTCTGATCCACTGAGCTACGGGGCGCGTCTTGGCAAGTCTAGTCACCAATCACGTCGCTCGACTGGGCGATTAGGGTTCGCTCGTGAGGTCAGCACGCAGAGAACGGGTCTCCGCGCGATCCGGGCCGCTTCGGTGACCAAGCCGTTCACCGGCCGTGCGGTCGCCGATTGTGTCTCCACTGGGGCGTGAAGTGTTCGCCTACTGATAAATGGCGTGACATCCGCTACGTCTTGGCGCGAGCAACATCCATGAACATCTCAACCGCTTGCGCGTCGAGCGGCTGGTCCGTGCGTGCAGAGCGGCGGAGGCAGGTACCAACGATCACGCCATCGGCGCTCCTGAGGGCTTCGCCGATGTTGTCTGCGGTCGTCCGACCACCGATGAGAACTGGCAACGGCGAAGCCGAGCGCACCTTCCCTACCGCCGCCCGGCTGGACTCCACCGTTGGGTCGGTCACGATTAGCCGATCGGCGTTGCCAAACCTTGTGGCGAGGTCAGCAAGATTCTCGATCGAGGTCGCTGCCAATGGCCAGCTGGTGAGCTCATAGAGGTCGGCCCAGATCTCGATGTCAGTCGCGTACTCGCGCCGGACGTCGAGCGCCCGTTCGGCGCTACCCTGCACGATTCCCTCCGGACCGACCACCGCACCGACGAGTACCTTGACCCGCACGAAGGAGGCGCCACAGCTGGCAGCCACGGCAAGCGCCGCCTCGGCATCGTTCTTATGCGCGTTCACGCCCACATCGAATGACACGGCATCCCGAACCGTGGTGGCCACCGCGGCGAGAGCGGCAACGCTGCCGGCAGGGAGCCTGACCCGCGCGGGCCGGTCGTGCGTGTTCTGGAGCATTATCCCGTCGAACCCGGCGCCCTCCAGCAGCCGAGCCTCGTCGGCGGCGAGCCGAGCGATGTCACGGACCGGGCGGCCGTCGTAGTTCGCGGCGCCGGGGAGCGGTGGGAGATGGATCATCGCCACCAACGGCTTGCCGATGCCCTCGAGCGCACCCATATCAGGCCCGATTCGGCTGTGCGAGATAGATGTCCTCATCAACCGTCCGCATGCGTCCAGGGAGATCAATGCCGAACGGGTGCCTGCCTGCGTGGCGTCCATAAGCCAGCGCGGTCATCGCCACAGGAGCCCACGCGACAAGTGGGACCAGTCGCTCATTCACGGCCGGCAGGGGCCAGTGATGTTCGTCCACAATTTCCAGCGGGCGGGCGGTGAGCGAAACGAGACGCCCGCCGACCTTGACCACGGAAGCGGCGACTCGGCGAGCGCGCTCGTGAACTGCGGCGGTTGACGCGTGCACGAAGACGGTGGTGCCTGGGCGGGTGGTGAAGAACTGCTCGTGCGCCCACTCCTCGAGGTCCTGGGCGACGCCTACGGTGGCAGCGGCCTCGATGAACTTGGCGACTCCGAACCACGCGGTCCCGAGGTCGGGACCACTGCCGATCGAGAAAAAGGGTGGCTTCAGGACTTCAGCCTCGGCGCTCGCGCGGCCGCCTCCGGCTCTCACCGTCTCGTTGAGATCACTCAGGGCCGATGAAACTGCGGCGTCGTCGACCGGTGTCGCGCCGCGGCGCGCACCGAGCTCTATGGCAATTGCAACCAATCCAAGCATGCTGCCGAGGTAGTTCGCTGTGCCGGGCACCGGTCCCGGCGTGCCCCGGAATCCGGTGGCAATGGCGGAATCTGCAGCCAATCCAAGGTCACTGTCGGCGTGGGCACTGATGGAGACCGTTGCTCCACCGCGGTCGCGGTGCTCGGTCACGGCCTGAATCGTCCGCTCGACCTTGCCCGAGACCGAGATCCCCACAACCAGCGCGGCCGAGGTCACCAGGGCGCTGGGAAAGGTGACGGCTTCCATGGCCGGCTGGGCCAGCACGGGAATGCCGGTTGCTTCCTCGACGAGTCCACGCAGAGCCAACGCCGCATAGTAGCTGTCGCCACAGCCGGTCAGGAGGATGGCATCCAACGGATCACTTGGGAGCATCCGCACTGCCTCCCTGATGCCCGGCCACGCCTCAAGTCCGGCGTCTGCAGCGCCGGTCAGCTCGATCTCCATCCGCGACAGGATTGCGTCGGGAGCATGCTCCACGCTCTCAGCATTAACCCCGTTCACGTTCATATCCCTCACGCTAGCGTGCCTGTGACTGGCAATGATGCAAGCTGCCTGGCGCGTCCCGAGGCTCGGTCGCGTCCGGCAGCGGTGAGCGCCGCTGCCGCTCCATATCCTTCAATGACCACCGAAGCCGCCGCCGCGCCCCACGTCATGGCGCTGTGCAAGCCGTCACCCATCGCGAGCCGGGCGCAGACGGCGCCGCAGAACGCATCGCCCGCTCCAATCGGATCGATGACCGATGCTGCGGCGGCAGCGATTTTGATGGTCTCGGACCCATCCCGTCCGATCGAGCCCGCCGCTCCCAACTTGACGACCACGCGGTCGCAGCCGGCAGTTGTCAGCAGGTCGAGCGCATCCTCCACGCGACCCGGCCAATGGTGTTCGACTTCGTCCCGACTGGGCATGAACACCGTGGCCATCCGCGCCACGTCAAGCAGCTCGGAGGTCGGCGGCTCGACTTCGTCCCTGATCACGACACTATCGAGCGTCACGACGGACGGGCGTCCGTCGATCGCCTCCAGCAGAGCGCGCTGACTCGCCGCCGGGATGCCGCACACGTGAACGCCGTCACCGGGCTCAAGTGCGGGCAACTGAGATGGCAACGGATCCAGGCGGTCATTGTGGCCCGAGTCAGGCAGGTAGCTGATGGTGCGACGAGGCCCGGACTCGTCGAGCAGCACCCGAAACGACGGGCCCGGTGACGTCCGTACGGCGGTGACACCGATCCCGGCGATCGAAAGTTGCGCTATGAGCTCCGCGGGGTAGTCGTCGCCGATGACCGCCACGATCTCTGCAACGGACCCCGCCAGCCACGCGCCGGCGGCCGCGTACGCAGCATTGCCACCAAGCGACGGCCCATACCGCCCTTCCTCGGTCTGCAGCCAGTCGATGGTGAGGCCACCGCAGGCGATGACGCGGGTCATGTCAGCGCCCCGTAGCCCATTAGGCGAACGACACTGGCCGCCGACACCACGCTGCCGATGACGAACAGGGCTATCCAATCGGCCCGGGTGTAGGCGAGGTGCTTGTAGAACGTCCGCTTGCGGTCAATGCTGAATGCCTTCGCCTCGACGGCAAGCACAAGCTGCTGCGCGATGCGGATCGAGGTGATCATCAACGGACCCACGATGCGGCCGTAGCTTTTCATCCGACGCACGGGCGATCCGCGGCTCGGATCAAGCCCCCGAGCGCGCTGGGCCTCCACGATTGACTGACCGACGCCCACGACGGTCGGTAGGAAACGGAATGCCGTCGCCAGCGCGAACGATGCCTTGTAGGGCAGGCCCAGGCGCCGCATGCCCGCAATGAAATCGGGCTGCGTGGTAGTCAGGAACAGCGCGATCGGCGCAATCACCATGTCGAGGATGCGGAAGGCCATGCCGAACCCGAAGAAGATCCCGCCCTCGGTGATGTTGAAGCCCAGAATCCTGAACATGACGGGTCCCTGCTGGTAGATCAGCGGCCACAGAATGAGCGAGATCGCCACCAGCACCGACAGCGAGCGCAGCAGCAGCACGACTCGCCGCATCGGGACGCGGCCGATGATGATCAAGGCGAGGATCGAGAAGAAGACCGGTGCCAGGTATCGCGGGTCGTTGAACAGGATAGACAGGTAGAACACGGCCAGGACCGCGAGCAGCTTCACGCGCGGGTCGAGGCGATACAGGAAGGTGGATCCCTCCTCGTACAGACGGAATTGCTGCGTCATGCCTTGCGCTCCGCCACGACACCGGTTGACGCAGGCCGAAGTGCAGCTGTTGCCTGCTCGACGGTGAGCGCCGCTCCAAACAGGTCGGGGCGCTGACGCGCGACGCGGAACGCCTGCGGCGGTCGCAGGTACGCCTCGCGGAGCGCCGACTCCTGGACGAAGACGTCGGCCGGCTCCCCGTCCGCAACGATCCGGCCGTTGGCCATCACGACCACGCGTTGGGCGTACTCGGCCACGATGTTCATGTCGTGGGTAATGATCACGATGGTGCGTCCGTCCCGGTGTAGCTCGGCCATGACAGCCATCATCGCCTCGCCACCCTGCCAGTCCAGGCCAGTCGTTGGCTCGTCGACGATCACGATCCGTGGCTCCATGGCCAGCACCGACGCAACCGCCAGCTTCTGGCGCTGACCGCGTCCCAGGCTAAACGGGTACCGATCCGACTCGCTGCGCAGCCGCACCAGGTCCAGCAGGCGGCGGGTGCGGCGCACTACCTCCTCTTCAGGGACTCCGAGGTTGCGCGGACCAAACTCGATCTCCTCGAAAACGGTAGCTGCAAAGATTTGGTGGTCGGGGTTCTGATAGCAGTAGCCGATCGTCGAGGCGAGGTCCGCTGTCTCGCGATCCGCGATGTCGGTCCCATTGATCGCGACGCGACCTCGTTCGGGCCGGAGCAGGCCGTTGAACTGCTTGGCCAGGGTCGTCTTCCCGGATCCGTTCTGGCCAACCAGTGCGATGAACTGGCCGGCCGGAATCTCAATGCTGACATCGGCGAGGGCGTAGGAGCTGGCCGGATAGCGGAAGTGGAGGTTTTCGGCGCCGATGGCGACGGTCATTGCGCCAGGGCCTCGAGGAGTGACGCGTCATCCAGGAAGGCGAGCGCCGACGAGGGCAGGAGCCCATGCCGTTCCGCAGCGAGGCCGATCACGCTCGCATCCGGGGGACGCACGCCGATCTCGACCAGGCGGTCAATGTCGCGCAGCACTTCTGCTGGATGCGCGTCGAACTGAACCTTACCCGCCTCCAGGATCACCAGGCGGTCTACGGCGGAGGCCAGGTCGTCCAGCGCGTGCTCCACGACGAGCACCGCATACTCCCCGCTGGCCGCCAAGCGGCCGATGAGCTCGAAGATCTCAGCTCGGCCCTGCGGGTCGAGTTCGGACGTGGGCTCATCAAGGATCAGGAGCCGCGGTCGCATCACGATGGCCGCCGCAATGGCGACACGCTGCTTCTGGCCGCCCGAGAGAGAGTACGGAAACGAAGTCCGAAAGCCACCCAGCCGGACGAAGTCGAGGGCCTCATCGATACGACGGTTGATCTCTTCACGAGGAACGCCGAGATTCTCCGCGCCGAAAGCAAGATCCTCCTCAACGGTCATACCCACGATCTGCGACTCGGGATCCTGAAACGTGACTGCGACCAGGGCCCGGTCGGCATCAAGCGGCGAGAGCAGTTCGCCGAGCGACGAGTCGCGCGACTCCCTGCCTCCGAGTTTCACGCTGCCCGTCAAGACGCCGCCGGTGCTGTGCGGCACGAGGCCGGTGAGCGCCAGGCAGAGGGTGGTCTTGCCAGCCCCCGAGGGGCCGGCAAGACCAACAACTTCACCATCCGCGATGGTGAGAGAGACGTCGTCGAGAGCGGGTATCGAGCTTCCCG
>JALZJE010000023.1 GCA_030859955.1 Chloroflexota bacterium | reverse complement strand
CGGGAATTCGGCTCGATGCGGGAGATCGCGGCGGGCGGGTTACCGACCACCGCACGCATCACAGCGTGGGCCGAGCGCCAGCCGGCGGCCGCATATCGGCCGCTCGCGGAGCTCACGATCGGTCCAGCTGTCCCCGACCCCGGCGCCATCTACACGATCGGGCACAACTACCGTGCACCGGAGGCACTCGAAGAGGCCGCTCCCGAGCGACCGCTGGTTTACGGCAAGGCAGCGAACTCGGTGACCGGACACGGTGCGACGGTGCGCTGGGACAGGTCGCTGACCGACAACGTCGATGCCGAAGTCGAGCTCGGCGTCGTCATCGGCGCCCGGGCCACGGCCGTATCGGCGTCACAGGCGATGAACCATGTCTTCGGATACACCTGCATCGACGACATCTCATCGCGCGACGAATGGCTCGACGGCGACCAGTGGTTGCTCGGCAAGTCGATGCCCGGCTTCTGCCCCGTCGGTCCGTGGATCGTGACTTCCGACGATCTCGAGCCGGACGACCTGCCGCTCGGCTGCACGATCAACGGGGCGGCCATCCAGGACGGTCGGACGTCGCAGATGCGCTCGTCGATCCCCGATCTCATCGCCTACCTCAGCCTCCATGTGACGCTCGAGCCGGGTGACCTGATCGCCACCGGGACGCCGCATCGTCTTACCCAGCCCCCGGGTCCAGGACGTCGTCTGCGGGCTGGTGACGAGGTGACGGTCCGGATCGAGGGCATCGGCGAGCTGACGAACTTCATCGCCTGATCCCAACCAAGGAGGACCCCCGCGTGAAACCCCCCACCGTATTCCTGGGCGAGATGACGAACCCTGAGGTCGAGGCATTTCTCCGGGACCACGGGACCGTCATCGTGCCAACCGGATCGACCGAGCAGCACGGCCCGCACGGCCCCCTCCTCACCGATGTCCTCGTACCCACCGAGGTGGCGCGCCGCATCGCGCCACGAGTCGGCGCGGTGGTGGCGCCGCCGATCAACTATGCCCTGTCGTATCCGCACGTGGGGTTTGCCGGGGTGGTCCAAATCCGGGTTCCGACGTTCATGGCCCTGATCGAGGACCTCTGTGTATCCCTCGCGACGGCGGGGTTCCGGCGCATCGTGTTCCTCAACGGCCACTACGACAATACGTATGCGATCGCCTACGCCTGCGCGAACGTCCGTGACCGCCTGCCCGAGGGGGTGCTGACGTTCCCGATCAACTATTGGGATGGCCTGAGCGCCGAGGAAGCGAACGAGTACTTCGGTCCATCGAACGGCCTTCATGCGAACCGAGGCGAGACCTCGGCCGTCCTCGCCATCAACCCGGACCTGGTCGACATGGAGCGCGCGAACGCCGAGATGCCGCCGTTCCCCGACGTGACGAGCCCGGCGCCGGTCCACACCGCGTTCTTCTTCTCCGCGCCCGGCTCGGTGCACCGCGCGACCGCGTCGGGAACGTGGGGTGACGCGCGTGAAGCGAGCGTCGAGTTCGGCGAGCGGTACCTCGAGGTTGTGGTGAACGCCACGGTGCGGATGCTCGATGACATCGACCGGACGTTCGAGGCGATGCCGCCACGCTGAGACGGTCGCGATCCTACGACGGCGACTCGACGTCGAACCTGACGACCAGTCCGTAGCGGTCGGCGCGGTAGCGTGACTCGGTCGCCTCGATCCGACGACCGTGGCCGTCGGCGATCACGCGGCGCTCGACCAGCAGCGGGGCCCCGGGTCGGGTCTCCAGCAACCGGGAGTCCTCCGGGCTCGCCGCAGCGGCCGCGATCGTCCCGGTGCCGCGGCGCAGCACGACTCCCGCGCGACGAAGGACCTCGTGCAGCGACTCGCGGCTGAGATCCGCCTCCATGACCGGCCGGGCGATGCTGCCGAGGAGGACGGTCGACTCGAGGGCCACCGGCAGGCCGTCCGCAAGTCGCAGACGGCGAAGATGCACGACGGGCTGGTGGGGCGGGATGCCAAGGTCGGCGGACTCCTCCATCGTCGAGGGCCGGATGCTGCGATCGAGGACACGCGAACTCGGGCTCCGGCCTGTCCGGATCATCTCGTCGGTGAACGTCATCAGGCGATTGGCGTGGCGGCGGGCTGGTGCCTCGACAACGAAGCTGCCGCGCCCGGGCTGGCGCTCGATGAGCCCATCCTCGGCCAGCCGCTGCATCGCATTGCGCGCGGTCATCCGGCTCACACCGAACTCCGTCCGCAGCTGCGAGTCGGACGGCAGCCGCGCCCCGGGCTGCAGCGCCGCGATACGACGGCGCAGCACCGACTCGATTTGACGGTATTGGGGCCGATGGTCGAGCGCGCTCATCAGGCGCCCGCGGTGGCCGCGACGACGCCGGGGACCCGCGCCGCCTGCTCAGCGCCGTGGACCGCCGCGCCCGTGGCGCCGGCCCACGTTCCCAGCTCGGCGGTCACGATCTCGACCTCGTCGAGCGCGGTGGTGTGGATCCGGCGCCGCAGCTCTTCGCGGATGCGGTCGACAAAGAGGTCTGCGGCGGCCGCCACGCCGCCCCCGATCACGACACGGTCGGGCGTGAGCACCGAGACCAGGTTGCCGATGCCAAGCCCGAGGTAGCGGCCAACCTCGCGCATCCCGTCGGTGGCGCGCTCGTCTCCGGCGCGGGCACGCTCGACCGCCTCCTCCACGGTGGTGGCGCCGCAGGCGGCCGCGATCTGGTCGGCGCGGGCGAACGCCTCTAGGCAGCCACGGTTCCCGCACGTGCACCAAGGTCCATCCGGGTCGATCGTCTGGTGGCCGAGCTCGCCGGCCGTCCCATCGTGGCCGAGATGGACGCGGCCGTCGACCGCCACCACGCCTCCAACGCCGGTGCCGATCGTGAGACCTACCATGGTCGAGGCGCCGCGTCCCGCGCCGAGCCGCAGCTCGGCGAGCCCGAAGGCGCGCGCGTCGTTGATCAGCGCGCACGGAAGTCCGAGCCCGCCGCCCACCGACGCGGCCACCGGAACGCCAGGCCATCCACCGGGCAGGTTCGGAAGGAACCGCGTCGTCC
>JALZJE010000009.1 GCA_030859955.1 Chloroflexota bacterium | reverse complement strand
CCCGGCCGTCGATCCTGGCCTGGTCGTCGCCAAGGGGCTCGATCATGGGTTCCTCGACGTCGTACTCGTCCTGGATCTCGCCCACGATCTCCTCGATGAGGTCCTCGATGGTCACCAGGCCGGCCGTGCCGCCATATTCGTCGAGCACGATGGCGATGTGCACCTTGCGCCGCTGCAGGCTTTGCAGGAGGTCATCGATGGTCATCGATTCGGGGACGAAGAGCGGAGTGCGCAGCAGCGTGCGCGTGGGCGGCGGGTGGTCGACACCCTTGAGGTAGGGCAGGAGATCCTTGGCGTAGAGGATGCCGATGACGTTGTCGATGGTCTCCTCGTAGATCGGGATCCGGGAGTGACCTTCCCTGACGATCGTGTCCACGAGCTCGTCGAGGGGGGCTTCCGCGGCAAGGGCAGCGATGTCGATGCGCGGCACCATCACCTCGTGTACCCGGCGCTTGCCCAGTTCCAGGACGGCGCCGATCATCTGTTCCTCTTCCGCCTCTATCACGCCCTGTTCACCGCCGCGCTCGACCAGGATGCGGATCTCCTCGCTGGTCAGGCGATCCTCGTCGACCTGGCGCACGCCGAGCAGCCGTGTCGTGGCATTGGTCACCACGGTCAGGAACCAGACGAGCGGCGCCATGATCTTGCCCAGGAGGATGACCGGCCGGCTGACCAGCATCGCGTACCGCTCGGCATGGGCCAGCGCCAGCCGCTTGGGGACGAGCTCGCCGAAGACGATGGTCACGAGGCTGACCAGGGCGGTCACGATGAGCAGAGCGATGACCTCGGCCTGGTCGGCCAGGGGCTGTACGCCGGCGATGACCGGCTGGAGCGCGACCGCCAGGTTGGCGCCGGCGTACGCCGCAGCCAGGAAGCCGATGAAGGTGATGCCGATCTGGATGACGGCCAGGAAGCGGCTCGGGTCGGCGATGAGGCGCGCCACGCGGCGGGCACCCCTGTCGCCCTCTTCGATCATCTGCTGAAGGCGGCTGCGTCGCACCGTAACGAGGGCGATCTCTGCTGCCACGAAGAGCGAGTTGATGAGGATGAGCACCCCGATGGTCAGCAGCTCGCTGGCGACCTGGCCGCTCACGCCGCTTCCTCGGGCGGCTCTTCCGGCGCTCGTCGCTCGCGGATCCGGGCAGGCATGCCCACGGCCAGCATGCCGGGCGGCACATCGCGCGTGACCACGGAGCCAGCTCCGGTGGCGCCTCCCTGCCCGATCTCGACCGGTGCGCGCAGGATGGTGTCCGAGCCGATGAAGGCACCATCACCGATGCGCGTGAGGTGCTTGCGCTGACCGTCATAGTTGGCGGTGATGGTCCCCGCGCCGATGTTCACGTCGGCGCCGACCTGCGCGTCACCGATGTAGCTGAAGTGGTGCTGCTTGGTGCGCGGGCCCAGGCTGGCCCTCTTGATCTCGGCGAAGTTGCCGATCTCTGCGCCGGTACCGATGTGCGCGCCGGGCCGCAGGTGGCTGAAGGGCCCTACTCGGACGTCGTCCTCGACGACCGACTCCTCGATGACGCTGGCCCAGATGGTGCACCGCTCGCCAATGACCGAGTCGACGATGTACGAGCCGGACTTGATGACGCTGTCGCGTCCGATCCGCGTGGCGCCCTTGAGCGTGACATTCGGCTCCAGCGTAACGTCCTCGGCGATCTCGACCGTGGCGTCGATGAAGGCCGTGCTCGGATCCTGGATGCTGACGCCTGCCTGCATGTGAGCCATGCCGATCCGCTCCTGAAGCAGGGCCTCGGCCGTCGCGAGGTCGACGCGATCCTTGACGTGGGCCAACGAAGTGGCCGCATCCGACGCATCGATCGTCGCCACCGAGCGACCGTCTTCACGAGCGATCGCGACCAGATCCGTCAGGTACAGCTCTCCACTCGCCGGTGACGGCTCGATGCGTGCCAGCGATCCGCGTAACCACACGGCATCAAGCACGTAGACGCCCGCGTTCGCGTGGAATCCGCTGATGTCCGCCCGCCCAGGGTCGTCCTTCCGCTCCAGGATCCGCTTCGGCTGCCCATCCGGCCCGAGGTCGACCCTGCCCCACGGGCTGGCGCCCGCCACATGGAACGTCGTCAGCGTGATGGCGGCGCCGGTACTGGATTGTCGCTCCAGGAGAGCGCGGAGCGGTCCCGGGCTCGATAGCGGCTTGTCGCCGTTGAGGACGAGCAGATCGGTGATCCCATCATCGACCGCTTCCAGTGCGGCGCGCACGGCGTCGCCGGTGCCGCGGGGTTCGTCCTGGAGCGCGAAGTCAGCCTCATCGGCGAAGACGTCCCGGATCTGGGCAGTGGCCGGTGAGTAAACCACGAGAGGTCGCTCGCCGGTCGCCTCGCGTGCCGCGTCCAGCACGTAGGCCAGCATGGGACGGCCGCAGATCGGGTGCAGGACCTTGGGGAGCCGGGAGCGCATCCGCGTGCCGAGGCCGGCCGCCAGGACGACGGCGATCGTTCGGTGAGGTGGAGGCTGCGTCACGA
>JALZJE010000028.1 GCA_030859955.1 Chloroflexota bacterium | reverse complement strand
GCCGTCGAAGGGCCGGATAGTCGCCGCGTAGAGCACGGTCACATCCAGGTCGGCGGTCGCCTCCAGCGTCGGATCGAGCATCGGTCCGACGGCGATCACCGTGGCCTGCGATCCGCGGCGCACGACGTGGGAGCGATCTGGCTCGATCGGCACCGGCTCCGCGTTGGCCCGTGCCGAGAGGCGAAGGTAGACATTGCCGTCGCCTGCCGCGGCGTCGCGCAGCAGCAATTCGGCCTCATCGGGATGACCGGGAGCGTGGATCTGCCACTCGGGCAGCGAGCCGAGCAGCGCCACGTCCTCCGGCGCCTGGTGAGTGCGGCCGCTGTCGGAAGCATCGTACGAAGCCCCGATGCTGACCAGTATCGCCCCCACGCCCTGGTGCGCGAGGTCGAGCTTGATCTGCTCGAACGGGCGCTCGACCACGAACGGCGTATACGAATGCGCGATCGGGCGCAAGCCTGCCAACGCCATGCCCGAGGCCACGCTGATCATCAACTGCTCGCGGATACCGACGTTGATGACCCGATCCGGATGGCGCCGCATCGCTCTCAGGAAGCCGGAGACGCCGATCTCAGCCAACACGACCGCCAGCCGCGGGTCCTCGTCCAGGAGCTTGCTGGTGACCCGGGCGAAGCGGTCACGCATCGTGTCGGCTTGAGTGGAGACACTCATGCACCCTCCTCCACGATGGCCACCACGACACTCGGTCGCCCGCTATGCCCTTCGGTGAGCGCGGCCTCGAGCGCCGCGTGGTCACGCCCATCCACGGAGGCGGATGCCCAGCCCTCGACCTCGAAACGGCGGGCGACTCCGCCCGGCCAGCCGTACGTGGCGGAGCGATTGTCGACAGCGACCACCGTGAGCCGATCTAGCCCAAGCCGCCCCGCCAGCGCGATCGCCTCGTGGTTGCTGCCCTCATCCAGCTCGGCGTCGCCCACCAGCACGATGACTCGCGACTTGCGGCGCTGGGCCAGCAGGCCGAGCGCCAGGCCGACACCGATGGGCAGACCATGGCCGAGCGAGCCGCTGGAGATCTCCACGCCCGGGATGAGCATGCGGTCGGGGTGGTACCCGAGCAGCGAGTCATAGGCGCCGAAGGTGGCGAGCATCTCGGTCGGGATGAACCCCTTGGCGGCGAGGACAGCGTAGTAGGACATCGGGCCGTGGCCCTTCGAAAGGAGGAGACGGTCGCGATCAGGATCGTCCACGGTCTCCGGCCTGACGTCCAGGACGCGGTCGTAGAGGACCCACAGCACGTCGAGTGTCGAGTCGGCGCTCGTCGAGTGCTTCTCATCGCCGGTCATGAGCCCGATGAGGCGCGGCAGATCGGCGTAGCCAAGAGAGGATGTCGAGCCGGCTGCCGAAGTGGTCGATATGTCGGTCATAGGGTGAGTGTGCAACCTCAAGCGGACTTGAAGTCAAGGGGTAGGCTGAAGGAGTGCCAGTACTTCCGGATCACATTCCCATCGGTGAGTTGGCGGCACGCAGCGGGGTCGCGACATCGGCACTGCGCTTCTACGAGGCGCGGGGCTTGATCGCGGCCGAACGCACGGCCGGCAACCAGCGTGTCTACCCGCGGCCCACGCTACGCCGTGTGGCGTTCATCCGCGCAGCACAGGAGGTCGGCCTGACGCTGGACGAGATCGGTCGCGCGCTGGCGTCCCTGCCGTCGGGCCGCACACCGCTGAAACAAGACTGGGAGCGCCTCAGCCGCCCCTGGCGCGACCGCGTGGGCGAGCGCATCGCAGACCTTGAGCGACTGCGCGATCGCCTGACCGGCTGCATCGGCTGCGGCTGTCTCTCGCTTCGCACCTGCCGCCTCCTCAACCGAGACGATCGGTTAGCGGCGAGTGGAGCCGGCGCTCGCTACCTGCTGGGCGGCGAGGCACAAGACAGCCGGGACGTCGGCAAGCGATGACCCTCGATGAGTCCTCAGCGCGACCCGCAGCTCGCTCAAGTAGCGCTTCGTGACCGGCCGCCATATCGATCAGGATCCGCGCCACGGTCCCACTCGTCGCGATCCGGTACCTCGAGGTCAGGGAGGCTGCCGAACGTGTCGTTCAGCGCCGCCCGCCCATCTACGGCACCGATGAAGTCGGCCACAGCCGCGCTGAGGGTGCGGAGGGCCTCGATGGATCGAGCCACGTCGCCGGGGATCTGGAGGAGGTGATCGGCATCCGTGATCTCGAGCACATCACCGCGGGCGAAGGACCGGGCCTGGGCGACATCCCAGCTGGGGTCTGCGCTGCCGCCGACCAGCAGGAAGGGCGCCGACGCTGCCGCCAGTCCATCGACCACCGCCCTGGAGACCGATGTCCCCGCCTCGTTGATCAGCGGCGTGAGCCAGACGGCCGGCAGACCAAGCCGGGCAGCGAGCGCGGCCGCCAGCGAGGTGATCGACTTGGCGACGAGGATCGGCCGGGCCGAGCCGCCCATGTGCTCGATCGCCGCCTGGACACGCTCGTCGGCCCAGCGCTGCGGATCGCTGCGGCCGTCGTAGCTGTCGAGGATGGTCAAGGCGTTGCGACCCGCAGCCAGCGCGACCTCGCGCGCGAACCACAGCGCGGGCGCTGTGGTCGGATAGTTCGCGCCGGGCAGCAGGATCACCCACTCGTCCCCTCCCCGATCGGATCGCACGCCCGCGCAAGGACCGAGGTCGACATGAGTCAAGTGCGGGCGGGATGCCGCAGAAGCAGTCACGCGCGTCGCTTCCTCCTTCAGGCGTCTACGTGTCGGGCCTCGACGGCTCGTCCGGCGGCGCCCGAGGTCATCGGTCCATGCTGCCAGACGTGCTCCAGTCCGATCCGACTCCTCGCGGGGGCCGGATCCGGTGGTGCGAGATGCTGACCGTGATCGCTGCGGCCCGTACCCTTCCAGCATGCGGTACGACGCGGAACGCATGCGGCCTTCTTCGACGAGTACGGCGAGCGCGAGTGGGACCGTTTCGACGACGGTCGGACCAGCCCGATCAGCCTGGCCGTGCACGAACACTACCTCCGCCTCTTCATCCGATCGGGCGACCGGGTCCTGGACGTCGGCGCCGGCCCGGGACGCTTCACCATCGAGCTGGCACGGATGGGCGCGAACGTCACGGTCGCCGATCTCTCGCCCGGACAGCTTGAGCTCAACCGACGCAGACTCGCTGAGGCGGGGGCTCGAGGACCGCGTATCGGGCCGGGTACAGACGGACATCCTGGACCTCGCCGCCTTCGAAGACGACGCCTTCGACGCCACGGTCTGCTACGGCGGGCCGCTGAGCTACGTCCTTGACCGCGCCGACCAGGCCGTCGACGAGCTCCTCCGCGTCACGCGTTCCGGCGGCTACCTGCTGGTCAGCGTCATGTCCCTGACCGGTGCCTTTGCCGGTGGCCTGGAGCGAGTCATCGAAGACCTGCGGCGTCACGGTCCGGGCGTGGTCCAGGCGGTGATCGACACAGGTGACCTGCCTGCGGCGCTGAGCGGCCATGCGCCGATGCACATGTACCGCTGGAGCGAGTTGCGTGCTCTGCTGGAGCGTCACCCGTGCCGCATCGTGGCTGCCTCAGCCTCTGGGTCGAGCTTCGGGCACGTCCACCGCCAGCTGCACCTCACCCTGACCGATGATGAACGGGCCCTGCTGACGGCCTGGGAGATCGACCTGGCCGCTGAGCCGGGGTCCATCGGGATGGGCGAGCACATCATCGCGGCCGTCCAGAAGGTTGGCGGTGAGGAACAGCGGTGAGCCTTCGCATCAGGCCGATGGGGGTCCGTGACGCATCCGCCGTAGCGAAGCTCACCGGCGAGCTGGGCTACCCCGTTGAGGAAGCCGATCTCGTCGAGCGGCTGGCAGTGGTGCTCGCCGACCCTGCAGATCACCTGGTCTTGGTCGCCGTAGAAGAGGATGACGTGCCGGTCGGCTGGTGCCACGTCGAACGCCTGCGGATCCTGGAGCGGCCGCCCGCCGCTCAGCTCATGGGACTGGTCGTCGGCGCCGAGCATCGGTCTCGGGGCATCGGCTCGGCGCTGCTCGGAGCGTCGGAGGCCGCGGCGCGCGCCTGGGGATGCCAGGCGCTGCTGATCCGCTCCAACGTCAAGCGCGAGCGAGCCCACGGGTTCTACGAGGGCGCCGGGTATGCGAAGGAGAAGGTGTCGTTCACCTTCACCAAGCGACTGACCGATGAAGGCATGGACCAAACAGATGCCGAGAGCGATGCCCGGAGGATGCACGCGTTCTACCGCGGACTGCCCGCCAAGCGAGTCGGTGCGGCCATGCTCCTGACCGATGCGTCCGGGCGGCTGCTCCTGGTGCGACCGACGAACAAGCCGGGCTGGGAGGCGCCGGGTGGCCTGGTCGATAGGGACGAAGCTCCGCACCTGGCCGTTGTTCGTGAGGTCGCCGAAGAACTCGGGCTCCATCTGGGACAGGGACGCCTGTTATGCATGGACTGGATCCCGGCACGTCACCCGAAGACCGATGGGCTCATGCTCATCTTCGACGGGGGCACGCTCGACGCGGCGACGATCCATACGATCCGCCTGCCGGCCGACGAACTGAGTGAGTATCGGCTGGTCCCTCCAGCGGAGCTCGACGACTACCTGCCGGTCCACATGGCGCGTCGCGTCCGAGAGGCCATCCGCGCGCGGGAGGAAGGATCGACGCTGTATCTCGTCGACGGACACGCGCTCGATGGCTCCTGACGGGGATCATTCGGGAGCAGGCGGAGGGCGTCCACGTGTCGCGGTCGCAGGACACCGAAGTGGCGGCGATCCGTGGAGGTCACATCAACGACCTGGTATGCGCCGCTTTCGATGCGCGCATGGTCATCATCGCACCGCGTCGATCCACAGGACGCGGTAGTCGATGCCGGGCTTCTTGCGGTTCGCCCGTTCGCTGCGGCCACCGATCGCGTGGCCCCACGAGCGCAGAAGGTCCTCGGTGGGGCGCGCGTGGGCCTCCTCGTTGAAGACGCCCACGACCAGGCGCTCGCACCACTCGAGAAGCCGCTCTACCAGCTCACGACGCCGATGGATCGGCACATATTCCAAGCCCGTCCGGATGTAGGTGAACCGATGCGGCGGCTCCCAGTCCAGCGCGTTGCCCGCCCAGAGCTGATCACGCAGCTCCGGCATCCGGCGGCGCGCGAGGTCGACCAGCTCGGGGGCGATGTCCAGGCCGTACCGGTGGACGGCGTGAGGTGTCCAGCGCGGCAGGCACTGGAGCATGTATCCGTTGGCACAGCCGATGTCCAGGAACGAGCCGGCGCGGTCGATGGCGTGCTCGATGAGGCTGCGAGCGTACTCCCAGTCTTCTTCGGTTCCGCTCTTGCCCGAGCCCTCCCAGGGCGTCTCCGCTGACAGGTACACCGGCACGATGAGGCTCGCGACCTCAGCGTGCCATCCTGCCTCATCGATGTCACCGCGTTCCAGACGCGCGTCGATCTCCGCCGTCTCGCGCCACGCGTTGTCCTTGAGCGCCGCGTAGGGATCGGGCTGCCGCCGAGTCACACGTCGCTTCCTCCTTCGTTTGGTGCCCTTGGCGCGTCGATCGTAGGGGGTCTGGGGCCTGGTGTCCGGTGACAGAGCGATGCGTCACGAGGCCCCGACCTCCTCCGCTCGTTGGTGCTCTCTCCGCAAGATCCGTAGTAGCGATCCACGTTGGTCGTCCGTGGCGCGACGGCATCGGCGATACTCCATGTGGGCCCGACGACGAGCGGCATCACGATTCCCAGGACGGAAGCGCCGCGTATCGGGCACGGGAGAGGTCGCATGATCACCATCGACATCGCCAACATGATCTTCATCGGCTGTCTGGCCGTGGGCGGCATCCTGCTCCTGGTGAGCGTGCTGCTGGGCGACGTGATGGGCGGCCTCTTCGATTGGCTGAATGTCGACATGGACCTGGGCGGCGTCTCGCTGCTGCCCATCCTGCTCGGCTTCGTGGCCATGTTCGGTGTAGGCGGGCTATTCGGCACCGAGGGACTGGGCATGGAGGCGGCACCCGCCAGCCTGGTCGGGGCAGCCACGGGCGCCGTGGGCTCCCTGGTCGTCTTCATCGTGTTCCGTGGGCTCGGCTCAGCAGAGGCTCCGGGCGCCACGCAGAGCGAGAGCCTGATCGGTGAGATCGGACAGGTGACCGTGGGCATCGCACCGGGCGGCTACGGCACGGTCGTGGTCCGTTTCGATGGTGCACCCATGCAACGCCGCGCCACGGCCGATGAGGTCATCCCGTCCGGCCGGCGCGTTCGCGTCGTCGCGCTCGTGGGCGGCGACCTCGTCGTGGCTCCGATAGAAGAGTCCTAGCGCTTCGAACCCACGCGTCACAGATACCGAGGAGGGGACATGTTCGATTTCATCGGGGCCGGCCCGCTACTGATCGTGGTGGGGGTGGTCGTGCTCGCCCTCCTCGCTTCGTTCGCCGCCAGCCGCTACAAGGTGGCGGGCGCCAACGAGGCGCTCATCGTGGCCGGCTCGCGCGGCGCCAAGGTGCGCACGGAGAGTGGCGCCCAGGCTGCGGCCCCCGGCGCTGACCGCGGCATCCGCGTGGTGGTCGGCGGCGGCACCTTCGTGATGCCCCTCATCCACAAGGCCGGCCGGCTCAAGCTCGTGGCCCGACAGATCCCCGTCGTGCTGCCCGACGCCGTCACCAGCCAGGGCCTCAAGGTCAAGGTCGAGGGTGTGGCCACCTTCAAGATCGGCCGCGACGTCGAATCCATCCGCCTTGCCGCAGAGCGCTTCCTGGACGCCAGCGATACGGAGATCGACTCCATCGTGCGCAACATCCTGGAGGGCTCACTGCGCGCCATCGTGGGCACGTTGACCATCGAGGACCTCATTTCCGACCGCCAGAAGCTGCTGGCGCAGGTCCAGGAAGCCGCCGCGGGTGATCTGACGACCTCCGGCCTGGCGCTCGACTCGTTCACCATCCAGAGCATCAGCGACGTCGTGACGACGGGCCAGGCCAGTTACATCGAGCAGCTGGGCGCCCAGAAGCTGGCCATCGTCCTGCGCGACGCGGCCATCGCCAAGGCGCGTTCCGAGCAGGAGTCGGCCGTGGCCCAGGCCGAGGCGCGCAAGATCGAGATCGCCGCGCAGCGCGACCAGGCGCTGGTCCAGGCCGAGGCCGACGTCCAGACCGCCTCCGCGCAGGCGCGTGCCGAGCAGTCCGAGCCCCTCTCCCGCGCCCAGGCTTCCCAGGAGGTCACACGCACCGAGTCGGAGCTGGCCCAACTCCGTGCGGACCTTCGCGAGAAGGAGCTGTTGGCGACCATCATCAAGCCGGCCGAAGCGGACGCCCAGGCTGCGGCCACCCGCGCCGACGGCCTGCGCAACGCGGTCATCAAGCAAGCCGAGGGTGAGTCGGAGCGGGTCCGAC
>JALZJE010000359.1 GCA_030859955.1 Chloroflexota bacterium | reverse complement strand
GCGCGAGCACTATGCGGGCAGCGTGGGCGCCGCGGCCCAGCAGTATTTCGTCGAGCACGCCGTCGAGACCGACGAGCCGGCCATGCTGGCCTCGCTCATCGACGGCCTGTCGGACGGTGAGTTCGCGTGTGCCAAGACGGCGTGTGCCATCTTCAGCGCTGCCGCCTGGGGCGCTCTCGACGGGGTCTACTACACGGACTGACTTCTCGCCCTGGCGTTCCGGGCGAGAAACGTGATCCCCGTCAGGCGGGAAGCTTCGCGGCGAGGATCTCGATCGGCGTGATCTCCGGCGCTTCGGACAGGAGCGACTCGGCGTTCTCCATGAGCGCGGCCGCAATCGGCCCGTTCAGATGGGCCTGGCGACCGGAGTCATCGGGGAAGACGTCGAAGATGCCGAACGTGCTCGGGCCGAGCTTCGTCGCGAACCACGCGGTCGTGTCCGGCTCGTTCTGGGCCAGCGGCAGCGCGCCGGCGAGAAAATCGGCGACCTCCTGTTCCTTGCCCGGCTTCGCTTCGAGGCGTACGAGAAGTCCAACGGTGACCATGGGAGGCGCTCCTTGACTGCGGGTGCGTCCGCGAGCTTCGCGCGGACATGGCGTTCTACCGGTGTGCAATCGCTCGGCCAACGAGTGCTGCGTTATGTCGGCCGCGCCGCAACCGGCCATGCGGCGAGGGTCAGGTCCGGGTGGTGGTGCCTGCGAGCTGAACGAATGCGTCGAGGGATGCCGGATCGGCGAGGGAGCCGCGGGAGGCGGCGACGTCGGGCGGGGTCCCGGTCAGGATCCGCTTCACCGGCACCTCGAGCTTCTTGCCCGAGAGCGTGCGCGGGATGGCGGCCACGGCGACGATCTCGTCGGGCACATGCCGTGGCGAAAGGGAGGTGCGCAGCTCGCGTGAGAGGCGTGCGCGGAGCTCGTCGTCCAGCACTGCGTCGGCTGCCAGTGCAACGAACAGGAGCAGTCGATCATCGTCGTGATCGAGGTGGATCACGAGGGAGTCGGCCACCTCGGGAACGGATTCGACGACCGAATAGAACTCCGCGGTCCCGATCCGCACGCCGCCGCGGTTGAGGGTGGCATCCGACCGTCCGGTGATGACGCACGACCCTCGTTCCGTAAACGTGATCCAGTCACCATGTCGCCAGATCCCGGGGAACTCCTCGAAGTAGGCCGCCCGGTACCGCTCGTCCTGGGGATCGTTCCAGAAGGAGACTGGCATCGAGGGCATGGGGGCCGTGATCACCAACTCGCCAAGCTCGCCGGTGAGTGACTCCCCGGCTGGCGAGAACGCCTCGACTGCGCAGCCGAGGTGGCGGCATGAGAGCTCGCCCTCCCAGACCGGCACGAGCGGGGATGCACCCACGAAGGCCGTGCAGACATCGGTCCCGCCCGAAACGCTCTGAAGGTGCACCGTCGGAGAGATGTCGTCGTACACGTAGCGGAACCCTTCGACCGGCAACGGCGCCCCGGTCGAGCCGATGCCCCGAATGCGGGAGAGATCGGCCGCCTCGCCCGGGCGGAGTCCCGCCTTGCGACACGCCATCAAGTATGGCGCGCTGGTGCCGAAGTAGGTCACGCGCTCCTCGTCGGCCAGCCGCCACAGCGCGCCGAGGTCCGGGTGCGCCGGCGACCCGTCGTACAGCACGATCGTGGAGTCGACGGCCAGCCCCGAGACGAGGTAGTTCCACATCATCCATCCGGTGGTGCTGAACCAGAAGAACCGATCCGCCGGACCCAGATCGTGGTGCAGGGCGTGGATCTTGAGGTGCTCGAGCAGGATCCCGCCGTGGCCGTGGACGATCGGCTTGGGAAGGCCGGTCGTGCCGGACGAATAGAGCACGAACAAAGGGTGGTCGAACGGGACCGGCTCGAACTCCAGGTCCGCCGGCTCCTCCACCAGCTCGGCCCACGTCGTGACGTCCGGGATGTGCGACGCATCCGTTCGGAGGTAGGGCAGCACGACGGTTGTCGCCAGGCTGGGCAGGGCAGCCCGGATGGCCGCCACCTCATCGGTCCTGTCCACCTCGCGCTCGCCATACCGGTACCCGTCGATGGTGAGCAGCACCTTCGGCTCGATCTGGCTGAACCGATCGATCACGCTGCGCGTGCCGAACTCAGGCGCACAGCTGGACCAGATGGCGCCGAGCGAGGCGGTGGCGAGCAGCGCGATCACCGCTTCGGGCACGTTCGGGAGATAGGCGGCCACGCGGTCGCCGCGCCCAATTCCCAGGCGGATGAGCCCGGCCCGCGCGCGTGCAACGGCGTCGCGAAGCTCGTCCGCCGTCATGGTCAACCGCTCGCGGGTCTGCGACCGAGCGATGATCACGATCTCGTCTCCGCCGTGCCCGGACAGGCGCAGGCAGTGCTCGGCCCAGTTCAGGCGAGCATCGGCGAACCAGCGTGCCCCCGGCATGTGGGCATCGACCAGGGCCAGGCCCGGAGCGGTCGACGAGTGAACGTCGAAGTGCTCCCAGACGGACGACCAGAAGGCACCGAGGTCCTCCGTCGACCAGCGCAGGAGCGCGTCGTAGTCGGCGAAGGCGAGGCCACGATCGCGTTCCAGCCAGGCGAGATACGCGCCGATGCGCGTCCGCGCGCGTACATCGGGTGGCGGCCTCCACAGGACGGTCGGATGGGGCATGCGCCGATCATGCCAGAGCGGCGGTATCCTCACGGCCCTGATGCTCCTTCCCACCGTTCTCCTGCTCCTTTCCGTGATTGCGCCGATGCCGGGGCCAGAGCACCCGTCCTCGATTGCGGCGGTGCCGGACGAGCCGGGCACCGTCGTCCTGCCCGATGCGTCGATCCTCCAGACCGTGGCCGCCGACGTGGACGAGGACGGCCGGCGCGAGGTGGTCCGGCTGGTGCGTGGCGACGGCGAGGCGGTGCTTGCCGAGGTGTGGGGTCAGGACGCCGCAACCTGGCGCATGCGCGGCGAGCCGGTCGAGGTCGTGCCGCCTTCGCGAGTGGGGACGCGGATCGATCCGGTCTACCAGTCGACGCCGGTCCGGCTTCTCGTACGGCGGGTCGATGGCGCCGAGCGCGTGACCGTCGCCAGCCAGCCGCATTTCGAGCAGATCGATGTCGGACCGCCGTGCTGCCTGATCCTGCATGACCTGGCCATCGATGGTGGATCGGCCGTTCGACGGTCCGTGAGCGGTCCGAGCGACTTCTCGACCGCCGTCCTGGTGATCGACTTCGACGGTGATGGGACCGATGAGTTGCTGTCCACCCTCTCGCTGCCACCGGCGGGGGACATCAGCTACCCGATCGAGGCACGCGTCCATCGCTGGGACGGCGCCGGATTCGCCGATCCGACCGTGACGCTCCTGCCTGTCGGATCCGGCGACTCGCCAATTCGCCTCGCGGACAGCGATGGCGTTCCCGGGGACGAGGCCGCGATCATCTCGACGCTCGGCCCCCCGGGAGTCTTCCGCATCCGTCTCGCCGCCGACGACCAGCTCGCGCTTGATGCCGGGGGGATCACCGTGGACCAGGCGGTGGCCGTCCCGCTCGACGCTGGTCGGGGCATCGCGGTGGTCGGCCCGGTCGTGGGGTTGATGGTGGCCGCATGGCCGCCCGGGGAGCCGGTGTCTGCTCCGGTGGCCCAATCGCTCGTCAGGGATGGCCGGATCGTCGGCAGCGCCATCGTCGACGCACGCGAGCGGCTCGTGGTGCACGAGCCGGATTCGGATGCCCTCCACCTGCTCGGTCTGCCTGACCTGCTGCCCCCGCAGGGCGTTACGATCACGCGCAGCCCGGCGGCGGCGGCCCTGAGCGGTCTGCCTTTGGTGCCTTTCACCGGTCTGATCCCGGGCGGCGGGGCAAACGGCGAGCCGGCAGTCATTCACGCCGGACGCCTCATCCCCTCGCTCGTCGATGGCGATCGCTCCGGCACCGCGATCATCGCGACGCTTGCGGGAGCGCATCCGGTCGGGCTGGCGGGGGATCGAGATCTCCTCGTTCTCCATCACGGAGGCGTCGGTCCGCCCGTGCCGGACGCGGATGGAGGGTCGTTCAGCACACCGACGCCCCTGGACCAGGCGTGGACCAGCATCGCGCCGTTCGAGCTGACCCGACAGCCGGAGCCGGACGACGGCGCCCTGGAGCCCTCCTTGCGCGGCGCCATTCGCCTGGATGCGCGGGATGGGATCGCTGTCGGACGGAGCGGCTTCACCGCGGAGGTGAGGGCACCGCCGGGTTCCCGCGTGGCCGTCGCCACGCTCGACCCGTCGGTGATCCGCACCCCCGTCGTCGTTCCCGCGAGTGGCCGCATCGATGCGGCATTCGCACCGCCCACGGTGGTAACGGGAGACGCTCGGTACCAGGCCACCCTCCTCGTGACGACACCCGCGGGCCATGCGCATGTCACGCGGTTCGATATCCGGTTGCGTGCCGAGCCACCGCCGGTCGATCTGAGCGTCGAGACGCCGTTCGGCTCCCGCGGCGTCCAGGTCAGTGGCCGGACCGCGCCGCACGCCACCGTCCGTGTGGAGGGCACACCGGTCGTCGTGAATGCCAGCGGGCGATTCGCGACGTCGGTCGATCTGCCGCCGTGGCCAACCGAGATCCTCGTCGCGGTCGATGATGGGCTGGGCAACGCGGCGCAGCGCAGCGTCACCGGGGTCGGATGGTTCGACTACCGCGGCCTGCCGTGGGTGCCGATCACCGCGACGCTCGTGGCCATCGCCGGAGTCGTCCTCTTCCTGCGCGTGCCGCGGCCGAGCCCGACCGCGCGGCGCGCAGACGATGATGCGGTGCTCGAGGAGATGGAGGCCGACTGATCCCTTGCGGTCAGCCGCCGCGGCGACGGCGTGACAGCCGCGCGGCCAGCGTTTCGCCGGACGGATCCGGCGCCGGCGTCGGTACCGGGGTGGCGCGCGGT
>JALZJE010000341.1 GCA_030859955.1 Chloroflexota bacterium | reverse complement strand
AAGTACCACGGGGAGCCGGTCGCCGCCGTGGTTGCCGACACTGTCGGCGCGGCGAGTGAGGCCGTCCGGCTCATCCACGTCGACCACGAGCAACTGCCGGCGGTCCTGACCATCGCCGCGGCCCGCGACGGGCAATCGCCCCTCGTCCGCGAACCGGAGTTCCGCGCCGCCGACGATCCGCACCGCGACACGAACACGCTGACGGAGTGGCGGTTCGGCTGGGGTGACGTGCCGGCTGCTCACGCCGACCACGTCGTCGAGCAGCGGTACAGCGCCGCATCCACCACCCACTTCGCCATTGAGCCGCACGGTTTCCTCGCGGCGCCGGATGGCGCCGGCATCACCGTGTGGAGCTCGATCCAGCATCCATACGTGCTCCAACGGCTCATCGCCGACACGCTGGAGCTGCCGCTCGCTCGCGTCCGCGTCGTCGCGCCCGATCCCGGCGGCGGGTTCGGCGGCAAGCAGCACGCGAAGTACGAGCCACTGCTCGCCGTTCTGGCGATGCGCATCGGTCGACCGCTCCGTCTCGTACTGACGCTCGAGGAGACATTCCAGGCGGTCCGGTCGCCCACCTTCGAGATCGGCATCCGCTCTGGATTCATGCACGATGGCACGATCGCGTTCCAGGACATCGAGATCGACGGCCTGCTCGGCGCCTACGCGGACATCGGCCATCGGGTCATCTCGAAGAGCAGCTACCTGGCGTGTGGGCCATACCGCGTACCAGATGCGCGGATCCATGTCCGCGCCCTGCTCTCCCACACGCCGCCCGCCACGGCGCTGCGCGGGTTCGGCAGTCCGCAGATGGCATGGGCATTCGAGTCGCAGATGGACGAGGCGGCCCGGCAGCTGGGCCTCGACCGGCTCGACATCCGGGTCAGCAACCTGGCCCATCGAGGCGAGGAGATCGTTCGCGGTGCGGGTGACACGCCGGCCGACGGTGATTGGGCGGAGTCCGTGCAGCGCGCCGCCACATGGATCGGGTGGGGCGACCCGCTGCCCGATGGCCACGGTCGCGGGATCGCGGTCGGCATCAAGTCCTCGGCCACCACCGGAGCCTCGTACGCGATCGTGCGCCTCCTGCACGACGGCAGCGCCACGGTCCTGGCTGGAACGTCCGACATGGGACAGGGCGCGCGCACGGTCCTCGCGCAGATCGCCGGTCACGAGCTTGGGATCCCGATCGAGCGCGTGGCCGTGGTGATGGGCGACACGTCGGCCGCGCCGTATGACATGCAGACCTCCGCCAGCCGCTCGACGGTCTTCATGGGGACGGCCGTCCTGAACGCCTGCCGCGAGATCCAGGGGAAGCTACGAGCGATGGCCAGCGACACCTACGGCGTGGAGGAGGGCCGCGTCACGATCGCTGGCGGCACTATCCAGATGCCGGACCGCGAGGTCGACGCGATCGAGCTCATGGCCGACGCATTCGGACCGATGCTCGGCGAAGTGATCGGCAGCGGCTCGCGGCGCGGCGATCACGTCCCCGAACATCCACTGGGCGGCCATGCCGCCTTCTACGAGTTCAGCTGCACGGCGTCCGAAGTGGCCGTCGATCGCGAGACCGGCGAGGTGGAGCTCCTCCGTCACGTCACGGTGTCGGACGTGGGCAGGGCGCTCAACCCGGCACACGTTGCGATGCAGGACGAGGGCGCCGCCATCATGGGGCTGGGCCAGACGCTGATGGAGCAGCTCATTTTCGACGAGACCACCGGTCGTATCCAAAACCTCGGGGCGCTCGACTACCGAATCCCGACGACGAAGGACGTGCCGCTCGAAATGGCGTCGTTCGTGGTGGAAAACGGAGACGGCCCCGGCCCGTACGGGGCGAAGGGGACAGGCGAGAGCGGGCTCCTGTCCACCGCGCCGGCGGTCGCCTCAGCGGTCCACGACGCGGTCGGCGTCGTCATCCGCGACCTCCCGCTCACTCCCGAACGGATCTGGCGTGCCCTGCAAGAGCGCGACGGATAGGCTCATCGACCCCGACGGGAAGCGGCGTCTCGATCGGCCGACGGGCCTCGAACCGAAGGTAGGTTGAGTAGCCGGCGTCGCGGGCAGCCCGCACGACAGCGTCGTGTCCCCAGCCAGCGTCCTCGGCCATGTGGGCGTCGCTGGCGAGGGTGATCGGCACGCCAGCGTCATGGAACCGCTCGAGAAACTCAGCCGCCGGGAACAGCTCGGCGACGTCGTGACGCAGGCCGGCGCTCGATACTTCGACCGCCGAGCCACTCTGAACGGCCGCCGCCACCACCGGCTGGTAGAGGTCGGCCGCCCCGTCGTCAGGCCGAAGTCCAGCGCGCTTGATGACGTCCACGTGGGCGAGGACGTCGACGATGCCGGACGCCGCCAGGGTCGCCTCGAGTGCGAAGTACTGCTCGAACGCACGCCGCACGCCGCGTCTGGCGAACTCGAGAGCGGCGCTGTCGCGCATGAAGTTCCACGCACCGATCCAGTGGATCGACCCGACCAGGTAGTCGAACGGGATGCCCGACAGCAGGTCGAGCACGGCCGCCTCGGTGCCGGGCACGAAGTCGACCTCGAGGCCGAGCTTGACCGGCAGGCCACGCGCCTTGGCGTCGAGGACGACCTCGACGTATCGGGCCAGCGACAGGTTTCGCTCGGATCGCACCCAGGACTCCATCTCGGTCATCAGCCGCGGCTCGCCGTCGCGCTCCCACCACCGACCGAGCAC
>JALZJE010000333.1 GCA_030859955.1 Chloroflexota bacterium | reverse complement strand
CTGCTCGTCGACGACGGCGACGAGGGATCCCAGGTGTCCCTCAGCCTCGAGCGCAGCATGGGCCCGAGCGTTGAGGTCGCGAACGTCGCTTCGGTGGATGGAACCGATCACGACATCACGACCGGCGCCGCGGTGGGCCCACCAGTCAAGGACCATCTGGTCCCGGAGAGCGTCGCTGTTGTGAGCGACCGTGATGTGACCGTGCTCATCCAGGCGGTGTACGGCGAGCTCGGTGCGCCCCTCGCGCAGCGCTGCTGTGATCAAGCGCTCCTCGGGATCCTGTTGGCGCCGGTTCTCCACGAGCTCGACCACGTCCACACGAGACCCCAGGGCAGCGAACAGCCCGCCGGCTTCGATCGGTGGCAGCTGCTTGGGGTCGCCGACCAGGACGACCTTGGCCTTGGCCCGGTCGGCCTCCCTGGCGAGGTCAGCCATGAGACGGGTCCCGAGCATCCCGGCCTCATCGACCACGAGAACGTCGCTCTCCCCTAGACGGACGCGGCCGGATTCGAGTGCGCTCTGGAGGGAGTGGGCGGTGGAAGATCGGATCCCTGCGCCTGCCTCCAGCTCCCGGGCGGCGCGGGCGGCGAGGCTGACGCCGAGCACTCGGTGCCCAGATGCTTCGAACGATTCCCGGACGGCATCCAGGGTGAAGGTCTTGCCGACGCCAGCTCGGCCGATCACCAGGTCGATGGGTCTGCCGGAGAGGCAGAGCTCCTCGACCATGTTCTGTTGCTCAGCGCTGAGGGACGGTCGAGCGGCGATGGCATCCGTCACAGCGGTCGGGTCTGCCCGATACTCGGCCCTGGCGGGAGCGCTGGCCAAGGCCACCACCTGGCGCTCGAGGTCAAGGATCTCGGGCGTGGTCCAGCGTCCTTCGGCCACCTGGATGGCCTGGGCCGAGGTCAGAAACCGATCGGCTCGCTCCAGGATCTCATCGACGGTGGCGCCCTGGCGCGCCGCCCTGGCGGTCGCCCGGATGGCGTCGCGTCGTTCGAACGTGGCGTGCTCCTCGGTGAGCGACGCCGCCAGCTCATGATCGTCCACTCGCAGCTCTGGTTTCCGGGGCACCCTGGGAACCGCGGATAGGTCGAAACGGTGGTCGCGAGCCCGCTGGCGCCACTCGGCTCTCAGCTCTGCCTCGCTGATGCCCGTGGGTTTGGCCTTGCGCGTCGTGAGGGTGGCAACCCGTGCACCCTCACCCGAGTGAACGCCGAGGCGTTGCATCTCGGCGACGATCTCGGCCCGCCGGCGGGAGAAGGCTCGGCGCATATCGTCGCTGACCCCGACGACCTCAGCGACACCGTGGCGGTCCATCTCGTCGAACACCAGGCCGAGGCGTGTCGCCAGCTCCCGCCGGAGGATTGCCTGGAACAGCGCCTCGGCGGTGTACCGCTCACGGTAGAGCGCCCGACCGTCGAGGGCGGTGCGGCGCCCGTCCGGACCCTGGGCGACGTTGAAAACGGTCCAGTGCAGGTGAATGCCTGGGTCACCGAGTCGACTGGTGCGATGGAGAAAGACGGCGCCCATCAAACCCGTGCCCGGTTCAACCTCAGCGCCGGCGTGGCCCCGGCGGACGAAGCAGGCGTTGGCTTCCAAGTAGCGCTCGGTCTCGCCTCGGGCGGCGTAGAGCGCTTCTTCGACTTGGCGGGCGTCCCCATCGCTGCCGAGTGCCCACACCAGCGAGACTGACTTCGATGGCGAGAGGGTGAGGTCGAACCCTCTGATGCTGGTCTCGTGAGTCATCATCTTCGACCCGTCCGGATGGACACCTCCGAATGCCGCCGCCAGCGCCTCACGCTCGGCAGGCCCACTCAGGCCGTCTGCTGCGGCCAGGCTCCCGACCCACCGGCCGGGAGAGGTCCCGGACTCCGAGAGGTAGTCCTCGCGGCCGTCGATGACCTCGCGCTCGTAGTAGTCGAGGTCTCGGCACTTGGCGATCGTCAGCATGGGCTGGCTCCTGGCACCACTGGTGCATCGGTGTGGAAGTTGCTGATCCGTCCGGAGGAAGGATCAGCTCCATTGGCAGTTGGTCGGGCTTGAGTGAATTGAGGGAAGTGTGGATCGGCGATGAGCGGTGCTCAGGTAGCCGGTGAGCCGAGCAGGTGCTCGACGAATCTCACGAGAGCTGCTCGCGGGACTCGCTTCTGACACCCGAACCAGACGAACGGCAGGCCGCTTACCCCGCCGGATCGTTCCCACTCGACGGTCAGCTCGTAGGTCTTCGACCTGCCGAGCTGCAGTGCCTTGGCCGCCTGTTCGACAGTCATGAAGGGCGGAAGGTCTTCGAGCACGCTCAACTCCTCCTGCTGTAAGTCAGAACAGGTTGTATTGAGCGCGCGACCGAGCTATGTTGTCAAGTACAACATCGAACGATGGAGACATCATGGTCCGAGCCCGAAAGAAGAAGGCCAATGACGTCAAGGAGGAGTCACGCGGCGAGGCCGAGCACGACGCCCTGATGGACGTGAACGCCGTCGTCTCCTACAACGTGAAGGACATCCGGGAGCAGCGGGGATGGACCCAGCAGTCCGTCGCCGAGCGCTTGGCCAGGCTCACGAATCACCTGCTTCCTCAGGCCTCGATCTCGGCCATGGAGAGAGGCTTCGACGGCGACCGAAGGCGTCGCTTCGACGCCCACGAGCTTTACCTCCTGTCGGTCGTGTTCGATGTCCCGATCTCCTACTTTTTTCTACCGCCGCCTGAGCCGGAGCTCGCCCTGCTGGCCGACACCCACCGGCCCGTCGACGAGCTCTATCCCGCGCTGCTCGGCCAGGAGTGGCAGCTCCCAGTGATGGACAAGCGTCTGGCCGACATCAGCGTGGAGAACCCCGAGAAGAGTGACCGGGTGCTCAAGGCCATCTTCGGCGCTGAGGGAGCCTCCCGGAACTGGTTCCCGCACTACCGCACGTGGCGGAAGAAGCGCATCCAAGTCCTGAAGCGGCAGTACAGCGACGGGCTCGACGAGGCCGCTGACTTCTTCGCCGACTTTGCCGAGGCGGTCAAGGCGCTCGGACCTGAGGGCTACCTGCAGTCGCAGGCCCACCGTCCGGGCGAGGAGGCTTTCGACCCCACGACCCCGACGGAGGAGTGACCGTGCGCGGCTCCGTGTTGAAGAAGGGCGCCCGCTGGTACGTGAAGATCGAGCTCGATCCCGATCCCGGCACTGGCAGACGTCGACAGAAATGGCACTCGGGCTTCCGCACCAGGCGCGACGCCGAGCGGGCCCGGATCGATCTCCTCTCGAAATTCGACCGAGGGGAGTACGTCGAGCCGTCACGCCAGACCGTCGCCGAGTTCGTCTCCGACTGGTTGGCGGCGATCGAGCCCACCGTCCGGCCATCGACGTTCGATTCCTACCGACGGAACCTGCGACTCCATGTCGTCGCCTACATCGGATCGACCCGCCTCACCAAGGTCGACGCCGGAGTACTGAACGCCCTGTACGCCCAACTGCTCGCCTCAGGCCGGCGAAGGTCATCACGAGCTGGTGCCGGCTACTCCCCGGTTGTCGTCGAGAGGGCGCTCTCCCTCCGAGACGGGGGGTTGAGCTTTGGGGCCACCGCTGAGCAGCTACGTGCTGAGCTGCCGGAAGCGGCGCACATCACCAAGGACACGCTGGCGTCGCTACTGCGTAGGAATGCAGCAGAGGCGGGTGAGAATCCGGTCAGCCCTGGGCTCGATCCGCGCACCGTGAACTACATCCACACGATCCTCCATCGGGCCTTCAAGGACGCAGTCCGCTGGGGTCGCCTTGCCCGGAGTCCTGCCGATGCTGCCGACCCACCTCGCGCCGGCCAGAAGGCGGACGTTCATGCCTGGAATGCGCCGACCCTCACCCGGTTTCTGCAGGCCTCTCAGTCGGCTGACGACCGGCTCCACGGCCTTTGGACGCTGCTGGCCACGACGGGGATGCGCCGCGGCGAAGCGCTCGGCTTGCGATGGAGCGATGTCGACCTCGACTCCGGGAGGGCCGGCATCGTCCAGACGATCATCCAAACAGGGAGCACGGTGTCGATCGGTGCGCCCAAGACCGCTCGAGGCCGTCGCCCCATTGCGCTTGACCCGGCGACGGTTGCCGTGCTGCGTCAACATCGGCACCGCATGCTCCAGGAGCGGCTCCTCGTAGGTCCCGACTTCAATGACCTCGGCCTTGTCTTCCACCAGCCCGACGGGAGTTGGCTCCGTCCCGACGCCGTGAGCGAAGCCTTCCTCCGACGGGTGTGCCGCTACGACCTGCCACGGCTCACGCTTCACGGCCTTCGCCACACCTGGGCGACGCTCGCCCTTGAGCGCGGCATCCATCCCCGCGTTGTACAGGAGCGCCTCGGCCACTCGACGATCGCCATCACGTTGGGGATCTACAGCCACGTCTCTCCCACGCTCCACGACGAGGCCGCCCACCTCGTCGCAGACCTCGTGATGCCGTCATCGCCGCGATGACTTGCCTTCAGCTCCATGTGTGGACCTGTCGCTGTCGACGCCTAACGCCGAAGCGAGCTCGATGGGATGCCATCGTCGTTCTTGATTCC
>JALZJE010000329.1 GCA_030859955.1 Chloroflexota bacterium | reverse complement strand
GTCGATCGCCATCCGCAGGGCTGCCCTTGGGCTCCGCTTCCCGACCCGGACCTGGAGCAGCCAGAGCCGCCCGTCCTCGACGGTGAACTCGATGTCACACAGGTCGGCGTAGTGGCGCTCGAGACGTTCGGCGTAACGGCGCAGCTCCTCAGCGACCGCGGGCAGGCGCTCGTCGAGGACGGCCAACGGCTGTGTCTCGTGGGTGCCGGCGACGACGTCTTCTCCCTGGGCATCGAACATGACGTCGCCAAAGAGCGTCGGCTCGCCGGTCGACGGATTGCGCGTGAATACGACGCCGGTGCCCGAGTCCGGGCCGCGATTCCCGAAGACCATCGACTGAACGGTGACCGCCGTCCCCAGAGCCTCGGCGATGCCCTCGTGCTGGCGGTATGCCGTGGCACGCTCACCGGTCCACGATCGGAACACGGCCTCGACCGCTGACCGCAGTTGGAGCCATGGATCCTCGGGGACCGAGTCCCCGCCGATGACCGATCGATAGCTCTGGCGGAAGCGGTCAAGGCAATCGACGGCGAACGCCCGATCCCCGGTCGCGGCGGCCAGGCCATCGGTCGTCGCAGCGGTGAGGCCGAGGTTGAGAACGGTGTCCATCATGCCGGGCATCGAGGCCGGAGCACCGGAGCGGACGCTGACGAGCAACGGATCACGAGGATCGCCGAACTGCCGCCCGACCCGCTGGGCAAGGCGTTCGACGTGCGTGCGAATTTCCTCATCGAGCCCGGATGGCCACTGCCCCGAGAGAAACGTGCGGCAGGCGTCGGTCGTGATCGTGAATCCGGGTGGCACCGGCAACCCGAGCTCGTGGGCCATCACGACGAGGTTCGATCCCTTGCCCCCCAGGAGAAGCGTTCGCTCTCCGGCCGATCCGGACGGCGGCGCATCGAAGCCATAGACGTAGCGGTGGGTCATGTCATCGCTCACGGCAGGGATCCTGCCAGCAGCGCCCCGGTCTCGTCGGGGGTCGTGCACTATCATCGACGGTCGATGGAATCCGCGGGGCGCCTGCCCTGCCACGTATGTCGCGGCAATGGCGGTCGAGCCGAACGATCAGGTACTGGATCAGTTTCTCGGCAGCGACGAGTTTCCCGTGGAGTGGAGCTCGGATCTGGAGCAGCGGCTCTTGTGGGTGTTCGACGATCTCCATTGCCCCCACCCACTCAGTCCCATGTTCTACGACATAGGAGGCTGGTGGCTCACCTGCGACCACATGTTCCGCCGCTTCGGCACGCCGTTCGCGTGCGACTGGGTGACGAAGAACGTCAACGGCTACCTGTACACGGCGGCGGTGCCTGCCGACCCGGCCTGGCAGGTCGACGCCATGGAGTACGGCGCGCGGTACGCGGCGCGCGTTCCACTCGACCCGGCATACGCGGAGAGGATCGGCGCCTATCTCGACGTCGTCCTTCCAGCGTACGGCCAGCACTTCGCCGACTGGTGGCGCGATCGGCTCGTGCCAGAGATGGAGCGCAACTTCGCGCACCTCGAGGAAATGCTTGATCGACAGGATGAGCTGTCGCTGGCGGAGCTCGCGGTTCTGTTCGAGGACGCCATCGATGTCCACGATCGGCACTGGAAGATCCATTGGATGCTGAACTTCGCCCAGTTATCGGCCACGCTGAAGCTGCGCACGGTCATGGAGAAGACGCGCGGCTCAATCGACGAGGCACTGCTCGGCCGGCTGCAGAACTCGGCCAGCGACCGCAACTGGGATTCCATCAAGGCGCTCTGGGAGCACAAGGAGGCAGCGAAGGCCGATCCAGAGGTGCGCGAGGCCTTCGGGCACGAGACGGCCGGCGAGATCCTCACGGCACTGGAGAGGTCAGAACGGGGCGCGCGCTTCCTCTCGGAGCGGATCAAGCCATACCAGAAGGAGTTCGGCTGGCACGCGGTGTGGAGCCACGAGTTCGTCTTCCCGACCGTGTACGAGCGCATCGAGCCGGTGATCGAACTCATCCGCGGCTACCTGCAGACCGATTACGACTACCCGAAGACCATTGATGCGCTGCAAGCCGACATCGACGCAGCTTCGCGAGCCATCCTCGAGGGGCTCGATGGCGATGCGCTCGAGGAGATGCGCCTCGCGAACGAGGTCAATCTCCGAATGGCGCCGCTCACGCCCGACCATCACTTCTATATCGACCAGGGGGCCAACGCCCACCTACGCCTGGTCCTGGTCGCCCTCGGTAGGAAGTTGATCGGATTGGGTGTCGTCGACGCACCCGACGATGTGATCTTCCTGCGGTATCACGAGCTGCGCTTCCTGATCGGCGAACCCACCTCCGTTGATGCTCGCTCCATCGTCGCGCAACGCAGGGCCGAGCGCGAGGGTGCGTACGGATTCCACCCGCCGGCCTGGATCGGGACCGCGACCGAGCGCCAGCTCGCGTTCCCATACCTGACGAACTGGGGCTTTCCGGAGAAGTTCCACCGTAAGCAGGGCGAGTCAACCGGCGAGGTGGCGGGGATCGGCGGATCGCCCGGCGTCGTCGAGGGCGTCGCGCGAGTCGTCCTGCGCGAGGACCAATTCGACGAGGTCCGCGCGGGTGACATCCTGGTCTGCCACATGACGAACCCCGCATGGGTCGTGCTGTTCACCAAGATCGCGGGGCTCGTCACGAACGCCGGGGGCCTGACCGGCCATCCCGCTGTGCTCAGCCGCGAATTCGGCATCCCCGCCGTCGTCGGGACGCAGGATGCGACGAGCCGGATCACGAACGGCGACCGGATTCGCGTCGACGGCACGGCCGGCACCGTCGAGATCCTCGAGGTGGCCGCACGACCGCGAAACGATCTCTTCGGCCTGGCCACGCCGGCCCAGCGCGACACGCGGCCGACCGTTGCGGACGGGAGTAACTGAGGTGGCCTACGTGGTCGCGGCGACCTGGCGGGCACGGGAGGGCGAAGAGGAGGAGATCGCACGCATCCTCGAGGCCGTGGTGCCTCTCGCTCGCGGCGAGCCCGCCTGCCGGCTCTTCCAGGCCCACCGATCCGCCGACGATCCGAGGGAGTTCTTCCTCTACGAGCAGTACGACGACGAGGCCGGCTTTCAGGCCCACCTTGCCACGGAGGCGTTCCAGACGCATGTGCTGGACGACGCTGTTCCCCGCCTGGAGCACCGGGCTCGCGTGTTCTACATCACCATGGATTGACCATGAACAAGGCGGACGCGCCGATCGGTCCGCTGCCGCGCAGTGTGCTCAGTTAGCGCGCGCCATGTTCGCCTATGCTCGACCAGAGGGCCTATCCGAGACATTCGCGCTGCTGGACGCGGAGCCCGAGGCGCGGCTCCTGGCCGGCGGCACGGATCTCCTCGTCGGCGTTCGGAAGGGGACCGTGGTCTCCCCGTTGCTCATCGACCTCAAGCGCCTGGACGAGCTCGCGAGCGGCATCTCGGAGGTCGGCGGCGCCCTTCGGATCGGTGCCACTACGGTCCTCACCGATGTGATCAGCGACCGGCGCGTGCAGGAAGCCTATCCCGCCTTGATTGCGGCGGCCCGCGTCGTCGGCTCGATCCAGATCCGGAATCGCGCCACGCTCGCCGGCAACCTCTGTAACGCCTCACCGGCGGCCGATACGGCACCACCGCTCCTGGTATTCGGCGCGATCCTCGAGCTCGCGGGAGCCTATGGTCGCCGACGCGTACCGTGCGCCGATTTCCTCATCGGACCGGGACGCACCCTGCTCGAGCGGAACGAGCTGGTCACCGCGGTCGAGCTGCCGCTGCCGGTGGATGCGGTGGGCTCGGCCTTCCAGCGGATGACGCGACGCCGGGGAGTCGACCTGGCGACCGTGAACGTCGCCTGTGCGGTGACGTCCAGCGGTGTGACGCGCTTTGCCTTCGGCGCCGTCGGACCGCGCGCCTTCATCCGTGCCGACG
>JALZJE010000324.1 GCA_030859955.1 Chloroflexota bacterium | reverse complement strand
CACTCGACCTGGTCGACGCCGTCCGTTTGCTGAACGGTGGCCACGGCATGCCTGACCTGGCCCTGCGGGCCGGCGTGCATACCGGCGAGGCGGTCGTGACGATCGGAGCGACCGGGATGGGCATGGTCGCCGGTGACCTGGTCAATACGGCCTCGCGACTCCAATCGGTGGCGCTGCCCGGCACGGTACTCGTCGGCGAAGGAACTCGACGAGCCGCGGGCGATGCCATCGTCTTCGAGGCCGCAGGCGATCAGACGCTGAAGGGAAAGACGACCCCGATCCCGGCGTTCACCGCCGTGCGGGTTGTGGCCCAGCGCGGCGGCGTCGGTCGCAGCGAGGGCCTCGAACCGCCATTCGTCGGCCGCGAGTCTGAGCTCCGGCTCATCAAGGACTTCTACCACGCGACGGCGCGCGATCGTGGACCGCGGCTGGTGAGCGTGACCGGGCAGGCCGGCATCGGCAAGAGCAGGTTGGCCTGGGAGTTTCTCAAGTACATCGACGGCGTCACCGAGATCGTTCACTGGCACCAGGGCCGGTCACCGTCCTACGGCGACGGGATCAGCTTCTGGGCGCTGGGCGAGATGGTCCGCATGCGCATCGGCATCGGTGAAGGCGCGGATGAAGCTTCCACCCGCGAGCGCCTGTCAGCGACGCTGGACGAGTTCGTGACCGATGCGGACGAGCGGCGCGGACTCGAGGAGCCAATTCTTCACCTGCTGGGCTTCGGGCAGGGCCAGTCGCGCGAGCGCGGACAGCTGTTCCTCGCATGGCGCACCTTCTTCGAGCGCATCGCGGAGGTCGGCCCGGTGGTGATGGTCTTCGAGGACCTGCAGTGGGCCGATGATGGCCTGCTCGACTTCATCGAGGAGCTCGTCACCTGGTCGCGCGGGCGTTCCATCTACCTCATCACGCTGGCCCGCGCCGAGCTGCTCGACCGGCGACCCACCTGGGGCGCAGGGCAGCGTTCCTTCACGTCGCTGAGCCTCGTCCCGCTTGCCGATGACGATGTTGAAACCCTGTTGGCGGGGCTCGTGCCGGGCCTCCCCGAGTCCGCGACCCGCCAAATCGTGGAACGGGCCGAAGGAATCCCGCTGTACGCCGTAGAGACGGTTCGCATGCTGCTCAATGACGGCCGCATCGAGCCGGATGACGAGACCTTCCGGCCGGTCGGCGATCTCACGCAGCTGGCAGTGCCGGAGTCGCTGCATGCATTGATCGCCGCGCGCATCGACGCCCTGCCCGCCGCCGAGCGGAGCCTGTTCCAGGACGGATCGGTCCTTGGCCTCTCCTTCAGCCTGGCGTCACTGGCCGCCGTCTCCCGCTCGCCCGGCGACATCGGTCCCATGCTGCAGCACCTGGTGCAGCGCGAGCTGCTGACCATCGACGACGATCCCCGCTCGCCTGAGCGTGGGCTGTACCGCTTTGTCCAGGGGCTGCTGCGGGAGGTCGCTTACGGCACCCTCTCACGCGACGACCGGCGGGCACGTCACCTGGCCGCGGCCCGCTTTTACGAAGGGCTCGGCGACGATGAGCTGTCAGGCGTGCTTGCGCAGCACTACGTCGACGCGTACCAGGCACACCCTGACGGGCCGGAGGGAGCGGCCGTCGCGGCGCAGGCACGCGTGGCATTGCGCGGCGCGGCGCAGCGGGCGACCGAGCTTGGGTCCTTCCGTTTGGCGCACGGGTACCTGGAGAGCGCGCTGATCGTCTCGAGCGACCCCTCGGACGAGCTCGAACTTCGCGTGCAGGCAACCGACGCGGCAGCCGGCGCCGGACTCATGGACCAAGCGATCGCCCATGGCGAGCGAGCGATCGCCCTCGCCGGCGAGGCCGGCTCCGACCTCGTGCGGCGCGTGGCCGTGGCGCGACTGGGAAACATCCTGGTCGAAGGACGTCAGCAGGATGCCCTCAACCTGCTCAACAACGCCATGAGCGAGCCGGGCATGACTCCGGAAGCGCCCGGCTACATCGAGGTTGCAACGGTGCTGGCGAAGACGGAGATGCGACGGCTCAACGACGCCCGCGCCATCGAGCTTGCTGAACTCGCGCTTCCGCATGCACAGCGCGCCGACAACGACGCCCTCATTCTCGATCTGCTGATCACGCGTTCGGTGTCACTGTCGAACCTCGGCCGCGTCACGGAGGCGGTCGTCATCCTGACCGGCGCGCTGGATGCCGCGAACCGGCTATCGCTGGCGAGGCAGGCTAATCGCGCGGCGGTGAACCTCGGATATGCCCTGGCGCCCGATGATCCGGCTCGAGCCTTCGCCGTCTCGCGCGCGGCGATGGAGCGCGCCGAACAGGATGGGATTATCTGGGGGCTGCGATACATCGTCGGCAACGCCGTGGACGGTGCGATCGAGGTCGGCGAGTGGGACTGGGCAGTGACGCGAATGACCGAGATGAAGCCGATCTTCACGGAGGCCGCCGAGCAAATTTGGTTCGGCGCCTTCTTCACGGTCATTCGTGCGCTGCGGGGAGATGACGTTCGAGACGAGGCACTGCGCCTCTACGAAGAGAGCAGGCCGTTCGATGACGCTCAGTATCGGTCCATCGGGTCGTATGGCCTGTCGGTGGTGGAGATGCTGCGCGGCGATGTGGCCCGCGTCGTCGAGCTGGCGCGGGAGGACCAAAACGCGGGAGTAAGCGCGTCAGACGGAGCCATCCAGGGCGCCCGCGCTGCCATCTGGAATGGCAACCTCGATGCCGCTCGTGAGATGCGCACCTCATTCCGGAACGCGGGCCGCGGCCGACGCACCACCGGCCACCTCGCCACGATGGACGGCGGCATCGCCATGCTCGAGGGCCGAGCTGACGAGGCTCGAGCACACTATGCCGAGGCGCAGGCCATCTTCCGCCAGATCGGCGCGCGCTACTGGCTCGGGGTGACGGGCCTCGACATCGTGATCAGCGGCGCCATGGAAACCGACGAGCGGCGGCGCGCCGCGGACGAGGCCCGCGACATCTTCACCGAGCTCGGTGCAGTGGCTCTTCTCGAGCGCCTGGATGCCGCGCTGGCCGCTGAGCCTGCCCCAGCCAGCGGCGCGACACCGCGCGCCACCGAGGTCCAGGTCTCGCAGGAAGCCTGACGACTCCGCTCAATCAGTCTGCACGCCAACTGAGCTGGTCGTTGTTGACCAAGAAACGCATGGTAGGCGGTAACTTGGCCCTCGCCGGTTGCATTTTCGACGGTGATGCGACCAATTTCGCCCTCATGCCCGATTGCACTGGCGCGGGTGCGACCCTGAGCATTTGAGCGGCTCTCCACACTCCTCTGGTCGTAACGCGACCCAGCTCTCGTAAGCCGTCGGTAAGCGGCCGATACACGTCGAACGGGCATGATTGAGGCATGACGGCACGGCGAAATCGAATCGACGAAGCGGCGCGACGTGCCCTCCGGCAGACGCGGCAGGCAATTGACGACGGGCGGCATGCCAGGCTGGCTCGCGGACTGTCCCACGCCCAGGTAGCAGCTGCACTGGGATGTTCGCGCCAGCTGATCGGGGCGCTCGAGGGCGGACAGCTAGAGGACATCGGGGTGCTGCAGCTTGCTCGCTACTGCGCGGCCGTCGGGCTCGATGTTCCGATCCGAACCTTCGCCGCGGTCTCCCCGCTCCGCGACGCCGGACAGCTGCGACTTCTCGAGCGCCTTCGGATGGCCGTCGGCGATGCATGAGCCTGGAGGACCGAAGTCCCAGTTACCGCCGATCCGCGTGAACAGCGCGCTATCGACGCGCTGCTCGTTCATCCACCCCACCAGGTCGGTGTCGAAGCGGTGACGCGTCTCGTCGACGCACAGGGGCAGGTGCGACCGATCATCCTCAAGCAGCAGGCCGCCAGCCTCTCGTGCATGCTCCTGCTACTCGCCGATACCCGCCTCAATCGACGCGCGATCGATGACGGAGCCGCCACGGTTCGGCCGGCCTTTCCGATGGGCGCGAAGGCGCTCCTCGCCGAGCTCCGGGCCGGGCGGCAACCGGCGACGAATGGTCTCGTGCTTCTATGACTCGCCGTTGTCGGCCGCCGGCGCCAACCGGATTGGCGTTGTGACCGACGAAACCAGGCTCCTCGGTTGGATCGCCATGTGGATTGGCCCCTTAACCGAGGAAGGCGTGATTAGAGGGATCTGGGCCGCTGATCGGTCGTAACGCCAACTGGCTTGGCATCGCGGGCAGGGGAACCCGTCGCGGGCAGGGGACCCCATCGCGGGCGGGACAGCTAGTGGAGGCGGGAACCGCCGCCGTCATCGGGCTCATCGTCACCACCCTCGCGCAGGAAGCGCTCGATATCGGCGATGAGTTCGTCCCCCTCCGGCAACCGTGACTCATCGGCGAGAAGCTCCAGGCGCTGAACGTGCGACTGCGTGTCCGGGTCGTTCGCGGCGGCGGCATCCAGCATGTTGCGGCGCTCCAGGGCCCGGGTCGCGAGCGGGCCGACCGGGACCTGGACCCCCAGGTGCCGACCGAGCGCCGTGAGCAGGGCGATCGAGGCGGTGGGATACGTCGCGTTCACGTAATGCGGCACCTGCGCAAAGAAACCGACCGCTGGAATGCCAGAGGTCGAGGCCGCGAGCTCCAGGACGGAGAGCAGCGCCGCGGGGACGCGGAGGAGTCCATCCGGGCCCTGGCGAATGCCCTCGGGAAGCAGACCCGACGCCGATGCCGTGGCCAGGATCGGCACGGGGCGGGTATGGGGCACCGCGGCCGGAATGGCGCCAAGGCTCGCCCAGCTGGCCACCCCCAGGCGCTTCGCCAGCTCGACGACGTCCACGGCGAGCTCGCGCCACCGGTAATCCGGCTCGGGGCCACTGAGGATGAGCAGCTCCCGGTCGCCGATGCGCGATGCGGTGAGCCGCAGCTCGGCCCAATCGAGGCTCATCGGCTGACCATTCACGATGTCGAGCGTCGGCCGGCGCGAACGAAAGTCGTAGATGGCATCCGCGTCGAAGGTGGCCACGAGGGTTCCGTCCTGCGATAGCTGCGCGGCGGCCGTCGTGCCTGCTGACCCGGCGTCGACCCATCCCTCGAGGGCGGCTACCAGGATCGGCGCGGTCAGGTGTGGATCCTCTTCGAGCCGATAGAGCGACATGCCGACAGGATACTCAGGCGCGGTCGTATACGCCCACGAACCACAGGTCGATGTGATCGCTCCTGCTCAGCCGAAACCCAGCCTCGAACAGGCGCCGCTCGACCCGACGCAGATCGTGGACGTAGCCGCGGCAACCGCCGCGCATGAGGTCCCACACGTTCTCGGCCGCCCACAGCGGCCGGTTGAGCAGTCCGCGCCAGCCACGCGACTCCGGAGCGGTGATCGCCACGCGACCACGCGCGGCGGCGAGCACCGCATCGAGGAGGTGGTCCGGCTGCCCGTCGCAGCAGACGACGCGATCGAGAATGACCCAGTCATACACCTCCCCGCGAACATCGGCCCCATGTCCCACCGCGAACTCGGCTCGTGACTCGAGCCCGGCCGCGGCCACACGCCTGCGAGCGAGATCAACGCTCTCCGCCGACAGGTCGACGCCCTTCACCGCGCGAGCCCCCATCTCCAGGAGCGCCGTGCTCACGGCGCCGACCCCGCACCCGATCTCGAGCACCGTGGGACCGGCAAGGGGGGCATCCCGCAGTCGGTCAAGCAGGCGAGCCGAGACGTGGACCATCGGCGGGAATCCGTCGGCGTCGTGCCACTCGCCCCACTCCCGGTCGAACCTGCGCGCGACACGCGGATCCCGCCCCGAGCCGCGGCCGTCCGCTGGACCGCAACAATCGACGGGTTCGTGACCGCTCATGCAGCCCTCAACGGCCTGGCCACACGGGCGCCGTGGGATCGAGGGTGGGGAACGTGTCCCAATCGGCCCGGATCGGCGAGAAGACATCGATCACCACCGCTCCATCCGGTCCCGCGTGTGCCTCGTGCGGAACGTCGGCACCAATACGCCATGTGCCACCCGGACCCAGCGTCCGCCGCTCGTCGCCGACGCGGAAGTCCATCTGGCCGGTGATCACCATGCCGTGCTGCTCATTCGGATGCCGGTGCTCGGGCACGACGGCATTCGGATCCAGCTCGACTACCGCAAGCGTCATCAGGTCGCCCTGTACGCGCCGCAGCCGGACGCCGTCGAAGACCTGGATCGGCGGGATGCCCTTGAGGTCGGCGAGGTCGCTCACGGCTCCTCCATCGTCTGGTTTACGGCCAGACTAGCGCGAGAAGGCTACGCTTGGCTTATGGTGAAGGCGAAGGTGAAGGCCGATGCAGCTGCGGACCCCGACAAGCTCGTGCGCCAGCAGGCAGGCATGTATCGCACCGCCGACGACCGATACGAAGTCCGCGAGGCCGATGCCGGCTGGTTCCTGGTTGATTCGAGCCAGACGAACGAGTTCGGCCAGGAGCTGATCAGGGGTCCATTCCCCACGCTCAAGGCGATCCGGGGTGCGCTCCCTGATGCGCGCCGCGCCAGACCGGCCGCTCCGGCGCGGCCGACGCCGCGAA
>JALZJE010000303.1 GCA_030859955.1 Chloroflexota bacterium | reverse complement strand
TCAAGTTCGGCTCCGGCGCCGGCTCCAACCTGTCCACCATCAGAAGCTCCAAGGAGACGCTGCGAGGCGGCGGCGAGGCCAGCGGACCGGTCAGCTTCATGAAGGGCTTCGACGCCTTCGCCGGCGTCATCAAGTCCGGCGGCAAGACCCGACGGGCCGCGAAGATGGTCATCCTCAACGTCGGGCATCCGGACGTCGAGGAGTTCATCGACTGCAAGCTGACCGAGGAGAAGAAGGCCTGGGCACTGATCGATGCCGGCTACGACGGGAACTTCAACGGCGGGGAGGCGTACGCATCGGTCTTCTTCCAGAACTCGAACAACTCCGTGAGAGTCACCGATGACTTCATGCAGGCCGTCGAGACCGATGGCGACTGGACCACGCACGCCATCACCTCCGGCGAGCCCGTGGAGACGGTCAAGGCCCGTTACCTGATCAACAAGATGGCGCAGGCCGCCTGGGTCTGCGGCGATCCCGGCATCCAGTACCACGACAACATCAACCGCTGGAACCCGGTCGCGGCGACGCACACCATCAACGCCAGCAATCCCTGCAGTGAATATATGCACATCGATGATTCGGCGTGCAACCTCGCGAGCCTGAACTTGATGACGTTCGTCAAGGACGACGGCGAGTTCGACGTCGAGGCGTACAAGCACGCCGTGCGCATCGTGTTCACCGCGCAGGAGATCCTCGTCGACAACGCGAGCTACCCGACGCCGAAGATCGGGGAGAACAGCCGCGAGTTCCGGCCCATCGGGATCGGCTATGCCAACCTCGGCGCCCTGCTCATGAACCGTGGCCTGGCCTATGACTCGGACGATGGGCGCGCCTACGCCGCCGGGGTGACGGCGCTGATGCAGAGCGAGGCAGCCCTGCAGTCAGCTCGCATTGCCCGCGACCAGGGTGGACCGTTCGCCGGTTATGAGCCGAACAGTGAGCCGTACCTGAAGGTCATGCGCCAGCACCGGGACGCGGCCTACCGGATGGATCGCAACCTGATCCCGACGGAGATGCTGGACAGCGTTCTGACCGGCTGGGACGAGGTCGTCGCGCTCGGCGAGCGCTCAGGCTTCCGTAACAGCCAGCTGTCCGTCCTGGCGCCGACCGGCACCATCGCGTTCATGATGGACTGCGATACGACCGGCGTGGAGCCGGACATCGCGCTCATCAAGTACAAGCGCCTCGTCGGCGGCGGCTACCTGAAGATCGTGAACCAGGGCGTCACCGCGGCGCTCAAGAAGCTCGGCTACGACGCCCGGCAGGCGGAAGAGATCGTCGCCTGGATCGACGAGCACGAGACGATCGAGGGCGCCCCGCACCTCAAGGACGAGCACCTCGACGTGTTCGACTGCGCCTTCAAGCCGGCCAACGGCACGCGGAGCATCCACTACAACGGCCACCTGGCGATGATGGCCGCCGTGCAGCCGTTCATCAGTGGCGCCATCAGCAAGACGGTCAACATGCCGGAGCTCTCGACCGCCGATGAGATCGCGAAGGTCTACATTGACGGCTGGAAGCTGGGCCTCAAGGCGATCGCGGTCTATCGCGACAACTCCAAGCGCTCACAGCCGCTGAACATGAAGCGCGAGGGCGGGACCGATGCGGCGAAGGCGGCATCGGCGACTCCGGAAGTTCAGACCGTCTACAAGCCGATGCGCCGGCGCCTCGCCGATGAGCGCGCCTCCATCACCCACAAGTTCAACGTGGGCGGCCACGAGGGCTACCTCACCATCGGCATGTACGACGACGGCACGCCGGGCGAGATCTTCCTGCGCATGGCCAAGGAGGGCTCGACGATCAGTGGCCTGATGGACAGCTTCGCGACCGCCATCAGCCTGGCACTCCAGTACGGCGTGCCGCTGAAGGACCTCGTCAACAAGTTCAGCCATCTCCGGTTCGAGCCGGCCGGGTTCACCGGAAATCGGGACATCCCGATGGCGAAGTCGCTGGTCGATTACATCTTCCGGTACATGGCGACCAAGTTCATGTCGCAGGCGGAGAAGGATGGGGTGGGGATCATCAATCGGCAGCTGACATTGGCCGATGCAAAGGTAGGGAGTGGGGAAGCCACCTCTGGTCCCGCCGCGACCGCTGAAGCGGTCACGCCGGCACCGGCGGCGGCTCAACCATTGACCAACTCTCCTTCGACACGGTCGGCTGAGGGTACGGATTCCACCTCAGCCACTCAGTCGGTGCCTAGAACTCAGGGCACAGATTCCGAAGGCGGAACCCAGACAGCGGCTAAGACCGAGGTTGATGGGGAGACCGTTTCCGCGAAGGCTGAGACGGTTGCCAACGGGCTGTTGGACGGTCTCAAGATCGTTGCGCAGGGGACCGAGGCGAAGGATCGGGCGGAGCGGCTCTCAGCGGGCCAGGCGCCGGTTGTGTTCGACACGGCGGACTCGCCGGCCTGCACCGACTGCGGCTCGATCATGGTCCGCAACGGCTCCTGCTACAAGTGCATCAACTGCGGCGCCACGAGCGGCTGCAGCTGATCGAACCGAAGACGATGCCATCTCTTATGTCATACACATTGAGGAATGCGTAACTGCATCGTAACGCTTGCACAATCGGGATGCATCTGGCATGATATCGCAAGCGTAACGCTGGAGTAATACGGTGCCTCAGCTACATCTCCTCCCCCCGATACCCCCGAGGCTGGGCCTGTATGTGCGGCCCGGTCAGAACGACCACACCGTCCTGCAGCAACTTGTCGTAGAGGGGCGGGCGCCCACGGGTTTCGTCTTCGAGGCGCGGCGTGGTGATCGGCACCACGACCTCCTGCAGGCGACGCAGGATGCGGGGCTGCACACGATCCTCGACCCAAACGTCCAAGAGATGTTTTCGGTGGGTGGCCGAGAACTGGCAGGCATATCGCAGCTTCCCTGGGGGGCGTTGGCGGACTCCGATGTCGCCGCTCTCAGTGGGCACATAGGATCCGAGCTCATCAGGCTGATCGTTGAGGACTGCTCGCGTAATCGCTATTCGTCAGTACTCGCTCCGACGCACTATCTGGAGAACGCGACTGACACATCGTTCGAGGTCGACGTCAAACTTGTTCGTCGGCTGCGGGGCGCGCTGGATTCCGCAGGACTGGACGATACCCGCATCTACTATCCATTGGCACTGCCCGCGACAGCACTAAGCGATGCCTCAAGTCGGGGCTCCATCGTAAATCGCCTCATCGGGCTGGACATCGATGCGGTGTGGCTGCGGCTGCACCCCTTCGGCACCAACGCAGCGGGTCCAGTGGCGCTCCGGCGGTACCTCACCATCTGTTCCGCTCTGCGTCGGCTGCAGATACCAATAGTCGGTGAACGGACGGGAACTGTCGGGCTCGCGCTGATGGCCTTCGGGGCAGTCGGGGGTATCGAATGCGGAGTAACCCTTGGCGAGCGTTTTGACGCATCGAGACTGATCCGTGCGCCGAGGACTGGCGATCCTTTCGCTCATCCTCCGATGGTCTATCTCGCTCCGATCGGCCAATTCGTCGATCGAAAGGTGGCGGCAACCATACTGGGGGTTCGAGGTGCCAAGGCGGCACTTGGCTGTCGCGATCCAGGTTGCTGCCGAACCGGACCGGACGACATGCTGCGCGATCCTCGCCGGCATGGCGCACTGCAACGGATTCGTGAAGTTACCGAAATCGCGGACGTCCCTTCGCACCGGCGGGCAGTGGATTATGTCGAAGGGACGGTGCGCCGGGGCAGCGACATCGCTGTTCGCTTCGCTTCCATCGATCCAAGCATCGAACGCGCCCGCAAGCGGCTTGACTCTTGGCGCGGGATTCTGTCCGCAATTCTTGAACAGAGTGGTGCAAGCGACAATACCCCGCCTGCTGTCGGCGAGCGACTTCGGCGGCCTCCCGACGCGCGCCCACGATCCCTCTGACCCAGGTCTTTAGCTTTGGATTAATTGGAGGATTTATGTCTCGAGCCCTCGCAGCTCGCCTCGACCTCATTCAGCAGCGGGGCGGTATCAATGCGCGAGAAGTGGCTGATCTCGTAGGAACCAGTGCGGCAACTGTCTCGCGATGGCGGACGGGTACTCAGCCGGAACAAGACCGCCTACGGGTATTGCTCGATCTCGATTGGCTTGTCGAGCAGCTCGCCGACTTCTACGACGGCGAGGAAGCCCGGCTGTGGCTCTTTTCGAGGCACGCGTTGTTGGATGGCCAGAGGCCGTACGACAGAATCAAGCGTGGCCAGATTGAGGACGTTCTTGCTCTAGTCGAGCAACTCCAAACGGGTGCGGTCGTCTAGGGCCGCATGGTCTTCGAGCCTGATCCAAACATTGCCGACAGGCTGCCTCGCCTGCCTTCCAAACGACTTGATATTGATGCGTGGAAGCATACGTTCGCCGGCCAACCACCAAGCGCGCCGAATACAAGAGGGGCGAGGTGGAATCCGCCCGGGGTGCCAGCAATCTACTTTGCTCTCGACCGTAACACGGCGGTCGCAGAAGGCGAGTATCTCGCGAGCGTCCAGCCCGTCAGAAGTCGAAGCAGTCGCGAGATCCACGCGCTCCGGGTCGTGGGATTGACGTCAGTTGTGGACCTAAGAGATCCAACTGTTCTGAGCGACCTCGGAGTCGATGACTACGCGCTGAAGGGCACCGACCTCGGTCCGTGTCAACGGGTCGGCGGGACGTCCGAGTGGCTGGGACAGGACGCCCTCATTGTGCCATCTGCCAGAAGCACTGGTGCGAACCTCGTCATCTTCGAAAGGAAGACGTCGACGGAATTTGTTGTTGACCTGCTCGGGACGGAACCCGCCCCAGATTCAGGCACAAACGGGCTAGCGATGTGGCGCGAATAACCACTCCCGATGCTAGCCAGTCGGTCCTTTGGGATGTGTGTCCAAAACCTCCCGGATATACCGACCTTTTGATGTGTTTCCCGACGAGAACTCCTCCCAAATGTGTGGCGGACATTCCGAGTACTGCCACTCCGCACCGTCCAAGAATCGTACGAATATCGTCTCGGTCGTAGGGTCGTAGCGGATTGCCTCTAAACGCTCTGAAACGACCGGAATCCAGTCAATCAAGTTACCCCTCCCTCCAGCGGCGAATCGTTTCCGCCAAGTCAAGCTCTCCAGCGACACGCCACGACGCTAGATTCGGATCCTCCGCCGCCGGAGGCGGGCTCGGTGGGTCGATAAGCACGCGAGTTGGCAACTCAACAGCTTCCCCCGACACAATCGCCTCCCCAGTTCTCAGTGCCGGCAGCGTGTCCGCCAAACCTGCTACCGCGTCAGGTAGGGCGGCACGCACCCTTGCCTGGTCTGCCGCGTTGGTCAAACGCAGAGCGATGATGGTCCCAAGTTGCGCTAGGGCGGTATCGGGCAGCTCTGAAGGCCGTTGAGTAACGAGCGTGACGCCGATGCCGTACTTCCGACCCTCGCGTGCTATGCGGTTCACGCTCTCGCGCGCGAGTCGTACCGATGGCCCTTCAAGCAAGTATCTGTGCGCCTCCTCGAGCACGACAAGCACCGGTCGGGCTCGGCCGATACCTTGATCTCCCCCTCGGACAGCTGCCTCGAACAGTAGTTGGAGAATGACGCCCACGGCCAGATCCGTAGCCACCGCGGGCACCCCGCTGAAATCGAGGACGGAAATCGGTTTGTCAGTGCCCAGCCACGACTCCATCACACGAGGCAGCGGATCTGGTTCTCCGGGATCAATCACGGGCCTTCGCAAGAAAGCGAGTCGCTCGTCTCTAAGGCCGGCTCGTACTCGATCGGGCATCGTGCCGAGCAGGCCAAAACGCGGACCCTTGAAAGGAGCCGCAGCCCCCATGGCCGGCGCCCGGAATCGTGGGGGTCTGAGTGCAGCAGCCTCACCTACGTCGTCGAGTTCAGGTTCGCCATTGCCTTGAGACTGTGAGTACGTGGCGCGATTCTCGTATTCGAGCTGATACCAAACGTTGGCAATCTCGAATGGAATAGGGCTGTCCGCGGATATTTCCGCCGGCTCTAGATCGAGCCACGCTGCGTCCTCTGCAAACGCGATCCGTGCATCAGCCACGAGCTCCCCAAATCGCGCGCTTGCGGTAGCGCCTGGATCGGAGATCCCGGATAGTGCACGCAGGATGTCGCCTGCGGGCAACGCCCAGTACGGAACGGCCAGTTGTTGCGCATCGACTCCGTCGACGGATCGAACGGCGACGCTGACGGGGTCGAATGCGGCAGGGTACTCCCCGTGCGGATCAATGATCACGATCTTGGCGCCGGGCCAACCGCCTTTGACAAATGCTTGGACGAGTGACGCCGCAGCACTTGACTTCCCTGCGCCGGTTGACCCGACGATTCCCATGTGACGGACAACGGCGCGTTTGGCATTTAGCGTCAGTGGTACCGTCGTTGCCGATGCCAATCTGCCGATACGCACCCTTGTCTCTGATGGCTGCGGGTAGACGGCGCGAAGTTGTTCCGCGGTAGCAAAGTGGACCGCGTCGTCCAAGCCTGGATAGGCAGACACTCCTCGGCTGAACCGCCCAAGCCCGTCCACCTCCCCTAAAAGTTGGACTTGGAGCCATCGCTCTCCTGTTTGCGGGGCGATGCTTGGTTCCAGCCTCCCTGTAAGCTCAGCGATCCCGACGAGGGTCACCGAGCCGAGCAGCGTTACCGGGCCCTGCGGAATGCGAACAAGCGATCCGATCTGGCCAACCTGCTGGACGCGACCCTCATAGATCGGTGAGGTCCCCGCGAGACCTTCATCCAACGCGACAGTGACCGTGGCCCCAAGGACATGCTTGACCCGTCCGATTCGAGTCGGAGCCGCATCAGCCGCGCTCATCTGAAGACTCAGTACGCACCAGGCTCGCAGCGAAGCGCTTGAAGTCCCCAAGCAGCAAACTGCCGTCCTCGTAGACGCCGGGAATCGCGGCGTCAGACTTCCACCGCGCTTCCTGGCCCCCGATGATCAGTTCGCTGGGGCTGAACACCGTGAAGTTCCGAGTGACGATTGCCCGCTCTCGAACCACCGCCGGTATCTCGCTGAAGCAGAAGGCAAGAGTCTCCGACCTCGGGTGCGCCAGAGCACCCTCGAACACGATTTCATTGATGTGATCGTCGCCGAATGAGTATCCGCTAATCATGAGAAGCGATTCCGGTGTCTCGAGTGCTCGACGGAATCGGTCAAATAGCACGACGAATGGAACGCGGCGCGAGTCTTCGTACTTGGCCTCCGACGGATAGATCGCGGCGACCTCGCTTGGTTTCGCTGGCTGACCGGTTCGGACGATGCGCCGACCTACACCGGTGTCTTCAACCACCCAATTGAGGGAACCGTGAAGCTTCCAGAGCCGATGAAAACGCGGCCCGAGGCCCGAGCTGAGGTCTATTACGTCGACCATGTCTCGGCGGAATCGCCCGCGTAGGGAGCCCACGAAGCCGTCAAAATAGGGCACTCCAAGGTCCTCGAATCCCTGTTCGAGAAGCAGGTCGTAATTCAGGGTGAAGATTTCAACGGGCTGTTGATAGTCCGTATTTGCCAGCCATCCGCTCAGCCGCCTGTATGGCTCAATATCGGACCCGGTTTCGATGAGTGTCTGAACAATCGCTTCAGACACGTGACGCTCCACATCACCGGCCAGTTGTTTCGTATAGCCGCTGAATTCCTGGCCCTCTGATAAAAGGTCGCCAACACGGCGAAGCCACGTCAGCGCTTCTTCAAGATTCATCTCGGCTAACAGTCCAGCGGCTCGCTCTCGGTTGTCGCCGGGAAATTCAGCAACCTTGCGCCCAAGTTCTTCCAGATCCGGCAAGCCGCAAGCCTTGCTGCAACCGGCTCCCAAGAGGAAAACGACGTGCCTCGCCCTCGAGCTCAGCTTGCGCGCGAGATCGCTCAGAGCGCCCGCTACGGCCTCCGTCCTCGGCGCATTGGCTTCAGCCGCCCCAGGATCGCCTACCTGATTGGTCACGAGTTGGCCCTCTTTCGATCCTTTGGTGCCATCAGCCGCCGAGCGACTTCGCGTGTTGAGTGATCCTCGAAGTACACGTAGCAGCCCTTCATGCCGCGGGTGAGGAGGACGCGGTAGGTGCGTTTGACGAGGTCGGTGGAGCGGTCGCCGCTGCGTTTGACGATCGTGTCGTGGCTGGCGCCGGAGTCGCCGATCCAGTCGTTGGTGGTGGGATCCCAGCGCAGGTCGCGGCCGGAGATCACGCCGACGTAGTCGAACTCGAAGCCCTGGGCGGTGTAGACGCAGCCGACCTGGTTCATCCCGTTGGGGTCCGACGCCCAGAAGGGTGCCGGCGGCACGCCGGGAGCGAGTCGGGTGGCATCGGGCCGAGCGTTCCAGGGCATCTGCCAGGCGCCGACCTGGACGTCGGGGACGATGGTGCCATCGGGGTTTGGGTCGCTCCAGCGCCAGGAGGAGCCGGCGGTTAGGCGGGCGCCGTGTCCCTCATTGGTCTCCGATCGGATCATGGCGTTGATTCGTACCGCCGCTTCGCTTCGCGTAGGACCTTGCGGACCCAAGCCTCCGTGTAGAGATGGGTCTTCACAGGCTCGTCGTACACGCAGTAACGTGCATCGGTCTCAGCGGGATTCGATGACCCGGCCTGCGGACGTGCCGTGAAGTGGTGCCACATCCACGTGTGGTCACCCATAGTGAACTCCGGTACGTCCTGCTTGATGCGGGCGACAACGTCCGATGGCCGGAACCTCCCAGCATTCTGCACTGGTACGTGCTTGGTACGTGTCGCTACCACTCCCGTTCGGCCGAGTTCCGTGAGCACGTCGCGCTGCTCATTCGATAGGTCCCGTGCCTGAACGAACGTAATCGCCATGTCCGCTTCGGTCTTCGGGCCCACTTGGGGCACCAGGTACATCCGGAATTCAAAGCGGCTGTCGGCAGCCGTCTCGTCATCCAGTGACGCATGGAATTCGTCCATGAAACGAGACGCACGAGCCGGGATGGAGGACCGGACTTTCTTGAGCGCCGCGATACCCTCGTCGGTCAAACTGCTGAGAAAGACCGGGAATCGTAGGCGATCCGCGAGGCCCTCCGAGCTTCCGAACTGATGTACGAGCTCCGACTCGTAGTTCAGCAACAATGCTTGTGAATGCCCGGCGACAGAGAGTGCTATCCCTTCTTGGAAGCGGTGCTCGATCCTGTTTCGTAGGCCGATGAAGAAGTTCAGATTGAGGAGTACAGGTTCCGAGTCAGCGGGCCAGCGATGACGTGCACACCTCGCGAGCTCCCAGGTTTTCGGCTCGCCATCGACTCGGACCAGGCGTTTGTGGCTGTTGTCCCAGTAGCGGAAGTCGACCCGGTCTCGCAACAGCTCGGCGTGCAGCAGGTAGAGCCGGGCAAGGTGCATATGGACAACAAAGCCCTCAAATGACCGTCGCTGTCCCGTGCTGTTGTATAGGTCGACCGCGACTAGAGCCTCGGCCTTTGAGGCTTGGAGCGTGTGCCATACACGAGTTCGCCTCGCCATCTCCTAGCGCTGTCTTGCGATGACGTGGCGGATGGGTGCTCGGAAGATCCGGTGGCCCTTAATCATCGGCGTTGAGGGCTTCGGTCGCGGCTTGATCGAGTGCTGCATCGATCGGCGGCGGAACTAGCGTCGCCTCAGTTTCGATCGGTCCTTCAGTCGTCCGGAGCTTTGGGGGGCGGGCGTGCCAGGCTGTGAGGTTCTGGAGGACGTCGCGGTAGTAGAGGGTGACGGCGTCGATGACGCTGTCGATGAAAGCGCCCCGGCCGGCCATGCGCTTCATGCCGAGGTCGCGGGTCAGGCTGACGCGGAAGCCGCGGATCTCCCGGGTCGGGTCGGGGAGCAGGGGAGTCGAGTCAACGCGGAGGGCACCGAGGACGCCGGCGAGGGTGGTCGACGTTCGGCTGATGCGTGACTCGATGGTGACATCGGCGGGCGCCTTGGCCATCTGGCGCATGAGCCATCCGACGCGGCCGCGTGACTTACCGTCCTTGGGTGCCTCGAGCTCGGTGGCGATGGTGATCTGGCGTGCGATGAGGTCGACGAGGATCTCGAGCGGGCCGGCGGTGTGAGGAATCTGGAGCTGCGCGTAGAGCTGCCCGCGCCCGACCAGCGCTTCCTTCAATGCCTGGTGTCGGGTGGCTGAGGTGTTCTCCTGGCGGGCGAGGAGCTGTCGCACATCCCTGCCGAGGTCGCGGGTCAGGTGAAGGACGAGGTACTGGATGAGCTCGTCCCATCGGCTTGCGACTGCGGCGACGTTTGGATCGGATTTGCGCAGCGTGTGAAGCCGTGCTCCATCGCGGACGGCTGTCCAGGAGCCGCCCATGTCGTTGAACTGGACGACGCCCGAACGGTTGTCCGAGAGATAGCGGATGAGCTCGCCGAGAATGTAGGCCTGTTCGATATCCTTGACGCCGCGGTATTGCTTCTGGACCTCGGCCTCGGTCAGGACGCGGACCCACGACCAATGGTGAATCGCCGTCTTGCGCAGCTTCTTGCGATCAAGCTCGATCGGGTATGCGGACGACTTCGTGGCGTAATGGTTCGAGATGGAGAGCACGGCATCGATGCTGTTCGTCCGCGCCAGATCGAGATACATCTCCATCTGCTCGATGGTGAGCTGCTGATCGGCAACCTTGCACTCGACCAGGCACCACCACGTCTTGCCGGCACGGCTCACGCCGATGAGCCCATCGGGGCGGATCTTGTGGCCGCTCTCGAGCTTGAACGGGACCTCGACGAACGTCTCGATCTTGCCGACCGGCGCGCCCAGCGGCTTGAGGAGGGACCGGCCGAACTCCTCGACGACCGAGATTACCGCCAGCAGCGCCGATGCGGCATTGCGCTCCCTGGCCTCGACGCCCGTCGCCGAGGTGATCGGGATCAGTCGCGCGACCGGCCAGCGTTCGTCTCGGAGCAAGCGTCCTCCCTCATCTGCGACAGCAGCAGATTCGCGCAGCGTACCAGTGCCATGCAAGTAACTGTTGTCCCATTCTGAGGGAAGTAATACTCGGCGTCTCGCGACCGTTCCAGCGCCTCGACCGCTGGAGCAACGACGGTGCTAGTCGCGTAAGTAGCGGCGAGCCCGGTGCAAAGTCCTGGGATCACAAGCGTATCGCATTATAGTTGAGTGCAGTATAGTGCGAACGCTCTCGTAATACGGATCGGAGGGACTCGTGATACGGCTGCTTCGCGCTACTCAACCCGGGTTGGTCGCCACCGCCGAGGCGCCCGCAACATCTGCGGTCACCCCGGCAGCTGCAGAGGAGCCGAAGACTCCGTCTGTGGCGTATGCGGTCGCCTGGGTTCTCGCCGCTGTCGGCATTGGGGGAGGCATCATCCTGAGCGACCAATGGGATCCTGCGCCGTTTGACCCGGCCGATGGATTCTCGGCGCTCGCCCTGTTCTACATTGTTGCGCAGGCAATCGAACGAGCCATCGAGCCGTTCACGGGGTTTGTCAAGGCCGCGCCTGAAGGCGAGGCGAAGCAGGCAACGAAGAAGGAAGCAGAGGCGAAGCGAAACCTCTTCCTCGCCGCAGCGTACGTCAGCGCGGATGGTGACAACGAACAGACCAACGTCACCCTCGCGGCGAAGTGGCACGCCGTCGTGAAGGAAATCCGAGCGAACACCAAGGTTTACGCATGGGGAGCATCAACGATGCTCGGAGCGCTGGCGAGTGGAGCGCTCGGGCTCTATCTTCTCAGGGCTGTAGGCGCCGATGCCACGCCGGGGTGGTTGGACGTGACCATCACCGGCGTGATCATTGGTGGCGGATCCAAGGCGCTCCACGACCTCATGAAGGGGATTGAGACGTCGAAGGAGAAGAACGAGGATCCTGCGGAGGCCAAGTAAGCGGCAGCGGCACCACAAGTAGGGCTTGAGTGCCTCGCCTATGATCTCGTGGTGACCCAGACCCAGGACCGCACGCGAAATGTCATCGTCGTTGATAACCGTCATGTGGCTCGGGGCGTCGGGATACGGGTCCGAGCGGCGCGGACGCGCGCAGGTCTGACGCAGGCGCAGGTAGCGCAGGGGCGGTACACGGGCGCGTACATCAGCGCGCTCGAGCGGGGGCTTGCGAAGCCCTCGATGGCCGCGCTGACGTTCCTCAGCGAGCGCCTTGGCGTAGCAGTGACCGATCTCGTTGCGGAGGAGCGGCCGGCGGTCGAGCGGCTCGAGGCTGACCTGCTGCTGGCATCGGGGAAGCCGCAGGAGGCGCTGGATCGCTACGAGTCGCTGCTCGATCGGGCGGACATGGATCGACGTCAACGTGCGGAACTCCTGCGCGGGCGGGCGGAGGCGCTATGCAGGCTTGATCGCGGGCCGGAGGCCGTTCGGCCGTCTGCGGAGGCGGCGGAACTGTTCGACGGGCTCGGGGCATCGGCGGATGCGGCGTGGGCGCGCTATTGGCTCGCCGGAGCGCACTACTTGGCGGATAACACCGCTGAGGCGCAAGGGATTCTTCAACAGCTCCTAGCGGAGGAGCGGGCCGGCCTCCAGGTGGCTCCCGACTTCCGGTTTCGTCTGCTTACTCAGCTCGGCAACACCGAGGCCTGGGACGGGCGGCCGGAGCGCGCCCTTACCTACATGGAAGAGGCTCGCGCGCTTCTCGGCTACGTTTCGCTCCGGCAGCGGGCGGCATTCCTTTCAGGGCTGTCGCTTCAGTACCGGAGGGCGGGCGACCTCGAGGGTTCGCTGCGGGTCGGTCACGAGAGCTTGGCACTCTACCGCGCCGCCGATGCGGAGCGCGAGGAGGCGGCCCTCGAGAACAACCTCGCCATCTCTTTCCTCGAGCTGGGGAACACTTCGAGGGCGAAGGCGCACCTGAAACGCGCTCGTGGCCTGGCCGAGCAGCACGACGACGTGCTCCTTCTCTCAGAGGTTGCGGAGGCCGAGGCGCGCTTGGCCCTGGCGACCGATGACGACGAGGCCGCCACCGAGCGCGCGAGGGTCGCGCTGGAGGCTGCGGGCGGCGGCGGGTCTTACTTGGCAGCCGTCGGAGCGCATCGGACACTCGGCCGGGTGGCGCATCGGCGTGGTGATCGGGATGAAGCGGAAGCTGCCTTTGAGCGGGCCGTAGCCCTCCTGCGGTCACGCCGGTCCATCACACAGCTGCGCGATCTCCTCGCCGAATGGGCGGACATGCGCGCGGGTTGGGGCGACGCCCCGGGTGCGAACGAGTTGTACGTCGAAGCGCTGGGCCGGAGGCCGGCACGGGTCTGACGAGCGGGGTGGGCACGGCCGGCGAGCACTAGCCGGCTGGAGTTAGGTCAGATCCGAGACGTTGTTCAGCGCGGGATCGGCGGATGGCTGTCGGCGAGCGCGGTGGCCACCGACAGGAGCGTTAGAAGGACGGAGATCGCGAGCGACGCCATTGGTGAGCGGAATCGGTACATTGCGGGTCCCTTTCTGCTCAGCGGCCCCGCCCAACCCGAGGTCGCCGATAGTACCGGTGTTACGATCGAGAATCAACTATTATCAAAGTCAAATGAGCAAGGCTGTAGCATCCACCGGTGAAGTGCCGCCGTACCAGGTGGTCGAGGTCCGCTACGCAGATTCCTCGGACGGCCACGAACACGTCGAGTACGTCGAGACGCGTGACCCCGACGGCGGCGCAACGCGCTGGGGGTGGGCCGAGGTAGTCGTTGCCATCCGCGGTGGCGAGCGCTTCGTCATCTTCCATGGGCGGGCGGAGGCGAACACGATCCTCGGGGAATCGGTCTGTCCGGTCTGCCCGGCCGCATCGCTGCGCAGGTATTCGCCCGAGTCTTGAGTCTAGGGTTCATGCCTAACTGTTGAGGCGCAGTCCGTCGTCGCGAGGATGGAAACCCTGTCATCGCCCTCGCGGCACAAGGCGGTATGCGATGCTTCGGTCATGGCGAAGCCAACGGTCAAGGTTCGTTCTACGAGCACGGTTGTGGCCAACAAGCCTGGATGTGTTCCCCTCAAAGCGATGTATGCGGCGGCCGTGGCCGCCCGCCCACGGAGCTGGAACGAGGTCGAGGATGGCTTCGTGGCGGCGATGGAGGGATTCGACCGGAACGTTGCCTCTGGGCTCGCTGACACCGGGGACCTTCAGAACGGGAAGGGCGACTTCTTCAACGATCTTTTAGCGTTGCTCTTGGAGAACTGCGCCGAGGTCGACCTCTACTCGAGGGGTGGCGTGCCCGGTCTCATTTTCCCGAACCACAACCTGGATCTCACGTATCCGAACACCGGCCTTGTGGGGTTCACGCTCGAGGCCAAGGC
>JALZJE010000288.1 GCA_030859955.1 Chloroflexota bacterium | reverse complement strand
GCCCTGGCGTGGCTGCTGGCCCGCAGCGACGTCATGCTGCCGATCCCCGGCACCAGCTCGGCCGAGCATGTCGAGGAGAACGCCGCGGCCGGCGCCCTGCGCCTGACGACGACGAGCTCAGCCGGCTGGCCGGGGCTGCCTGCCGGACCTCCTCACGCGGCGCGTGGCAACCCCAGAGCGATTCGAGCTCGTTCAGACCGCGTCTTCGGCCACCACGTTAGGCCCGGGGGTCGGGTCCTCGCCGTCTCTGGTGTCAGCGTCCTGAGCGCCGCCGGCGATCTTGGTGCGCAGAGCGGGTCCGGCGGCGGCGATGCCTGCCCCGAGGAGCACGAGGAGCGCGATGCGCTTCTGACGCTGGGCACGCTCGCGCTTGCGCTCGGCTTCACGGGCCGCCGCTCCGGCGCGGCCCAGCGAAAGTACGGCGTCCCGAATCCGTCGTTGCAGGGCGGCGCTCTTCGCGACCTTGCTGGCCGGCTGTCGCCCGCTGGCCTGCGAGCGAGCACGACCGAGCGCATCGGTTGCCCGCACGAGATTCTGTCGCACGTCGGCGTTCCCGATCAATCGCTCCATGCGGGCCGCGGGTGTCGTCTTCGTCGCCATGGCCTACTCGCCCTCGCCGGTCTTGCCGAGCCAGGTGCCTTCGGAGCGCGCAGCGGCGACGCGCAGCCCACGGTCGATGCCCATGCGCACGAGCTTGTACATCGTGCCCTCGATCACCGCCGCCGGGATCAGCATCACGAAATTGACGTCCTTCTGCGCGGTGTCGGGCACCGCTTCGCCGAAGATCTGACCCCAGATCTTCGCGGCGATCTTCTGGCTGACGATGCCTGCGACCACCAGGACCGGCAACTCGGCTTTCAACAGGATTGTGAACATGGCCGCTCCCTACCCTCGTCTCGTCGCCTAACCCGGTGTGCCCAGACGGTCAGGCGACGTCAACTGTTCCTTCCGCGCAGCACGAGTCCGACGATGACGCCGATGGCAAGCGCCCCGCCAAGATAAGGCAGTGGCTGGCTGCTGGCGCGCTGTGAGAGCTGCTGGACGATCGCCTTGACGCGTTGACCGGCGCTGCCTTGGGTCTCGTCCGATCCACCCTCTCCAGAGATTTTGTCTTTGATCTCGTCGCGCTTCGCGCGCAGCTTTGCCTTCTGCTCACTGATGGCGTCCTGAGCCTGCGCCTTAACGTCGGCCTTCTGAGACAGCGCGTCGACGGTGTCGCCGAGGTCCTCGCGAGTCTGCTTGATGTCGCGCTGCAGCTCCTCCGGACTCTTGGCAGCGTCGTCGCTTTGCGAGCTGGAGGACGCTTGCGTCGATGCGGTGGTCTGCGGGGCCGCCTCTGGTCCTTGGCCAGCAGCTTCGTCGTGTTCCCGTGGGCCGTCGCTCATCGCCTCTTTGCCCTCTCCTTCACGTAGTCGACATCGTCCCGGGTGGTTTGAATTGCCTGCTCGGGCGTCGGTGGCGTCGCCGCCTGGACCTCCTTCTTGCCCACGAGGGCCAGCACTCCAGCGACCGCGCCGACCACCACGGTGACGATGAGCCCCGACAGCCAAGCCACGATGCCCACCTCGATGAGCACCAACACGATCGTTGCGAGCAGCAGCGCCAGCGTGAAGAAGCCGAGCAGCCCCGCGCCGCCAAGCAGACCCCCGCCGAGTCCAAGGAGCTTGCCCTTCTGCTGCATCTCCGCTCGCGCAAGGGCGAGCTCCTTTCGCACCAGGGTCGATGTCTGCTCCGAGAGCTGTTTGCTGAGCTCACCCAAGGACTGGTCACTGAGGTCGCGATCGGCCACACCGGCTCCTTTCTGCTTCGAGACAGCGCCTGCTGTGCAGACGGCGCTTTCCGATGACAGTTGTCCGCTTCCGCTGGAACGCAGTGGCAAACGCTGGTGACGACCGCAGCTCCCCTTCTTGAGTGCTTAGACACGAATGAACCGGGTAGATCGGCGCATGACCCAGAGGGCGCCCAGGCCAGGGGCTCTAGGAAGCTGACCGGCGCAGGCCGGGCCGCCGACCAGCAACGTCGACTGAGCGAGGATCACTCCCATGGCCAAGCAGGAGCACCGCGACGAGCGCGAGACGGTCGAGGCCAAGCATGAGCCACGGGGCGCGGGCGACGGCCGCGCGCCCGACAGTCCGGGCGATCTGGGCGGCACGTCCAAGAAGGAGACGCTCAAGCGCACCTTCAAGGAGTTCTCGGCCGACAACCTCACCGACTGGGCGGCGGCGCTGACCTACTACGGCGTGCTGGCGCTTTTCCCCGCCCTGATCGCGCTGGTCTCGGTCGTCGGCCTGTTGGGCAGCTCGGCGACCGACACGCTGATCTCCAACGTCCAGCAGTCCGCTCCGGGCCCGGCGCAAGAGATCGTGGTCGGCGCGCTGCAGGGCCTGGCCTCCGCCCCGGCTGCGGCAGGCATCGCGTTCGTGCTCGGCCTCGTCCTCGCGCTGAACGCCGCCTCGGGCTACGTGGCCGCGTTCTCCCGCGCGTCGAACTCCATCTACGAAGTCGAGGAGGGCCGCCCGATCTGGAAGCTCAAGCCCCAGCAGATCGGCACCGTCCTGGTGCTCATCGTGGTGCTCGTCCTGATCGTGCTCGGCGTGGCGATCTCGGGGCCCGTGGCCACCCAGGTCGGCAACCTGTTCGGCGCCGGCGAAACGGCCGTCCTGATCTGGGACATCGCCAAGATCCCCCTCATCCTGCTGCTGGTCTCCTTCCTGTTCGCCTTCCTCTACTGGGCGGCGCCCAACGTCAAGCAGCCCGGGTTCAAGTTCATCTCGCCGGGCGGCCTGGTCGCGCTGGTGATCTGGATCATCGCGTCGCTGCTGTTCGCCTTCTACGTGGCCAACTTCGGCTCCTACAACAAGACCTACGGTTCGCTGGGCGGCGTCATCGCCTTCCTCGTGTGGCTGTGGATCACCAACATCGCGATCCTCTTCGGCGCGGAGTTCAACGCCGAGTTGCAGCGCAGCCAACAGCGCGAGGGCGGCCAGTCCGCCCCGCTGGACCAGCCCTTCCTCGAGCCCCGGGACACCAGCAAGCTCGAGAAGTAAGAGTCACCAGCCGCCCGGCTGCCCGGCCACCTGGGATGGTGGCGGCTGTGCCGGCCCAGGCACGATCCGACGCGAGAGAAGCCCGACCGCCGCGCCCAGGCCCCATCCGCCGACCACGTCGAGCGGATGGTGCATGCCCATGTGAATCGGCGAGTAGCCCACCGCACAGGCCAGCGCCCCCAGTGGGCCGCCAAGCCAGGGCAGTTCAACCGCGACGCCCGTGGCGAACCCGGCGGAGCCAGCGGCATGAGCCGACGGAAAGGACGCCGACCCCCGTCGGCGTGCGATCGTCCGCGCCCGTGACAGGAGGCCGAGGTCCGGCCGCGAGCGGCCCACGCTCGGCTTGAGCACGCCATTGGTCAGCACGAGGCTGGTGGCGAGGCACGCCACGCCTCGCGTTGCTGCTCGTCGCCCGGGCGCTCCGCCCGTGAGCGCCAACACCGCCGCGATGCCCAGCGACAGCTTCGACCGCTCCGACGCGCTGTTCACGCGCGAAAGCGGCCCGTCGAGCCACGACCCTTGCGACCGCGCGAGAGACCGAAAGATCCGCTCGTCGAAGCGCTGGACCGCGTTGATGGCTGTCGGTGAACGCACACGAGGCCTCTACCCGCTTCTCCTCCACCGTGGTCGCGTGCAAGGTCGCGCGTCATCACTGCGCTTGAAGCCCAGCGGCGCCGCGACCGCTCTCCCGGCGACCGAGGGCCTCGCCGGCGGGCTCGCCGGGGCCCTCCACCTGCCCGCGTATCAGGGCGTCGAGCTGGATGCCGGTGAGGAAGACGATCGTCGAGAGGTAGCGGTACTCCATCGTGACGATGACGGTGGCCAGGCTCCCGAAGATCGATGCGTAGTCGGCGACGTCCTTCACGTACCACGCGAAGATCAGCGACATCACCAACCAACCCACGACCACCAGCAGCGCGGCGAAACCGCCCCATCGGACGGGCCGGCGTGTCGCCGGGACGAACCGACCGAGAATCCCCACGATCGCGAGCAGCAGCGCGATCGTGATCCCCCAACGCGCCACGAAGCCGGCGACCCCGACGACGGTGCTGTCGCCCAGCGCCGACTCGACCGCAGCGTCGCCGAAGCGGGTCACAACGACCGCCACCAGCACAAGGACG
>JALZJE010000264.1 GCA_030859955.1 Chloroflexota bacterium | reverse complement strand
CGGGACTCGTCGCGCTGGGCCTGACACTCGCGCGGCGCCGAGGCTGATGCCGACGATCCGGGCAGGGCGCCTCGCCGGCGCCCTGGCCGTGCTCGCGCTGCTGCTGGCACCCGCCCTGCCGGACGTGACGGGCGCGCGCGTGCTCGGCCATGCCCAACTGGTCGCAAGCTCGCCGGGCGCGGGTGCGGTGCTGGCCGAATCGCCGGAGGAGATCCGTCTCGTCTTCAGCGAGCCTCTCGAGGTGCAGGTCACGTCACTCGATCTTGCGACCGAGGACGGTATCGCGGTCGTGACGCGCGTCGGCGAGATCGACCCGGAGGATCCGTACGCCCTGGTGCTGGAGGGTCCGGAGCTTGCCGACGGCGTCTACCAACTGACCTGGCGCACGCTCTCAGCGGCCGATGGGCACACGGCCGAAGGATTCCTCAGCTTCGGCATCGGCGAGATCGAAGGCGAGGTCGGCGGCGGGCCGGGCGGCAGCATGGTGCACACCGAAACCGACGCCGCCGGGGTGGTCGGTCGCTGGCTGACCTACATCGGCCTGCTGCTGGCGCTCGGCGTGGCCGTCTTCCACCGCGTTGTGATGCGCGACGGCCCGATGCCCGCGCGTCTGGCCCGCATTCTCGGCGCTGCCCTGCTGGTGTCGAGCGCCGCGACGATCGGTATGGCGATCGCGGCGGGTCTCGAAGCCGGCGGCGTCGGCGAATACCTTGCGGGCACACGCAATGGGCTCCTCCAGCTCGGAAGGGGCGTCGTCGCGGCATGCGGCGGCATCGTGCTGCTCTTCGCAACGCCACGGTTGGCGGGAGCCGTGGCGGCCGGGACGGGCCTGGTAGGGATCGTGCTGCTCGTCATGGCCGGACACGCCGCCGCTCTGCCCGGCCCGGTCCCAATTCTCGGCCAGGCGGTCCACGTTGTTGGCGCGGCCGTCTGGATCGGCGGGATCGTCGCCCTGCTCGTGCTCGCGGTACGTCCGGCGCTGCTCTCCGAGTCCGCGCCGCCGATGCGGTCGCTCATGCCCCGCTTCTCGGCGCTGGCGCTCGTCTCGATCGGCCTCGTCGTCCTGACCGGCATCTACAGCGCCTACGTGCAGACCGGGACGCTGATCGACCCGGGAACGGAGTACGGCGGCACCCTGCTGCTGAAGGCACTGTTCGCGGCCGGCGCGCTGGCGCTCGGCGCGGTGAACTTCTACGACGGCGGACGGATGATGGGCTGGCTCGACGGATTTCGAAACCGAGTGACCCTCGAGGTCACGCTGGCCGGTGCGGTCCTGGTGCTCACGGCCATGCTGGCGACGACGCCACCGGTGGACGAACCGAGTGGGGTCGCGATCGTGCCGATCCCCGACGCCTTCGGCGAGGTGACGCCGGGAATGACCCTCAACATCATCCCGGGCCGTCCCGGGCTCAACCGAGTCGTGGTGACCACCGTCGAGGGGCTCGCCGGGTCAACCACGCTTGAGCTTGGCCTGGACCGGCTCGATGCCGGCACCACGACCCGCGTCCCGCTCATCGCCGAGGACATGGCCGGCGGAGGCCCAATGGCCGGCATGGGCCACGGCGGCATGGGTGCGCTTGCCGAAGATGGAGCCATCAGGTGGATCGCGGATGCCATCGTCCTGCCCCCCGGTAGCCAGTGGGACACCAGCGTGCGCGTTCTCTCATCGGCTGACCAGACGGAGCTGTCGCGCCAGCGCTTCGCCTTCACCCTGGCGAGCGTGGGAATCGACGAGGGCCGGTCCATGTCCCTGCTCAACCCGGCAACCGCGGTGGCCGCGTTGTTGCTGCTGGGGGGCGCGCTCGGGGTGGGACTCGGCATCGGAGGAATGCCTCTTCCGCGCTCTGACCGCGTGGCTTCGCGGATCGCGCTCGTGAGCGGCGGTGCCACCGCGGTCGTGGTGGGCATGATGATCGGCGCGAGCCGGCTGCTCGCCTGAGGCTTGACGCCCCGGCGCGCTTACTGGGCAGCGCCGAGCCAGAAGCGGACGCTGGAGTGCGCTCCGTCGAAGTGCCCGGTCGCAGCGAGAAGCTGACGCTCGCGCACAGCAATGCCAATTGCCACGCCGTTGCCCACCGGCTGCAGCGGGCGGAGCGCGGTCCATTGCCGGCCATCGCTTGAAGAGAAAAGGGCGGTATCGGGCGATGCCGGAGGAGAGCTCTCGCCCAGGACGATGAGGCCCGGGCCGCCGGCAACGACGACCCGGAACTCGATGGGGTGCTCACCTGGCGCCTGCATCGGATCGATGCGCTCCCACGCGTGACCCTCGCGCAGGACCCAATGGTGCTCGGTGCCTGACGCACACGAGAGAGCGGTTCGCGGAGGATCTGAATGAGCGGTAGCCACCCCGAGCTGCTCGCATTTCTGCCGGTCCTGCGTCGATCCGTAAACACCGGTGATGAAGAGCCCGCCGGCGTGGGCGACGACCGCGTGGAGCTGCGTTTCGCCCTCTCCAGCCAGGATCTGGTCGTCGTCCCCGACACGCTGCCAGCTTCGTCCATCGGCGGATGTCCAAATGCCCCCGTCGTATGTCCCGTCCTGTCCGTCAACGGTGCCGACCGCAACCAGCCCGTCGGGCCCAATAGCCAGGTCGGACAGCGTCGCCGACGCCAGGCCCGCCTGATCTCCGTCGATCAGCTTCCAATCCGATCCATCCTCGGAGGTCCACAGCTGACCTTCCTGTTCATTGATCGTGTTGCCGATCGCGACCCAGCCGCTCTCCACGCCGACAACCGCGGCAAGGTACACCCCCGTGAGATCGAGATCGCCTTCGATCTCGAGACGCGTCCAGCCAAGGCCATCGGTCGAGTGCCACAACGCCCTGGTCTCCGGTTCGCAGCACACGCCGCCGTACGCCAGGTATCCACGAGGTCCGACGGCGACGCCGTGCAGCTCCGAGGTGCTCATTTCGTTGACACCGTGCTCGATGAGCGCCGTCTGCCACGATCGACCATCGCGCGAGACGAACACGGCACCCATGTCATTGAACTGGTTTCGGTTCGGGGTTGACGCTCGACCCCAGCCGATGATGAGATCGCCGCCGTTCACCATCGCGTCCATGCGCATGATTGGTGGCTGATCAGCTGGAAGCGGATCCTCCAGGGACTGCCACGCAACGGCGGCCCATGGCAGAGGATCGACCTCGGGAATTCCGGCCGCGTCCTGAATCGGCTCGGTGGATGTCGGATCTCCATCAGCCGTCGGCGCCGCCGCTGGCGGTCGGATGAGAAGCAGGGCGATCAGCGCCGCCAGGATCGCCAATGCGACCAGCGCAAGCAGGTGGCGGCCGTTGAGCTTCATGTGGGGAGCATGACGCCTCAGAGTTGGGTCGCGTTGCGCTTACCGCCGATGGCTGCCACGATCCATGGCCGATGACCAATCCGCTCACTGTCCTGGACACGCTCGCGCGACCGATGCGGGACCTGCGCGTGAGCGTCACGGACCGATGCAATTTCCGATGCGTCTACTGCATGCCGAAAGAGGTGTTCGGCATCGACCACGCCTTCCTGCCGCGCGCGGAGATCCTGGATTTCGAGGAGATCGAGCGCATCGTGCGGTCGGCCGTCGCCCTCGGCGTCCGCAAGGTGCGTCTGACTGGAGGCGAGCCGCTGGTGCGCAAGAACCTCGCGCATCTCGTGGAACTGCTGGCGCGGATCGAGGGGATCGACGACCTGACGCTCACCACGAACGCTTCCCTGCTGGGCGGCCACGCCCAGTCACTTGCCGATGCCGGCCTGGACCGCGTGACCGTCAGCCTCGACGCGCTCGACGACGCGACCTTCCAGGCCATGAACGACGTCGGTTTCCCGGTTGCCCGGGTGCTCGACGGGATCGCGGCCGCGGATGCCGCCGGACTCGGACCCATCAAGGTCAACGCCGTCGTTCGACGCGGGCTCAACGAGCACGCCATCGGCGACCTGGCGGAGCACTTCCGGGGCACGCGCACCACCGTGCGGTTCATCGAGTACATGGACGTCGGCCACACGAACGGCTGGCGACTGGACGACGTTGTTCCGGCGGCCGATGTCGTTGCCGCCATCCACGCGCGCTGGCCGCTCGAGCCGGTCCATGCGCAGTATCGCGGCGAAGTCGCGCAGCGCTACCGATACCGTGACGGCGCCGGGGAGATCGGCGTCATCAGCAGCGTCACGCAGCCCTTCTGCGGCGATTGCACCCGGGCACGCCTCTCCGCAGATGGGCAGCTCTACACCTGCCTGTTCGCCACATCCGGCCATGACCTTCGTGGCCTTATCCGGTCGGGCGCCACGGACGCCGACCTGGCGGAGGCCCTCCGAGTCATCTGGACGGGGCGTGACGACCGCTATTCCGACCTGCGGACCCTCGAGACGGTGGATCTGCCCAAGGTCGAGATGAGCTTCATCGGCGGTTAGTCTCTGCTAGGAGTATACATGTATATACTCTATGGCGGCCGGACCTCACCCGTGAATCGGACCCGTCCTGTCGCGCAGCGGCCCTCCCAATCTCGCATGCATCGTGGCCAGGATCTCCGCGATGATCGACGTGCTTACCTGCTCCGCCCCGTCTGCGCCGATGTCCAGTCCCGCGGGGGCGTGCAGAGCCGACGCATCGGCCACCGACAACGTGACGCTCAGCTCCGTCATCATCCGGTCGGTCCGCTCACGGGGCCCGAGCACGCCGAGGTAGCTCACGTTGCGTCCCACGAAACCGCCGAGGAACGCCATATCGCGCAGATAATCGTGGCTCATAATCGCCACTGCCGTTCGTGAACCGGCATCGATCAGGGCGGGGGCCGCGGCCGGATCGATCCCGTGGAGGCGGGCTCCGGGGAAGCGATCGGCGCGAAGAATCGATTGTCGCGGGTCCACGACGTCGACACGCCAGCCCTGTCGCAGGGCAGCGGCAACGAGCGGAGCCGCATCCGGACCCGCCCCGCAGACGACGAGGCGGAACGGCGGGAGGATGACGTCCAGCACAGCATCGCCGAGCACAACCGGCTGACCATGAGCCGCCGCCTGCGCGGCCGGCTCGCCGAGCGCTATCACCTCGGCCATGGTGAGCCTGGTTCGCCGGCCGTCAAGATCGGTGAGGAGGTGGGTGCTGGTGCCATCGGCACGCGCGGCCTCCAGTGCGTCGAGGGTCTCGGCGGCCAGCGACGGGGGTTCCGCCAGCAGCTGAATGACGCCACGGCAGCCGAGTCCGATTCCCCACAGCTCGTCGCCCTCCGCCGAGTGGTCGATGGTGACCAGCACAGGCAAGTCGAGCTCGAGCGCCCTCCGCGCGAGCCGAGCGGCCTCCTCCTCCAGACAGCCGCCGCTGATGAGACCGATCGGCGCGCTCCGCTCGGGAACCAGGAGCCTCGCGCCCGGACGACGGTAGGAAGATCCACGCACGGATACCACGGTGGCCAGCGCGACCGACTCACCGGCAGCCCGGAGCTGCGCTGCCGCGTCGAGGAGGGCGTCGATTTCGCTCATGGTGTCGGACGCTCAGGCGTTCTCGGCAGTGGACGTGCCGAAGAACTCCAGCAACAGCGTGTTGAATCGCTCCGGCTGCTCCAGGTTGAGCATGTGCGCCGCGCCCTCGAACACCTCGAACCGAGACCCTGGGACAGCGTCGGCCAGATGGCGCATCGACTCTCGCGTGCCGGATTCGTCCAGAGTGCCGCTGACGACCAGCAGCGGCGCCCGCAGCTCGGAGAGTCGCCCGACCGCTGGCGGATCGAGCGGCTGCGGCTGCCCTTCCACTTTCTCGGCCTGATAGGTCGTCAGAACCCACTCGTGCACCTTCGCGCGAACGCCGGGATCGACTCGGCCGGGTGGCTGGCCCGGCCCATCGGCCCAATAAGCGGTCTCCCAGTCGGCGAGCGCCTCCCAATCCTTCGACTCCTCGTACTTCGTGGCCAGCTCGAAGGTCGCCTCGTCAGCGCCATCGGGCGACTCGTAGCCGCTGATGCCGCCCGCCGCAACGACCAGGGAGCGGACGCGGTCGGGGTATTCGAGAGCGAAGTCGAGAGCGATCATTCCGCCGCGTGACAACCCGATGATGTGCGCCGACGACTCCCCGAAATGATCCAGCATCTCGGCGATGTCGGCGCGATTCGAGAACTCGACCGCATAGGTCTCGGTACGCCCGAAGCCACGCGTGTCGTAGCGAATCACCCGATAGCTGTCGCGCAAAGCCACCACCTGGTCGTCCCACATCCGCAAGTTCGCCACGCCTGCATGAATGAGCACGACGGCCTCCCCGCTGCCTTCGACCTCGTGGTAGATGCTGGCCCCATTCGTCTCGAGGAATCCGGATTCGTTCTTCATCATCGGATGCTACCTGCTGAGGAAGGTCCTACGGTCGAATCCCTTCGCTCAGGGTCCGTTCAGGTCGGATTCAGCAAGCTGCGGCAGGATGACGCCGTGCGAATACTCGTGGTCGAGGACGAAAAGCGATTGGCGGCCGGCCTGCGGAACGGGTTGGAAGCCGATGGGTTCGCGGTCGACGTGGCGCTCAACGGGACTGACGGGCTCTGGCTGGCTCAAGAAGAGCCATACGACGCCATCGTGCTGGACCTGATGCTGCCCGAGGTCAGCGGTTACGAGATCTGCGCGCGACTGCGCGAGGCACGAATCTGGACGCCGATCCTGATGCTGACCGCCCGCGACGGCGCCTCCGACGAGATCCGCGCGCTCGACAGCGGAGCCGACGACTACTTGACGAAACCATTCGCCCACGCCGTCCTGGTTGCGCACATCAGAGCTCTGCTGCGCCGCGGAGCGCCGCAACGACCGACCGTCCTCGAGGCCGGGGACCTGCGCCTCGATCCGGCAGGCCATCGCGCATGGCGCGGGGCGAACGAGGTCGAGCTCACCGCGCGCGAGATGGAGCTGCTCGAGTTCCTGATGCGGCGCGCGGGCGAGGTCGTCTCGAAAACGGAGATCCTGGCCCACGTCTGGGACTACGACTTCGAGGGCGACCCGAACATCGTCGAGGTGTACGTCGGCCACGTGAGGAACAAGGTCGACCGCCCGTTCGATCGCCGGGCCCTCGAGACCATTCGCGGTGCCGGCTACCGGCTGGATCCCGACGGTGGGTGAGGCGATGCGCGAACGGCAGCCGAATTTCCTGGCGCGGGCCGATTCGATCCGTGCACGCACGACGGTCCTGGCCATCGTGCTGGTGGGCGTCGCGTTGATAGTCGGTGCGGTCGCGCTGGTCACCGTGATGCGCGGAGCGCTGACCGAATCGGTTCTGGCCGACGCGCGGCTGCGGGCGTCGGACGTTGCGGCCGAGCTTCGTGGCGGCACGGCGCCGAGCGAGTTGACACTACCCAGCTCAGACGACGTCCTCATCCAGGTCCTCGACGCGGATGACCGCGTGCTGGCGGCCAGCGCGGAGACGCCGGGCACGGCACTCGCAACAGACCTGGCGTCAGGCGAGGCTGCGACGATCAATGTGGCGGGCGACGACGATCCGTTCCTGATCGTCTCCGTCGCCGCGCAGGGGCCTTCCGGCGCTCGGACGGTCATCGTTGCCCGCGTGCTCGACCTGGTCGAGGAGTCGACAGAAGTTGTCACAACCCTACTGATGGCTGGCCTGCCGATCCTGCTGGTCCTCGTCGGCGTGGTCGCATGGCTGCTCGTCGGTCGTTCCCTCGCGCCGGTCGAGGCGATTCGGCGCGAAGTGGAGGAGATATCGGGGACGCAGCTCCACCGCCGTGTCCCTGTACCACGCGGAACCGATGAGATTGCGGGGTTGGCCGTCACGATGAATGAGATGCTCGCTCGGCTTGAAAGGGCGTCCGATCGGCAGCGTCAGCTGGTGGCCGACACCTCGCACGAGCTTCGATCGCCCATCGCATCGATCCGCCAGCACGCCGAGGTGGCCGCGGCATATCCCGAACGGACGAACACCTCGGAGTTGGCGGGAACCGTGCTGGCCGAAAGCCTGCGGCTTGCGCGCCTGGTCGACGACCTCCTCCTCCTGGCTCGGGCCGACGAGCGGAACCTCCAGCTGAAACAGCGCCCGCTGGATCTCGACGATCTCGAAATGGAGGCGGCGCGCGCGTTGCGCCGCGAGGGCACCATCGCGGTCGACAGCACGGGCGTCTCGGGGGGCCGTGTCCGCGGAGATGCCGACGGTCTGCGACGGGTCGTCGCAAACCTCGCCGAGAATGCGGCACGCCACGCTCGTAGTCGAGTTGCGATCTCGGTCCTCGAAGAGCGCGGCACCGTGCTCCTGCGGGTGGACGACGATGGCCCTGGCATAGCTCCGGCCGACCGGGGTCGCGTGTTCGAGCGCTTCGTGCGACTCGACGCCGCGCGCGCCCGCGACGCCGGTGGCAGCGGGCTCGGGTTGGCGATCGTTGCGGAGCTGGTTGCGGCGCACGGCGGGACGGTCGTCGTCAGCGACAGCCCGCTCGGCGGGAGCCGAATCGAGGTTCGCCTGGCTCGCGCATCCGACGTCTGAGGTTCGTTCGTCGCATTCAGCCAGGCGTCAGGTGTTCCCGGCTAGCGTGGACGCAGATCTTCAAAACGCAACACCGAACAGGAGCACGACATGAACAGACGAACGAAGTGGTTGGCCGGCGGCGTGCTTGCGCTGACGATGGTCGGCGCGGGGGTCGGCATCGGCCTGGCAGAGACCAATACCGAGGCCGGCGACGAGGCCGAGGGCACGGACAGTGACCAGCCGCTGACCGGTACGGACCGCGAGCGGGCTGAAGCGGCCGCCCTCGAGTTCGTGGGTGGGGGGACGGTCATCGAGACCGAGATCGGAGATGACGGCGCGACGTATGGCGTCGAGATTCGCCGCGACGACGGCTCTGAGGTCGAGGTCAACCTCGACGAGAGCTTTACCGTCATCGGTACCGAAGCCGACGACGACTGAGACGAACTGTGATGAAGCGAATCGGACCGATCCCGACCGCGGTCTACGTCGTCCTGGCGTTGGCCACGAGCGCGTGCGGAATGAGCACTCCTCCCGCGCCTACTGCGCCGGCGGTCGCGTCAGCGGCCACTTCGGGCGGTTCGAGTCCCTCATCCGGCGGATCTTCAGCTGCCACCGTCCCACAGCCGCCGGCGTCAGATGGCCTCGCGCTCGCCCCGGAAGCCGATCGCGTGGACCTCGCGATGCCCACCTTCACGGACCCCATCCTGATCGACGACGCTGTCGTGATGTTGCGATCCGCCGGCGCCGGCCAGGCGGCTATCGACACGGCTCGCATGGCACGTGATCTCAAGCTCCGACATCGGCCGCCGGCAGAGATTGACCTTGCCCGCTTCGACCTGTGGCTGGCGCAGATCGAGCTCGACGCCACCGCGGAAGATGCCGACCTGGTCAACGGCGACTTCTTCGCCCTGGACTATGTCCGCGATCGGATTCTGCACGTGCTCGAGCCCACTGACTTGGCGGGCATCAATCTCGCCCTCGAGGAACTGCTGGGCGCGGTGCAGGACGAGGACTATATAGCCGTCACTGGGATTGCGGCCGGCATGCGGCAGACGGTCGCGGCACTCATGCCGACGCCCTGACCTGGGATCAGACGTCGAAGAGCACGCCTGGATTGAGGATGCCGGCGGGGTCCCAGGCAGCCTTGATGGCTCGCATTGCGGCCACCGTGTCCACGCCGCGGTCGCGCACCAGCCACCCGACCTTGGCGATGCCGATACCGTGCTCGGCGCTGACACTACCCCCGAGCTCGAGCACCAGCTCGAGGACCGCATCATCCGTGGTTTCGTCGTCCGGTGCGGGACCGAGCACGTTGATGTGCAGGTTCCCGTCACCGACATGGCCGTAGACGATCGTTCGAGCCGTGCTGTCCACGGCCGTCACCGCGGCAGGTGCCCGCTCGACGAGCTCGGCATAGCGCGACGCCGGCACCGAGACGTCCAGCTTGTGCGGCACACCCTCGGCATTCATGACCTCCGTATGGCGCTCGCGCAGTTGCCATAGCCGGTGCCTCCCGGCAGCGTCGGCGGCCACCGCAACCGATGAATCGTCAATCGCCAGTTCCCCGAGCGCCTTCAGCAGCTCGTCTGTCGGGTCGGCCTCACCAGCGGCCACTTCAACGAGCAGGTACACCGGCTTGCGCGCGCTGAACGGTGTGGCCAGCGAGGCGTGGCGCATGATCAGGTCGAGGCCCGCATCGGTGAACAGCTCGAGCGCCAGGACCGATGCAAGCCCCCTGCGCAGCTCGGAGGCGGCGACAACCGCGGAGGCCGCATCTGCAAAGCCGATGACGGACACCGCCCGATGCCTGAGCCGCGGCACCAGCCGCAGGCGGACGCGGGTGATGACGGCGAGCGTCCCCTCCGACCCGGCCAGCAGGCCGCCCAGGTCGTAGCCGGTGTTGTCCTTCGGCATCCCGGGGAGGCGCCGGATGATGGTCCCATCCACGCGAACGGCCTCGAAGCCGAGCAGGCGGGAGCGCATCACTCCATGGCGGACCACGTTCACGCCACCGGCGTTGGTGGCCATCATCCCGCCGATCGTGGCCGAATCGCGCGCTCCGAGGTCCACCCCGACCTCCCAGCCGGCCGCATGCGCCGCCGCCTGCACGGACGCGAGCGGGGCGCCCGCTCCGACCGTCACCTCGCCCGCGGCGCGGTCGACCTCGTCGATGAGGTTCAGGCGCCGCGTGCTCAGCAGGACCTCACCGCCGCGCGGCACCGATCCGCCGACCAGCCCGGTGTTGCCACCCTGCGGCACCACGCCCACGCCGGCGTCGGCGCATGCCACCAGCACGCGCGCGACCTCCTCGGTGGAGGCGGGACGGACGACCGCCAGCGCATCGCCACGGAAGCGGCGGGTCCAGTCCGTCTCGTACGATGCCCGCAGCGAAGGATCGGTCAGGCAGTGGTCGTCGCCCACGATAGTCCTCAGGGCCGCGACAATTGCATCGGTCATGAGTGCGCATCCTACCGGCACGCCGCTTGCGCTCGAATTGTGGCAATGGAGGTGAACCGATGATGGAAGACCCACCGGAGCGACTGCCGCTGCCATCCGAGGATGGCGGCGATCTTGTCAACGAGCCGCCCACGGGCGACACGGAAGACTTCCTCGTGGCGACCGAGGAGGGCGTCCCGTACGTGCCTCCCACCGAGCGGGTGATCAGCGAGGCTCGCACGAGCGAGGGCGGCGCCGATGTGGCCGGAACCGCCGGATCGGACACGGGCGAGCTCGAGCGGGAGGATGGCATCCAGGCCGAGGACGGCGCCCTGCCCCACGACGACGAGCTTCAAGCCGATGTCATCGAGGCGCTGCGATCTTCAGACGTGATCGCCGGGGACCGCATTCGGATCGCCGTCGTCGGGTCGGTGGCGCACGTGAGCGGCGAGGTCGAATCGGTCGACATCCTCGACGAGGTCCTCGGGATCGTCGGCGACGTGGTCGGCGTCGACGACGTGGTGGACGAGATCACGGTGACCGGCCTCTGAGGTCGGATGACCTCGGTACCATGCGTCGGTGATGCCGGATCATGTCGTTGTCGGGATCGACAACGGCGCCACGAAGAACAACGCCACCGCCATGGATGGATCGGGCCGCTTCCTGGTGGATCGGCTGTACGAGATCCCCAGCCGGGTGGGCGAAGGTCCCGTGGCCGCCGTCCAGTCGATGGCCGACACCATGGACATTGTTCTGCGTGATGCCGGCATCGCGCGAGAGCGAGTCGCGGCAGTAGGTCTCGACACACCCGGGCCTGCTAGTGCCGATGGCGTCATCAGCGTGCGGGGCGCCACCAACTTCGCACAGCCGGCGTGGTGGGGGTACGACGTGCGCGGTGCGCTGGAGGCTCGCATCGGGCTGCCGGTGGTCTACAACAACGACGGCAACGCTGCGGCGCTGTATGCCCACCGCGTCCACTTCGGCGCCGATGCGTTCCTGCAGTCTTCGGTGGCGGCAATCGTGGGCACCGGGTTGGGCGGCGGGGTCATCGAGTCCGGACGAGTTGTGCGCGGGGCATCCGGCCAGGCCGGCGAGCTGGGTCACATCCGGATCCCCACCGACGGCATCCTCGCCGATGACCAGCCCATCCCGACCTGCGCATGCGGCAACCTCGGCGATGTCGAGAGCTTCGCTTCCCTGACCGGAATCGTCCGAAACCTCCTCCCGTACTGGCTGAGCCGATACACCGACCACCCCCTGGCCGGCATGCCGATCCTGGATGCCGCGAAGGCGGTTCGCAGCTACGGCGTTAACGGGGATGAGATGGCGCTAGAGGTGTTCGAGCAGCAGGCAGCTGCGCTCGGCCGCCTCTTCACGATCGCCGCCAACTTCACCGACCCCCGCGTCTACTTCCTGGGGGGCGGCGTGGTGGAAGCGGCGCCGAGCTTCCGCGATTGGTTCCTCGGACGGGTCCGCACTCACACGCTCCTCCGTGAGGAGCAGGCGGCCGTCGCATCGCTGGCGCTCGTGCCTGACCTCGACATGGCCGGTGCCCGCGGCTCGGCCTTCGCCGCACTGGCGTCTCTCGCGCTACCAAGGGGCTAGATTCCGCCGGTGGTCATCGAACGTCAATCCAAGACCACCTGGGCATTCGAAACCGGAGACGAGATCGTCCCCGGGCGCACGGTCCAGACGCTCCTCGGGGGCGGCGAGCGTTATGAGGCCTATGTCGCCTGGAACGAGCGGCTCATGGCGCCAACGGTCGTCAAGATCCTGCGCCCCGGGGCGGTCGGTGATGACCGAGCGCGCCGATCAGCGCGCCGAGAGGGCCAGCTCCTAGGCCGATTACAGCATCCCGGCCTCACACGGCTGTTCGACATGGACATCGACGGAGACCGCCCGTTCCTCGAGATGGAGTACGTGGAAGGGCCCCGCCTATCCACCCTGATCCGCCGACACGGAAGGTTGAATCCCGACCAGGCGTTCCCGCTCGGCCGACAACTGGCCGCGACGCTGCATTACCTTCACGCGGAAGGGGTCCTTCACCTCGACGTGAAGCCAAGCAACATCATCATGGGTCCGGTCCCCCGCCTGATCGACCTCTCGGTCGCCAAGGCAAGCGAGCGCGCGGCGCTGATAAACGGCTTCGTCGGGACCGATGCCTACATGTCTCCTGAGCAGGCTGACCCCGCCCGCTGGGCCAGCATCGATCCGCGCAGCGACTCGTGGGGCCTCGGCGCGACCCTCTACCAGGCCGTCGCCAAGCGCCTGCCATACGGACGCGGGCGCCACGAGGCCATCGGAGCCGACCGATTTCCGCAGCTCGTGGAGGAGCCGGCGCTGCTCGACCCGTCACGTCACTCCCAGGGTCTCTCCGACGTCGTCATGAGCACCCTCAGGCGCTACCCCGGCGAGCGGCCATCGGTCACCGAGCTCTTCGACCGGTTCGACGATCTCGCCGCCGAAGCGGGTGTCGGCAAGGTCCGCTTCCGCTGAGCCGCGCGGTGCTAGTCTGCGCGGCATGACTGCACAGGTGGCGCATCCGCCCCGCGTCC
>JALZJE010000245.1 GCA_030859955.1 Chloroflexota bacterium | reverse complement strand
CGCGCACCAGGGCGGGGTGATACTCGATCGCCCGCTGGTTGGCGAACCACAACAGCGTCCGGCGGTCGTTGCACAACGCGTACGACACGTCCCGTTTCGACGACTCCGCCCACCACCGCACCGTGCGCACCCAATCTGGCGTGTACTTCGGCACGTTCTTCTGCATGAAGGCTTCCTGGCCGCGATGGACGCGGATGACCGACAGTGGCCGGTCCTCGAGCACGGGAAGGATCCGATCCCGGACGGCGTCGAGGTAGTCGACCAGGTCCCGCTTCGTCGCGCCGGCTCCGTCGAAGAGGGGCTGGTCCAGGTTCGTCAGCGAGACGCCCGCGCGTGCATCGGCCCCACTCTTGTCGCTCATCGCGAGCAAACGCTATCACGCGTGCCGTTGGGTCAGTTCCCGCCGTCCGCACCCTCCGCATCGACGCCTTCGGTGCGTGGTCGCCCCATCCAGTTGCGGCCGGGGACCGCGACGAGGCGCAGCGATCAATCGCCCCGTTCGATCATCTGCCGTCAAATCCGAGCCGGGCCAGATGCTACCGCGGGGAGTGTGGCGTCACGAGATATATCACTAACGACATATCCGATGACAGCCCGCAAGACCGGACGCTCAAGCGCCCGCACGGCGGACTACAACCGGTGACGTACCTGCTGGCCGGCCTGAGGCGACACGGCGAACCTGCACGCGATCTTTGCCGACGGGGTGGAGCTCGAGCTCATGGTGCAGCGCGAGTCGGATCTCGACCTGAACCTGCCTCATCGGGTGCTTGTCGACAGCCGCGGGGTGATCGGGCGCCACACTGGCAGCGAGACGGCGGTGAGGAATGAAGCCCCCTGGAGACCGAGGAGGTGCGGCGGCTCGTGCAGTGGTTCTGGCACGACGTCGGGCACCTTGTGACGGCGCTCGCTTGCGGGCGAGCCGTACTGGAAGGTCGATAACGCGGTGCGCGCCGAATCGCGCAGCCGCTCACCGCCCGCCATGGGCTGCCGTATCCCGCCCCGACTCGACGCGCTCCTCGCCGGTCGCCTCGAAGAGCTCGAGCACCGCGCATCGGCGACGCCGCGTTCAGCGAATATATCGATAACGACATAATCGCTGACAGCCGCGGCCGGCCCGAACCGAGAGCACACTTGGGCTCCCGGATCACCGGGGTTCGAGGATGACGACGGCCGTCTCGCGCGGCCGGCGCGAGGCCCAGGCGTCAAGCTCGTCGCCGTCGTATCGGCGCCACAGCTCCCACAGGCGGGGGCGCTCATCCGGCGTTGTAGCCGAGGATGGCGGCTCGCTCGCGCCCACTTTTTCGACCGATCGTCTTCAGTCGCATCATGCCCCACGTCTTCGCCGATGCCGGCCGTAGGCCAAGGCGCGTCCGCCGCTGGCCCGATGGATGGCGCGGTGGATGACCCAGGCCGCGCGAATGAGGGGCCGCGGCGGCAACTTTCCTCCAGATTTGCGGGCGGTCTCGGTCGTGGTCGTCATCGTGGTTCCTCATTGATCTCTTTCAATTCGTCGCGTACGAATTTGTACAATTGAACGCTAACGCCCGAGGTAGACACAGTTCGGAGGGCGATTCTGATGTTGGCGCTTCCGCCACTCATGGGCTGGTACCGGCGTCGACATCCCCAGACTGAGACGCCGTGACCGTAGTCCTGCTTGTTGGGCTTACCGCTCTTCTCGGTCTCGCACTCGCCGCATTCTTCGCACGACAGGTCATCGCTGCCGACCCCGGCAATGAGCGCATGCAGGAGCTGATGGCGGCCATTCGGGAGGGGGCGATGGCCTTCCTGCGCCGCGAATACCGCATCCTGGCGATCTTCGTGGCAATCGTCGCCCTCGTTATCTTCGCGATTCCCGACTACCGGCTCCTCGGCGCGCTGGCCTATCTGCTCGGCGCCACGGCGTCCGCCGGCGCAGGATTCGTTGGTATGACCATCGCGACCGCGGCCAACGCCCGCACGGCGGAAGCGGCACGCGTCGGAGGAGTCGGCCTCGCCTTGCCGCTCGCCTTCCGCGGCGGGGCGGTGATGGGCTTCAGTGTGGCCGGGCTGGGTCTGCTGGGCGTGGCTGCACTCTTCCTGATTTTCATCGAGGTTCTGGCGATCGCGAACGCCCCGACGCTCATCGCCGCGTTCGGACTGGGCGCCAGCACCATCGCCCTGTTCGCTCGCGTCGGCGGCGGGATCTACACGAAGGCGGCCGATGTTGGCGCCGACCTGGTCGGCAAGGTGGAGGCGGGCATCCCCGAGGACGATCCACGCAACCCGGCGGTCATCGCCGACAACGTCGGTGACAACGTCGGCGACGTCGCGGGCATGGGCGCCGACCTGTTCGAGTCGTACGTCGGCTCGATCGTGGCGCCCATCGTGCTCGGGGCGGTGATCTTCGCCGGGACGAGCGATCCGTCGGCGGGAATCATCTTCCCGTTGACCATCGCCGGGGCCGGCATGGTGGCGAGCATCATCGGCGCCTTCTTCGTGCGCACGTCACCCGGCAGGGATCTCGGGGCCGCGCTCCGCCGCGGAACGTATGTGGCCACCGGGCTCACCGCGCTGGCGACGGCCGGGCTGGCGCTCGTCATCCTCGGGCCGGTCGTCGAGGTTGAGCAGCCACTCCTGTTCGCGGTGGCCATCTACGGCGGGCTCGTCGCTGGGCTGCTCATCGGGCGCATCTCCGAGTACTACACATCCGATCAGTACCGCCCCGTCCGGGATCTGGCCGAGCAGGCGCGAACCGGTCCAGCGACGGTCATCCTCGGCGGGCTGGCGGGCGGATTGCGCTCGACCGCACCGAGCATCATCGTCATCGGCGCAGCGATCGTGGTCGCCTACGTCTGCGGAGACCTGGCTATCCCGGGCGACGACAACTCCGGCATCTACGGCATCGCTCTGGCCGCCGTCGGCATGCTGGCCACCACGGCGATCACCGTCAGTGTCGACGCGTACGGACCGATCGCGGACAACGCCGGCGGCATTGCCCAGATGGCCGATCTGCCACCCGAAGTGCGTCGCGATACGGATGCGCTCGATTCGCTCGGCAATACGACCGCCGCCGTGGCCAAGGGCTTCGCCATCGGCTCCGCGGCGTTGACGGCGCTGGCGCTCTTTCGGAGCTTCACCGAGACTGCGAACGCCGCCCTGGCCGAGACCGGCCGCCCACCCATCGTGCTCGACATCACCGATGTCGCCGTCTCGGTCGGACTCTTCATCGGCGCTATGTTGCCGTTCCTCTTCGCCGCCATCACGATCGAAGCAGTTGGGCGTGCAGCGAACGCCATGATCGTCGAGGTGCGGCGCCAGTTCGCGGAGATTCCCGGGCTGCGCGAGGGCCTCCCCGGTGTCAGGCCCGAGTACGGTCACTGCGTCGATATCAGCACCGCGGCCGCGTTGCGCGAGATGGTGCTGCCAGGCGCACTTGCCCTGGTGACGCCGCTCGTCATCGGTTTCATCAGTTTGGCGGCGCTCGGCGGCTTCCTGGTCGGAGCGCTCGTCACCGGCTTCCTGCTGGCGATCTTCATGGCCAACGCCGGCGGCGCATGGGACAACGCCAAGAAGTACGTCGAGGCTGGGAACGTCGGCGGCAAAGGCGGTGCTCCGCACCACGCCGCGGTGGTGGGCGACACGGTGGGGGATCCGCTCAAGGACACCTCAGGCCCTTCGATGAACATCCTCATCAAGGTGATGAGCATCGTCTCGCTCATCGCCGTGCCGGCCTTCGTTGCCTTCCGGCCGTTCTAGCGGACGACGCTGGAGCGCGGCTGGCATGGTGATGCCGCGAAGTTGATCAGGCCTCGCTGGAGCGCTCTGCGGCGGCGTCTTACATCGTCCGGGGTCCCGACATGAAGTACGCCGACAGCATCTACCGGGAGGCTGAGCGCGAGTCGCGCAACTCCGGAATCGGCTTGTGGGGCGCTCCTCAGATCCGCCAGTAGCTTCCGGTGAGGCCGATCGCTGCGAAGTGATCTAGCAGCTCCTCCCGGGTGGGACGCGCGTAGTCGAGCTCAAGCTTGCGGGCGTAGATCGGTCCGCTGAGGGCATGGACCTCGTCGGGAGTCAGGGACGCCGCCTGCTCGGGCGGAGCGCACAGGTCGGACGCGTCTCGGTGCTCGGGTGAGGCGAAGAAAACCATGGTGTTGGAGCACGTGGTCACGATGTTCTCCCACCACTGCGTCGGGCGGAGCGCCAGATACACCAGCGTTTCCTTCGGCTCGACGTGCGTGGCGCGTCCGTCCCGGAGCTCGATGCTGATCGGAGAGGCGCAGTGATGGCAGAACGACTCTACCCGTACGTCGTCGCCCAGCATGGCGTGGAAGGCGACGGCGTCCCAGGCACAGTTGGCGAAGTACCGCTGCCCGCGAGCCATCACACTGAATGGGGTGGCGATCGCCGAGAACGGGAACGCCATCAGGATGCGGGCGCTGCCCGGGACCAGCGCGATGTGTCGGGCTGCCACCAGCTCGTCGAGGATCCCGGTCACCCCCTCCCGCAGAAGTGAGTGCTGGGTCATCAGCTCCTCGACGGTCGGGGCCTGTGCATCCTTCAGAAATCGCTCGAAAATCGACAGGCGTACGCGCGAAACGGCTCGCTCGTCACTCAACGGCACTTCCTCCCGCCCGCATTCCTAGCTTGAGTCGGTGGCCAGTCGGCGGCTCCGTGTCGCCGGCTATATCAATGATATGTCGGTGCCTGAGTCCGTCGCGCGCTTCGCAGTGGTGCGAGGGTTGGCGACCACCACCCTCAGGGCGCCTCGCGGTATGGAGCGCGCCATGCCGGCGCCTCGAAGTCTGGCGCGAAGTACGATCGACTGCGGATGATCCGCCCGTCCTGCAGCTCGAACAGGTTGAGGGCCCACCACAGGCTCTGATCGGGGTAGCGCACCCGAACGACCGCCGCGCCCCTCTGCCCCGACCCTTCGACCCGGATGACGGTGTACGACGGCGTGAGTGCATACGACTCGCCGCCGATGACATCGGCGAGCTGCGACGTTCCTGGTCCCAACCCAGGGTAGTTCTCGAACTGCGCGCGGATGTTCGCCAGGCCGCGGAAGCGCTCACCCGATTGTGGATATTCGAGGATCCCATCCTGGTGCATCGCATCGCCGAGCCGATCCCAATCGTGGGTCGAGATCACCTCGGCGAGGACACGCAGCACGCGTTCCTGCTCGCTCTGGCTCATGCCCTTCCTCGCGCGACCGACTCGGACGACGCCTCGCGACTGGCGACGTCGGACTGTGCTGTCATCGCGCGCAGTTCCGCGCCACTGAATGCGCAGGAACGAAGCGTTGCGAGCGCACGGTCATGCGCGTCCTCGAACGTACCGAGTGCCACGCGACGGACCTCGGCCGGCAGGTCGTCCCGGGAGGCCAGCTGCCGATAGCCGGCGTGCGTCATGTAGGCGTCAACCACGCGCCGCAGCTCGGGCGCCGCGAGCAGCGTGGCGAGCTCGGGCAGCAGACGCTCGAAGGACGAGCGATCGAGGTCGGCGAACAAAGCGTGCTGACGTGCCACTGCGACCGTCGAGCGATTGACGTCGAGCTCGAAGTAGACCGCTTTCGCCGCGTTCCGTGCCTGGCGGACGAACTGGCGGCGCTGGATGTAGATGCCGACCACGAGCCAGCCCATCACGCCGACGAATGAGCCGATGATGCCCGGGAGAATGTCGCGCCAGTCCATTCTCGCGGCAGTATCGCGCGCATGTGGCCATCGGCACAATGGGGAAGCGGTGCGCCTCAGCCGGTTACGGCCAGATTGCGATGATGACCGAAACGATGATGAGCCCGAGTGCGTGGTACGTCCCGTTGATCGCGAACCAGGCGTAGGGCTGGGGCTTGTTCGGGTCGAAGCTGGCGTCGACGAACGTGTGGGCGAGCGAGAGGCCGATGCCCAGCACCAGGCCCAGGACGATGCCCTCGCCGAGCTCATCGGTCCCGGTGGCCGTGGCG
>JALZJE010000241.1 GCA_030859955.1 Chloroflexota bacterium | reverse complement strand
ATTGGTCCTCGAGCTCGTCGGCCGGCCAGATGGCGCGGGCGACATAGCGAACGCCATCGAGCACGACGACGACGTCGTAGGTGAATGGTGCCGGTCCGAGTCGAGGCGCTCGGAATCCCACTCTGTCAGGCCCGTCCCAGTAAACGTCACCCTCGCTGAAGCAGCCGCTGGCACGGGTCTCGCGCTCCGCTTCGAAGGAGATGGACCGGCCGTTGGCCGCCGTCACGGTGACTTCGGCACTAGCCGACCGGGGCGTGGCCCGCAGTCCGGAGAGCGAGAGCTCCACGCCATGGCTGCTGACATCTTCCTCGTCGCCGCTGAGGATGGCCAGCCGTGCTTCGGGGACGGGCAGCGGGCCATCGTGGGGGGTCGTCCAGCGGAAGCTGACGGCCACGCTGCCGTTGCCGCGGCCGGATAGGGCCACGTCGTAGGTGTCCGCGAAGCCGGCCGGCGCCAGGACAAAGGTGTGGTCGCCGGTCTTCGCGAGCGGTACCGAATGGAACCGCGGACACGCCACGCCGATAGCGCGGAACGAGGCATCGAAGGTCCAACCCTCAAGCGGGAACTCGATCTCGACGCGACTCACGTCGCCCACGTCCGGCAGATCGGAACCCGGCTCCGGCGCAGCGTCGACACACCCGTCCATGTAGCAGTAGGCCCAGGCTCGCAGGCCGAACGTCGTGTCGCCCGCGCGCACGGTGACAGGCGGTGGTGCCTCGGGAAAGTCCTCGCCGAACTCCGGGCCATAGATCGGTGGGACTCCAGGCGTTCCGGACGGCTCCGGGCTGGCGCTGGGCGCGGTCGTCGAGGTCGATGGGGTCGGCGACGGCTCCGCCGACGGTGTCGTGGTCGCCCGTGTCGTGGTGGGCGACGGCGATCGACTCGTGGGCCCGGAGGTCGGAGCCGCCGCCGCATCAGAGGCTCTCGGGTCGTCGCCTGCCATCGGCCCTCTCGGCGTGAGCACAAGGACCGAGCCCACCACCACCAGCATCAGCGTGGCCGCGAGGGCCTGCCACAGCCGGCTGCCGCCGGCGGTACGACGCGACTCGAGGCGCAGCCGGGCCGGCGACCCTTCCCAAGCAGGGTGCGATCCATGCTCGTCGGCGTACTCATCCTTGAGCGCCTGACGCAGTCGCAGATCCTGTTCGTCGTCGGTCATCGTCGCCGCGCCTCCGCCTCCGCATCCATCTCCAGATGCCGCCTGAGCTCGGCACGCGCGCGGCTGAGGAGAGCGCCGACGTTGCCGACGCTGGTGTCCATCACGACCGCGACCGCTCGATAGTCGAGGTCGTTCAGGTAGTGCAGGACCACGGCAGCCCGCTGCGTGGAGCCCAGCCGTCCGAGCAAGTTCTGAAGGTCCAGGCGGTCTACCGTCCGGTGATCGTCGTCCGAGATCGGGCTGGTCTCGCCGACGATGGGAAGCATCGTGATCCGCCGTCGACGGCGTTCATGGTCGATGGCCTTGTTGACGACGATACGGAGCAGCCACGTCTCGGGGGTCGATCCCGCCCGGTACCGATCACGCCCGCGGAACGCGGCCACGAAGGCGTCCTGCGTCACGTCTTCGGCGATGCTCCGCTCGCCGACGATGGCGAAGGCCGTGCGAAAGGCGCGGGCATAGTTCCGCTCGTAGAAGGCGCCGAAGTCATCCAGGCCGATGCGCGGCACGCCGGCTCCCCGAAGGGGCATCGAATCTCCGACTACGGTAGCCCTCACGAGGAGACAGACGAACGGGCCTGGCGGTTCCTTGCAACGAGATGCTGCTCAGCTCTCGGCGCCCATCTCCAGTCCTTCGATGTCGTGGCGCTGGGTGAGCGGCGTCAGTTCCTCCACCACGCGGCACAGCAGGTGCTCGCGGACGTCCTCCGGAAGGCTCGCGTGGTACGCCCGCGTGAGCTCGAGGTCGTGCTCGTCGGGGTTCGCGACCTGGCCCGTCACGACACCCAGGATGAGCACAGGGCGGGACGTCTCCGAGGCGTGCTCAGTGCCACGGTGAAGCGTCAGCGCCGTGCGGCAGGAGATGTCACCCATGCGCGGAAAGCGGCGCTCGCCCAGGGCTGCGTAGCGCGGCCACTCGTCGCGCGGCGGGAACATCTCGTGCTTCCAGGCGCGGCCGTCATCCCACTGTGTGCCGGGCGCGATCTCGAAGGGGCCCATCTCCGGCGTGACGTCCACGCCCGTCAGGTTGAAGGCGAGCGACGTGATGCGCCGGCCTTGGTAGGTATCGACGGGCGACGCGAAGTCGCGGTGCCAGGGTTGATCCTTGGCACCCTGGAAGGGCACGTCGAAGCCGACTTCCACGATGCGATAGTCCGCACCCAGCACCGCCTCCGCCATGGCTCGGACCCAGGGATGGGACACGAGGTCCACGAAGCCGCGGATGTCCTCCGGATGCATCTCGACGTACCAGCGTTGGGGTCCCCGGGGAACGGTCCCGCCTGGTCGATCGATGGCCTCTGCGAAGCCGGTCTCCATGTCCTCCCGCAGGCGCTCGACCCAGTCGCGCGAGAAGGCTCCTTTGGTCGAGGTGATGCCGTCGCGATAGAGCGCAGCGACGTGGGCGTCGATCCCCTCGGTGCCGGTCGTGGGCGGGGTCTGTACGGTCATCGATGCCTCCTTGCTGCGCTTGGATGGTACGCGAGTCCCCGGCTACAAGCTCCTCAGGCT